>JAPLRP010000085.1 GCA_026399095.1 Methylococcales bacterium | reverse complement strand
TTGTTAAAACGTACCGCGTGCTTTGTTGAAAAACAAAGTTTGGGTGTGGAGTGCCACCCAAAGCAAACAGATATTCTGTATGCGTAAAACTAGACGATTAATAGCGATATGTTCGAATTATTACTATTTAATGTTACTCAAGAGCCATTAAAAAGTATCAGATCGACCCGCCGATCACATTACTCTGCCTTTCATCAGACAATAATCCCACTAATCGAACGCTCTATTAGTTACAATAGTCGCCTCCAGTTTGTCATTTACTAACAAACCGGTTGTTTTGAACCTAAATTAATTTATAGCAGGTTGATTACACCTATTGCGGAATAGAATTTTATGGTCAACTTGTCTTTGGGGCCTGAACCAGCTAGCGTTGTCGCTTGTGGGCCATAAGTTGCTTTTAGGTATTTACCTACTAAAAAAATGAGGAGTCCAATCCATGTTATCACGCGGTTTAATTAATATTGCTGTCCTGTTCTTGACGCTAGGCTTTACCACACCCAGCTTTGCTGAAGCCGATGCTACGATGCATGACGTTTATTTGGCGGCAGAAGCAGGTAAATTTGCCGAGGCCCAGTCTATGATGGACAAAGTGCTGAGCGATCATCCAAACAGTGCCAAAGCGCATTTTGTAGAGGCGGAATTATTGGCAAAACAAGGTCAATATAGTAACGCCAGTGTTGAATTAAGTAAGGCTGAACAATTACAACCCGGCCTGCCCTTTGTTAAACCAGAGACCCTACAAAAGCTTAAAGGCCTTATTGCTGGCACCTCAAACAACTCGATACAGCCTGCTATTGCCGGACAAGCGTTACCCGGCAACGCAAAAGAGTGGATGCCTGTGCTTCTGTTTGTTTTAGGCCTTAGTTTTATTATCTTGTTAATCGTATTTTTACGTCAGCGCAACTCAAATGCTGTTCCTGCCAATAACTATGCGGGTAATATTTCCGGCAGAAATATACCGCCTGTCGGTACCAATGCAGCGGGCTCAGTGATGGGGCAACCATCTGCGGGTGGCATGGGCTCCGGCCTGATGGGTAATTTGGCTACCGGTGCGGCTTTGGGTGCAGGTGTCGTGGCGGGTGAAGCGCTGATGCATCACTTTATCGATGGCAATGGCAAAGATAATAATGTCAATACCGATCATACCTTACCGGATTCGTCGCCTTGGGGCGGAGCTGATCATGTTGCCGACAATGATGATATGGGTGGCACTGACTTTGGTATTGCAGACGCATCCTCTTGGGATGACGACAGCGCTGATGATAACAACGATGATTGGACTTAATTTTTTCTTTTATTTTGATTTAACCAGAGTTTTTTTATTATGCTAAACCAGATCAAACTTTTTTTTGAACAACACCTTGCGCTAAACGCACCGACAGAGTCCACTGAACAAAAGCTGCAACTGGCTACTGTCGCCTTGTTTTTGGAAATGATGTATATGGACGATAAAGTTGAAGCCTTAGAACTTGAGGTGATTGTCTCGCTGATTCATCAGAATTTTTCCTTAACAACTGAGCAAACTGATGCGCTATTAGTGCTGGCTGAAAGACAAAGAGTTCAGGCAACTGATTATTTTCAGTTTACGTCTTTAATCAATAAAGAATACAGTCAAGAGCAAAAAGTTGCCTTAATTGAGTCGCTTTGGAAAATTGCTTTTATTGATGGCGTATTGGATATTAACGAAGAATATTTGGTTAGAAAAATTGCCGACCTTTTATATGTGCCCCATACGGCTTTTATAATGGCCAAAAATCGTGTGGAAGCAGAAGTTCATCCTGCTTAGCAGTTAAGCGGCCAATGCTTTTCAAAAACCTGAGTTGCCGACGTTTTTTGTTGACTGCCCCTATGCTTGAATATCTTTTTATATCCTAAGAGATCATCAATGGCAGTCTTCACTAAACCCGTCAATAAGGAAACGAGTTTCGCTTTCTGGAGTATTTCCACACAGCAGCAATTCAAGCAACTAAAAACATCCCCTAAAGGATTGGGAAATGAAGAAGCCTGTCGGCGTATAAAACGCTACGGTGCTAATCAGTTAAATAATAAACACAAAAATGGCAATATACGGCTGTTTTTGGCTCAGTTTAAAAGCGCCATCATTCTGATTTTGCTGTTCGCCACCGGCTTATCGTTTTTTTTAAATGAACGCTTAGATGCGGCCATCATATTAACGATCGTGTTAATCAGTGGCTGTTTGGGGTTCTGGCAAGAGAAAGGCGCTGCCAATGCCATCAAAAAATTACTGGCGATAGTGCAAATCACCGTTTGCGTCATGCGCGATGGGGTTGCCTCAGAAATTCCCAGCGATAACCTGGTTCCCGGGGATATCATTTTGCTTAAAGCAGGCGATGTTATTCCGGCGGATTGTTTACTGCTTAAGTCAGATAATTTGTTTGTTGATGAAGCCATATTAACCGGTGAAAGCTATCCAGTCGAAAAACAACCCGGTGTATTACCAGCAAATACACCATTAAGCCAACGCACCAACGCTTTGTGGATGGGAACCCATGTGCAAAGTGGCAGAACAACCGCCATTGTAATCGCAACAGGTCAGTCTTCGGAATTTGGCAAACTGTCGATACGTATCAAACTTAAAGCACCAGAAACAGAATTTGAACGTGGTGTGAGACGTTTTGGTTATCTGCTTATGGAAGTTACTTTAACCTTGGTCATCCTTATTTTTGCCATCAATGTTTACCTTGCCAAACCGGTTATTGAATCATTTTTATTTGCGCTGGCATTGGCCGTTGGCTTAACACCCCAGTTATTACCCGCCATCATCAGTGTTAATTTGGCTCATGGTGCCAAGCGAATGGCTGAACAAAAAGTGATTGTTAAACAACTGGCTTCCATAGAAAATTTTGGCAGCATGAATGTATTGTGTTCGGATAAAACCGGTACGCTAACAGAGGGTATTGTTCATCTCCAGGGCACCTTGGATTTATCAGGCAAGGCTAGCGACAAAGTGGCTCGCTATGCTTATCTTAATTCGGTTTATGAAACCGGTTTTAGCAACCCTATTGATGAAGCAATCCGGCAATATAGGCCGTTTGATTTAACAGGCTGTGAAAAAATTGCGGAAATCCCTTACGATTTTTATCGCAAACGCTTAAGCCTGTTGCTGTCAGATCAAGGTAGCACTATTTTAGTGACAAAAGGTGCTTTAACCGCTATTTTAGGAATTTGCTCTGAGGTAGAAATGAGTGATGGCTCTTTGGTTCCAATTGACCAAGAGCTTACTCATATCGAGCAACGTTATGAAGTATTGAGCACACAAGGCTTTCGTACCTTGGGTCTGGCCTATAAGTCATTACCCAAACAAACTGATCTGGATAAAACCGATGAAAGTAATCTCTGTTTTCTGGGCTTTTTGGTATTTTTCGACCCACCTAAAGCGGGCTGCACGGAAACCATCAATCAACTAAAAGACCTAGGGGTTACGCTAAAAATTATTACGGGCGATAACCGACTGGTAGCCAAGACCGTCAGTAAGCAGCTGGGCATTGCGGAGCATGAAATACTGACCGGACCGGAAATTCGCGAGATGAGTGATTTAGCACTCATCAATCAGGTAGCCGAGGTTAATTTATTTGCCGAAATTGAGCCCAATCAGAAAGAGCGTATTATCCTCGCTTTAAAAAAAGCCGGTTTTGTCGTCGGTTACTTGGGGGATGGTATTAATGATGTATCCGCCTTACATGCCGCAGATGTCGGCATATCAGTCGATAGCGCGGCGGATGTCGCCAAGGAAACGGCTCAAATTGTCCTGCTGGAAAAAGATTTGTGTGTGTTGGTACAAGGCGTAAGAGAGGGGCGGATGACTTTTGCGAATACGTTAAAATATGTCTTTATGGCTACCAGTTCTAACTTTGGCAATATGTTCAGTATGGCCGGTGCTTCTTTGTTTTTGCCCTTTCTACCGTTGTTACCCAAACAAATATTGTTGACCAATTTACTGACTGATTTCCCCGAAATGACCATCGCTACTGATAATGTTGATGCTCAAATGGTTTCGCAACCTAGGCGCTGGGATATCAAGTTTATTCGTAAATTTATGATTACCTTTGGTATTGTCAGCTCGATATTTGATTATATGACGTTTGGCTTATTGTTAATATTGGATGTTTCTACCGAGCAATTTCGTACCGCCTGGTTTTTAGAATCGGTGGTTTCGGCAGCGATGATTGTGTTTGTAGTGCGTAGCAGTCGTCCTTTCTTTAAAACCCGCCCCGGCAACTATCTGGTGGCGGCAACCTTAACCGTTGTCGCCTTCACTGTGACATTACCCTATACGCCTTTGGCACCGCTGGTGGGCTTTGTACCCTTACCGCTGTCTTTAGTCGGCCTGCTGCTCTTGATTGTTATGCTTTATCTATCCACCGCTGAAATAGCCAAATATCTCTTTTACCGTTTGGTAAAGATGTCGGTTATTTAGGTAAATAAAATTTTCCTGTATTATAAATACCGTACCTTTTAGTTATTACTCTATTCTGCTAATCACTTAAAAGCCTGCATCTGATTATAGAACCCGAAAATAAGCAACAATCAAGCTGCAGATTGTTTGTATAAGTTAAGAACCGGCTCTAAATAAGACCTATCCTGTTGCTATCTTTTGTTAAAAGCATAATATCTGGACAAAAAATCTAAACACGGTAAAATTGCGACTTTTAACTCTTCAGCATTAAATCAAAAATAAATGGCGACTATTACCGTTTTAAATGGCCCAAATTTAAACTTACTGGGTGTTCGTGAACCCGGCCATTATGGTAATAAAACGCTAGCTGACATCCGTGAATCCCTTGAAAAAAAAGCAGCCGAGTTAAAGCATGACCTCGCTTTTTATCAAAATAATGCCGAACATCAAATTGTTGAATTGATACATCAAGCTTATGAAAATCAGGTTGATTTTATTATCATCAATCCGGCGGCTTTCACTCATACCAGTGTCGCTATTCGCGATGCCTTGCTGGCAACCAAAATCCCTTTTATTGAGGTTCATTTATCAAACGTCCATGCACGTGAACCTTTTAGAAAACATTCCTATTTCTCGGATATTGCTACCGGCGTTATCTGTGGATTAGGTGCAACAGGATACGAACTGGCCTTAGAAGCCGCTCATCAGATACTAACCGAGAGACCTTAGACAATGGATATTAGAAAAATAAAAAAACTCATCGAAATTCTCGAAGAATCAGACATTGCCGAAATAGAAATTAAAGAAGGTGAAGAAGCCATTCGCATTAGCCGCTATTCAGCCGCACCAGCTCCAATAGCTTATGCACAAGTGCCCTCAGCACCAGCACCACTATTAGTTGCTGCAGCACCAACAGTCGTTGAAGAAAAAATAACCGGCCATGTTGTTAAATCACCGATGGTGGGTACTTTTTATCGTTCCGCATCGCCTGGCACCAAAGTATTCGTAGAAGTTGGTCAATCCGTCATGGCCGGCGATACCTTGTGCATTATAGAAGCCATGAAAATTCTTAATCAGATTGAAGCGGATAAAAGCGGTACTATTACCAAAATATTGGTTGAAAATGCTGAGCCGGTTGAATATGGTCAACCTTTATTCATCATTGAATAATCAGCGGAAATCTTATGTTTGATAAAATAGTCATCGCCAATCGTGGTGAAATCGCCTTACGCATCTTACGTGCTTGTAGAGAATTAGGCATTAAAGTGGTCGCTGTTCATTCTGAAGCGGACCGAGACCTTAAGCATGTTCGGCTTGCAGATGAATCGGTCTGTATTGGACCCGCCGCTTCTGCAGACAGCTACCTCAATATTCCTGCGATCATTAGTGCTGCGGAAGTCACTGATGCAGAAGCAATTCATCCAGGTTATGGATTCTTATCAGAAAATGCTGATTTTTCTGAAAAAGTAAAACAAAGCGGCTTTGTATTTATTGGCCCGAATGCAGAAACTATCCGCATGATGGGTGACAAAATTTCTGCAAAAAAAGCCATGCTGGCTGCCGGCATACCTTGCGTCCCAGGAAATAACGACCCCTTGTCAGACAATGACGAAAAAAACATCATGATGGCCCGAGAAGTTGGTTATCCGGTTATTATCAAGGCAGCCGGTGGTGGTGGTGGAAGAGGCATGCGCACGGTTCATACAGAATCAGCGCTTATCAATGCGATTTCGATGACTAAAGCTGAGGCAGGTAGTGCTTTTGGGAATCCTACCGTATACATGGAAAAATTTCTCGAAGATCCACGTCATATTGAATTTCAAGTCATGGCGGACTCCTTCGGCAACGCCATCCATTTAGGTGAGCGTGATTGTTCCATGCAACGACGCCATCAAAAAGTAGTTGAAGAAGCACCTGCTCCCGGCATCACCGAAGAACAACGTAAAACTATTGGTGAACGTTGCGCAAAAGCCTGTGTTGATATCGGCTATTTAGGCGCAGGAACTTTTGAATTTTTGTATGAAAAAGGTGAGTTCTATTTTATAGAAATGAACACTCGCGTTCAGGTAGAACATCCTGTCACGGAAATGGTCACAGGCTTTGATATTGTTAAAGAGCAACTGCGTATTGCTGCCGGCGAACCGCTGTCTATTACGCAAGATCAAGTCAAAATAACCGGCCATGCCATTGAATGCCGCTTGAATGCAGAAGATCCCAAAACCTTTATGCCCTGCCCCGGCACCATTGATCAATTTCACATGCCCGGTGGTCCTGGTATTCGCTGTGAAACGCATATTTACAATGGTTATAAAGTGCCGCCTTATTACGACTCTATGATAGGCAAACTGATTGCTCATGGTGAAGACCGTAAGAGTGCGATTGCCCGAATGAATACCGCACTTAGCGAAATTATCATAGACGGCATTAAAACCAACATCCCGCTTCAACAAGATATTATGAATGACAGTGCTTTTGGAATAGGCCAACAAAACATCCATTATCTGGAAAAAAAGCTGGGTATTCATTAAGTAGCAACAACTTAAGGGTATATCGCCACGAAGGACCCGAAGAAAAAGCCAGTCGCGTAGGTTGGGTTAGGCGATAGCCGAAACCCAACACATTAAAGCTCCAAATGTTGGGTTTCGGCTATCGCCTAACCCAACAAATCATCCTCAAACAAAGCATCTATATTATGGCCTGGCATCAAATTTCCGTTATCACCACTGAAGACACTGCTCCACAACTAGCCGATTTTTTTAGCCATCTGGGTGCTGTATCCGTTACTTATATGGATGCTGAAGACGAACCGGTTTACGAACCGGCTATTGGTGAAACCAAGATATGGAGTAACACTCAGGTTATTGCTCTCTACGAACTCGATGCTGATCCGGAGTTAATTAAAGCTCAAGTTTTACGTCAGTTTATGGAAGGTGAGTTACATACTTGGCTATACGAAGCCGTTGATGATCAAGAATGGGAACGTGCTTGGATGGAATACTACAAGCCCATGAGATTTGCCGATAAACTTTGGGTATGCCCAACAGATCAGGAACAAAACGAACCCGGTACAGTTTGCTTAACACTCGATCCCGGTCTTGCTTTTGGCACAGGCACGCACCCAACGACAGCGTTATGCCTGGAATGGTTAGCCAGCCATGACCTAACCGACAAAATAGTCATTGATTATGGCTGTGGCTCGGGCATATTAGCGGTTGCCGCGATATTGCTGGGCGCTAAAGTCGCACACGGTGTCGATATTGATCCGCAAGCCATAACCGCCACCCAAAGCAATGCTTTAAAAAATAATGTGCAAGATAAAATAAACTGCTATTTACCTGAACAATTTACCGCCATTCAGGCGGATATTGTTTTGGCTAATATTCTGGCAAACCCCTTAATAGACATGTCCGAGCAGATCTGTGCTTTAGTTGTTACCGGTGGTCAGTTGGTATTATCAGGTATTCTATACGAACAAGCTGAAGCGGTTATAATCGCTTATCAGCACCATATAATTTTTAATCCTTTAGTTCAGCAAGAAGACTGGATCAGACTTGATGGCATTAAGCGCTAGCTCTTTGCTTCCATCAACCTTAATTAAAAAATATCTATTAAACATGTCACTACCTGAAATATACTTAAAAAAGAACGAAGACAAACGCCTACGCAAAGGCCATTTATGGGTTTTTAGCAATGAAGTTGATACAAAAAAAACAGCGTTAGAACAATTCACAGCGGGAGACCTTGTTCAGGTTAAAAGTGATGATGGAAAAATCATGGGGACGGCTTATATTAATCCGCAAACCCTGATTTGTGCACGGCTGTTATCAAGAAAGCCTAATCTAAAATGTGGCGTTAATTTTTTTAAAGAACGCCTGACTAACGCGCTTTCTTTGCGTGAAAAATTGTTTGACAAACCTTATTATCGCTTGGTTTTTGGTGAAAGTGACGGCTTACCCGGCTTGGTTATTGATCGCTTTGGCGCCGTATTATCAGTGCAGATAACGACTGCCGGCATTGAGCAACGTAAAGAAGCATTAATTTCCGCACTGGTTGAGTTATTAAGCCCAGTGGCCATCGTTCTTAAAAATGATAACAGTCAGCGGCAACTAGAGGGCTTAAGTCTTGAATCTGAAGTGGTTTACGGCGAACTCCCTGACACAGTCATCATTGAAGAAAATAACGCTAAATTTAAAATAGATATTCTGGAAGGTCAAAAAACTGGCTGGTTTTATGATCACAGAAACAGCAGAGCACTGTTGGCGTCTATTTCAAAAAACCAGCGGGTACTGGATTTATTTTCCTACACCGGCGCCTGGGGTATTCCTGCCGCTATTGCCGGTGCCTCTGAGGTAACCTGTGTTGATGCTTCTGAAGGGGCATTGGCTCTAGCGCAGGAAAACGCTCAACTCAATCAGGTTGACGAAAAAATGCATTTTGTGCGTAGTGATGTCTTTGAATTTTTAAAGCAAGCCCGCCTAAATAACGAACTTTATGATATTATTGTTCTCGATCCACCTGCGTTAATTAAACGAAAAAAAGATTTCAAACAAGGTTACGAGGCTTATCGCAGATTAAATCATCTTGCACTTCAGGTATTATCCAAGAACGGCATTCTAATTTCTGCTTCCTGCTCATTTCACCTCAGCCGTGAAAATCTGCATGAAATTTTACGGGGATCTGGGCGACATATCGATCGTCATTTAGTATTTTTTGCTAGCGGCGGACAAGGACCTGACCATCCAATTGATCCGGCATCGCCTGAAACAGATTATTTAAAAACTTTCTTTTGCTCCGTCTCATCCAGCTTATAAAATCGTTGAGACAGGTTAATGCCCATTATAGAATATGAAAACTCTTGTACTCTTTGCGGACAAAAAGCAGTTTTGAAAAGCTTTACTCTTAACACAACTGATGGCCTGCTAAAATTTTGTTGCGCAGGATGCCTGAGTATTTACCAGCTCCTTAATGAATACCAGGAAATACCATTAAGTGAACAACCATCTAAAAATAAATAAGGATACCTAAAAAAATGAAAGCCTGCGATTCATGTTCCGGCCGTGCTGAAATCGGCAAAAATCACAAACAAATTCCTGTCCTGCAAAGAGCGGTAGGTCTGCTTCTTGTTTATTTGCCAATACTAACATTACCCTTTGTATTTCTTAGCGCCTACCTTACTTACTATCATTTAAAAATGATAGGCGGTGAAAACATTAAAACCCTGTCTGATTTTCTTCCAGAAAGAAGCTCGCACCGCTATGATCTAAAAAACCAAATCACGATGGATGGTTCATTTAAATTCAGCTTGGCCCAATCAAAGCTTTATTGGATATTAAACTGCACATGGTATTGCCCGGTCAGTGTTGCTCTTTTTGAATGGCATGCTTATTTAGTGAAAATTGTTGAAAACTGGTGGTGTCCTTTCACTCATGAAAAAAAAGAAAGTTACAGTAATGCCAAAATTGATAAGTCCTTCTGGCATATTTACCCTGAAGACATCGCAAAACTGGATCCTGAAGATAGGGACAATCCAATCTGGAATGACTCTTCTGATAAATGAGTTAGGTTCAAGGGGAAAGGTAAATACCAGCACCTCAACGATCGCCCTTCAACCTTGCACCTTTAACCTGCCTTATGCACATCGGCCCTTATCACCTTAAAAACAAACTGATACTGGCACCCATGGCCGGTATTAGTGACCGGCCTTTTAGAGAGCTTTGTAAACAATACGGCGCAGGTTTGGCGGTATCCGAAATGGTAGCGTCAAATCCAGCCTTACGACACCATAAACGAACTCTTTTAAAAGCCGATCATATCGGTGAGTCCGGTATCCGCTCTGTACAAATTTTAGGCACAGACCCGGAACAGATGGCCGATGCAGCAAGATTTAATGCACAACGTGGCGCCCAAATTATCGACATAAACATGGGTTGTCCGGCAAAAAAAGTCTGTTCAGTAGCGGCAGGATCAGCTTTATTAAGAGACGAAGTCCAAGTCAAAAAAATATTGGATGCGGTTGTTAATGCGGTTGATATTCCAGTGACCCTAAAAATTCGTACCGGTTGGGATTTATACAGCCGCAATGCAGTTGAGATTGCCAAAATAGCAGAAAATTCCGGAATAGCCGCTTTAACCCTTCATGGAAGAACCCGAGCTTGTAAATTTAATGGGCAAGCAGAATATGAAACCATTAAAACAGTTAAGGAATCAGTTAGTATTCCCATTATTGCCAACGGAGATATTGATTCTGCTGAAAAAGCTCACCATGTGCTTACGACGACAGGCGCAGATGCCATTATGATCGGTCGAGCTGCTCAGGGAAACCCATGGTTGTTTAATGAAATTAACTATTTTCTTAAGACCGGCGAATCCTTAGAGAAACCAACAGCTTCAGCCATTCAAAACACACTTTTAGATCACCTGGAACAACTATATAGCTTCTATGGAAATGTCAGCGGTGTTAGAATAGCAAGGAAACATATCGGCTGGTATTTTAAACATCTGGGTAAGATTACCGAAGAGACCAAATACAATATCAACCAAGCCCAATGTCCAACCCGGCAACAAGTGCTGATCAATTCAGCATTTAATCTTTTATCAACTGATAGTGCTGCATAATATGAACACATCTCAAATAAGTGCCGAAATCATTAACTTAGATAGCAAAAGAATGGCAATCTTGCCACTTTCTGTGTATGTCAAACAGGCAGTAGAGCACTATCTTTCTCAACTAAGTGGTCATGACGCTGTGGATTTACACGCGATGGTCATCTCTGAAGTTGAAAAACCTTTATTGGAAGCTGCAATGGAACATGCCGGCTACAACCAAACTAAAGCAGCCAAAGCCTTAGGCTTAAGTCGAAGCACTTTGCGCAAAAAGCTCGATCAATACGGTATCTCATAAAATTCTGTTAATTAGTCTCAACGAAGCCAAACTAATCTATAAACCATTCTAAAACTCAAAGGTCTGCATGAATAAAAAAATAACTCGCGCTCTAATCAGCGTTTCTGATAAATCAGGTATCGTTGAGTTTTGTCAGGAATTGAGTCAGTTGGGTATTGAAATTCTTTCTACGGGCGGCACCGCTAAAACACTGGCAGAACATAAAATACCGGTGATTGAAGTATCTGATTACACGGGTTTTCCAGAAATGATGGATGGCCGGGTTAAAACTTTGCACCCCAAAGTTCATGGTGGCATTTTAGGGCGTCGCGGCATTGATGATGAAATCATGGCTAAGAACGGAATCAGTCCAATCGATATGGTCGTTGTTAATCTCTATCCCTTTGAACAAACGGTAGCTAATCCAAACTGCGATTTGGAAACTGCTATTGAAAATATTGATATTGGTGGCCCTACCATGATTCGCGCCGCAGCAAAAAATCATGCAGATGTCGCTATTATTGTGCACCCTACTGACTACGCTGAAACCATTGCCGAACTCAAAAAATCTAATAACTGTCTGTCAGATACAACGCGTTTTAATTTGGCGCTAAAAAGCTTTGAACACACCGCTCGTTATGACACGGCAATTGCAACATATTTAGGTAATATCAACGGAATTCAGTTTCCAGAAACGCTCAATCTACAGTTTTATCATAACCAAACCATGCGTTATGGTGAAAACCCGCATCAAAACGCAGCTTTTTATCGCGAGAAATCTCCCGCTTCGGGTACGATTGCCGCTGCACGCCAACTTCAAGGTAAAGAATTATCTTACAATAACATTGCCGACGCTGATGCAGCACTGGAATGTGTAAAATCTTTTAAAGATAAACCCACCTGCGTTATTGTTAAGCATGCCAATCCCTGCGGCGTTGCTGAGGCTGATGATATTCTGACCGCCTACAACAAAGCTTATGCAACAGATCCAACCTCGGCATTTGGTGGGATTATCGCTTTTAACCAAGAACTGGATGAGCAAACCGCAGCTGAAATTATCAAACGTCAATTTGTCGAAGTGATCATTGCCCCGTCAATCAGTAGCGCGGCACAAACCGTTCTAGCCGAAAAACAAAACATTCGGGTTTTGGAATGTGGCGTATGGGGTTTAGTTAATCAAGCATCTTTTGATTTTAAACGGATTGCCGGTGGCCTTCTGGTTCAGGATAAAGATTTAGGTGAAATTAGTAGCAATGACATCAAAGTAGTTAGTCAACGCACACCAACTAAACAAGAATTGGCTGATTTATTATTTGCCTGGAAAGTTGCCAAGTTCGTTAAATCCAATGCTATTGTTTATTGCAAGAATGGCCAAACCATCGGCGTAGGTGCCGGACAAATGAGTCGCGTCTATTCTGCTAAAATTGCCGGCATTAAAGCAGCTGATGAAGGCTTGATCGTCCCCGGCTCAGCGATGGCTTCAGATGCCTTCTTTCCGTTTAGAGATGGTATAGATGCCGCTGCAGAAGCCGGCATTACCGCGATTATTCAACCGGGTGGTTCTATGCGTGATAACGAAGTCATTGCCGCCGCTGATGAGCATAATATAGCAATGGTCTTTTCTGGGATGCGCCATTTCAGGCATTAATCAACAACTACAAAGAATAACGTTTGGACGACCAAAATCGCCCTTTGACAAATTGAACTGGGTAACTACAGTTGCCTTTATAAAATACGAGTATTAATATGAAGATCCTCATAGTCGGTGGCGGCGGTCGTGAACATGCCCTTGCCTGGAAAGCTAAACAATCACCTAAAGTCGAAAAAGTATTTGTCGCACCGGGTAATCCAGGCACAGCACTTGAATCTTCAGTTGAAAACGTAGCCATCGCTGTTGAGGATATTTCAGGATTACTGGCATTTGCCCAAGCAGAAGCTATTGATTTAACGATCATCGGCCCTGAAATACCTTTGGTAATGGGCATTGTTGACAGCTTTCAGCGCGCAGGTTTGAAATGCTTCGGTCCTTCTGCTAAAGCCGCTCAATTGGAGGGCTCCAAGTCTTATTGTAAAGACTTTATGATTCGTCATAATATTCCAACAGCCCATTACCAATCCTTTACTGATAAAAATCTGGCTATTGCCTATATCCAAGAACAAGGTGCACCTATTGTTGTCAAAGCCGACGGCTTAGCAGCCGGTAAAGGCGTTATCGTCGCACAAACCGAACAAGAAGCCATCGGCGCAGTTGAAGACATGTTGTCCGGCAATGTGTTTGGAGAAGCCGGTAACCGAGTAGTTATTGAAGAATTTCTGCAAGGTGAAGAAGCCAGCTTTATCGTGATTGCCGATGGCAAACATGCCTTACCGATGGCCACATCCCAAGACCATAAAGCCCGTGATAATGGTGATAAAGGTCCCAATACTGGCGGCATGGGAGCTTACTCCCCTGCTCCGGTAGTCACTCCAGAGATTTATGACAGGGTAATGCGTGATGTCATCGAACCCACCTTAAAAGGTATGACTGACGATGGTCTGCCTTATACCGGTTTTCTCTACGCCGGCTTAATGATTGCGCCTGATGGCACTATTAAAGTTTTAGAATATAACTGCCGTTTTGGTGATCCTGAAACACAACCCATTATGATGCGCATGAAAAGTGATCTGGTCGAGCTTTGCGAAGCCGCCTTGGCAGGAGCACTTGATAAAGTCACGACTGAATGGGATGAAAGAGCCGCATTAGGGGTTGTTTTGGCGGCTGGAGGCTACCCCGATACCTATCATCAAGGTGATGTCATTTCCGGATTACCCGCACAAGAACAAAAAGACAGCAAAGTATTTCATGCCGGCACACAATTTATTGGCGAAACTATAACGACGTCAGGTGGTCGTGTTTTATGCGCTTGTGCGTTAGGCCACGATATTCAAGAGGCACAAACCAAAGCGTATGAAGTTGCCAACAGCATCCATTGGAACCATATTTATTACCGGACAGATATTGGCTTTAAAGCGATTAAAGGCTAAAAACCATTAACAAAAAACACCCGTTCATAAAGATGCCCTGCCTCCCACTCTTTAATTTGAGAACCGGCGTGTCTTTTGTAAAATCTGACTTCAGATTACAGTTTATTAAGCGACTCCATTTAAAAAAGATGACTGATAAAGCAATAATTAGCTTTAATCAAATCCCTCACGGTGCAAGATGAGCGCAACACAAAAAGATTTTTACAGAATATTAGGTGTTATTGATAGCGCAGAGATGGTCGTCATAAAAGCGGCCTATAAAGCACTGATGATGATTTACCACCCCGATAGATATGAGGGTGATAAAGAGGAAGCAATAAGAAAAACCAAAGAAATTAACGAAGCCTATGCAGTCTTGATAGATCCAGTAAAACGTAAAAAATATGCCTCAGAGCAATCAGCAACAAAAAATCAATACGAACCCGATCTTGAAGAAAAAGATTCAAAAAATAACGGCACTAATGAACTGGAAGCCGGTTGGTTAGTCGCTGTTGAGCTTGTTAAAGGTCTAAACGATTTATATCAGAACCTTCATACTTTATCAAAAGACTTGGCTTTTACATTTAAACTTGAAATATTGGAAACCAAACGTTTTGATCAAGCCGAATTGATAGCAAAACAATTCGAAGCCGAATTTATTGAAAAATATTTTGGCAAAAATAAAGATATTCAGAAGTTTTCACGCTGGCTTCTAAGCAAAGAAAGACGCGATGCCGCAAAAGAAATTAATAAAATTGTTGCCGTTTCAGGCAGCAATCTAAACGCATACGATGTTATTGAAGCCATAAAAGGAAAATATCAGCTTAATTATTTTCAACCAACCCCAGTAAAAGAACAGCTTTCTACTTATAAGCTAGGTGACATTCTTCATGACGGTGGTATCGTTTTTTATGTCGATGCTTCTGGTCATCATGGCCTGGCAGCGAATTCAGAAGATGCCTCAATTAAAGCGACTTGGCATGACGCTAAACAATTAACGGGCACTAACCGACTGAACTGGCATCTGCCAACCAAGGATGAACTCCAACTGTTATATGAACACAGAAATCTGGTCGGTGGTTTTGCCGATCACCTCTATTGGAGCTCTACCGAGAGCGGTAGTTTTAACGCGTGGTTCCAAAATTTCTATACGGGGCATCAATTAAACAGCAATAAAAACCTTACCTACCGGGTGCGGACTGTTCGTGCATTTTAAGTTGAACGACACACAGAACCGCAATAACAATAAAGTATGATTGCCACCCTTGTCCTCAGCAGCAACCCTGATAAATGGTATTTCTAATGTTTATCTAAAACACGCCTACATTAAGAATAGCTTGTGGTGGAACGCCTTGTAAATTGGTTATAAAAAAAATACAACCCACTTAGCTGATTTCAATCGGTTTTTTGTTTAACCTAATTTCGGGACATATCCCGCAACATGTTTATTGTATTTTAGTAATTTATGCACTGGATTTACTTAACAATTGCAATCTTGTCTGAAGTTATTGCAACATCTTCACTTAAAGCAGCAGATGGATTTACCCGTTGGGCTCCCTCATTAATTGTAGTTATTGGTTATTCTGCCTCATTCTACTTTCTTTCACTGACCTTACGAACGGTACCCGTCGGTGTTGCTTATGCAATTTGGTCAGGTGTTGGCGTAGCCTTGGTGTCGTTGATTGGATGGGCTATTTACAATCAGTCACTTAACTTGACTGCATTTATCGGCATTACTTTTATTTGTGTTGGAGTCGTTGTGTTAACTCTTTTTTCCAAGTCAGTCTCTCACTAAAAAACAGTGCATCTGATTTAAAAAAATCACATCTGGTTTTTCTGTAAACAACAAACGACGTAGCTTAAAATTCATGAATAAAAACACAAAGATTATCGTTGGGTTATTAGTGATTACTCTATTGAGTGCAACTGGCCTATTTTATTTTTTAAACACCCATAAAACTGCCTCAATTTCCGAACCTGATATTGCTTCAACAGGATTGGAATGCCATGACTCAAGCCAATACTTCGCAATACAAAAAAATCTTACTGATGCGGTCGGCTCAACTATTTTAATAAAATACAAAACCAGTCCAAACACTACTTTCCCTTGTGCTTATGTCGTGTCAAATGATGATTTTGAAATAAAGAACGTATCAGCGGGCTATTTCTTAACTTTTACTGATAATTTTCTGGTGCTGGATAGTGGAACAGGTCCTTCATATCGGGAACTTATAGCGTATGATCTTCGCACCAGAAATGTTATATTTACTGACACCTATGAAGATCCTGTCACAGTAACAAACGATAGTCTCACCTATTTAACTCATACAAAAGCAAAACCTACGTTACAAAATTGCCCCGAGTTGAGAGACTATACTGCAAATGGTTTAGGCGCCGTAATCCTGTCAAAAGTAACAGTTGATTTATCAACTGCTACTAAAAAAGTACGGGGGGTTATAGAGTGTATAGCGACCCAATAGAATCTTTGTAAAATTTGTCTTATTCACTGGCATTACGCAGTAGTTCACGTAATACCAGTAAGTGACTTAGAGCTTTAATTTACTTTTAAGCTTTGCCCAAAATGATTCTTTTGGGGCTTTTTGACATTCTTCAACAAGAATAGGAACCAGTGTTTCGGTATCAATAACTTCAATAACCGCATTTTTAGCCTTGCCACCTTTCGTATAAGCATTTCCAGCAATAACGTATTGCGGTTTGATAATGTCTTCCACGGCTATAAAATCTTCACACGTTAATTTACCTAATGGCTTTTTTGAACTATCCGCTTTAGGGGCCTCAACTTTTGACGTTTCTACTTTGGCTGTATCAGTTGCAAAACCAAGCGTAGAAGCCGCCAACAAAATAACAGAAGTTATTCCGATAGTTAACTTTTTAGTATTCATAAAAACATCCTCATAAATGTTGACATTAATGTTCTTAATAAAACATTAATTTATTACTGGCATAACTTAATTGCCAGGTCCTACCAATGTTACTTCAATACGACGATTCTGTGATCTTCCATCGACGGTATCATTTGAAGCAACTGGATGCGTTTCGCCAAATCCTTCCGCTGAAACCAGGTTAGGATTAACACCTTGATTCTCTAAAAATTCTACCACTCCATCTGCTCGCTTAGATGACAAATCCAGGTTTGATGAAATACCTTCACGTCTTAAATGCACACCAACGGGTAGATTATCAGTATAACCCGTCACAATAACTTTAGTTTGTTGTAGGCCAGAAAGCGTAGGCACTAATTTAGCCAGCACATTTTTTGCTTGATCGTTTAATCTAAAACCACCTTCAGAGAACAAAACCTTATCAAGCATTGTTACTTTTAATTCGCCATCAAGCAACACAATCTGTGCTTGATCTGCATTAAATGCGGCTTGCAGCTGTTGATATTGCGCTTCTAAATCATTATATTTTGTTTGACTAACACAACCGCTTAGTAAAATTAATGAAGCCATAGCGCCAGTGGCTAATAGTTTTGTAAATGATTTTTTCATTGATTATTTCCTGTGTGTTTAATTTTAAAGATTATTTTAATTATTTTGCTAACGTGAAATGTCATACTTCAAATAACGTTAAAGATTATTCTATTCGATCGTAATAATCAACACTATTGAAATTAACTTTCACTAACGTCAATTGATCTTATTAAAAAAAAGATGAAAGTTTATGATGTAAAATTTGATATAGTTAAGTTAATCATAATTTAAGTGGATAACGAATGATACAAATGACAGAACAACCGGATAATACTTTTACGCTAAACATAAAAGCATTTGGCAATAACACTACGATTATAGGAGATGTGCATTTTAATGAACAATCCGATAAATTTATAGCCGGAATTAATGGTCATTTCAACGCGCAAGGTTACTGCGCGCATGAAGCCATATTAAAGTCTATAGAAAAGAAACTAGGAGTTGAACTCTAGATTTAGGACTGATGTTTTCTGTAGGTTAAGTGATATTTTTTAAAAACGCCACCTTCTAAAACTTCTTTCCTGCCAAAGCAATTGCAGCCATCATTACCCATACATCACACAAGCAAACCTCATGCTTTTAGCTTCTGATAACACTAAAATAATATTCACACTGCATATTATTCGAGATACTCAATAAATTTATTGCTTAAACCGACAGAATCTTGCGAAACGTTAAATTAATGCGTGGGGTTTTAAGTCTTTTGGTTTTAGGTATCGAATGCCTCCAATGATGCTGGAGGGATCCGACCATGATTAACAAATCGCCATGACCGAGAGTAATATCGACGATTTCTTTACTTTTTTTATGGTGTAATTTAAACAAACGCTCGTCGCCCAAACTTAACGAGGCAATTAACGGATTGTGTCCGAGCTCTTTTTCATCATCGGCATGACAACCCATAGAGTCTTGGCCATGACGATATAAATTAGCCAATACGCTATTAAAAGACCATTGGCATTGCTGCTCTACTGTTTCCCTGACTGACTGTAGTGCTGCACTCCAAGGTTTAGGTTGATGCTTAACACCTGAATACTGATAAATCGCATCGGGATCGCCATACCAGCACATCAAGCGCGGCACTTTAACCCATTTTCCGAAAATAAATATAGTTTCTTCTTGCCAAGCCAAGCCGGTTTCAAAGGCTGTAAATAGTAAATCAGACTCCAGCAACGAATAAAACTGTTTAATCAGGTAAAGCTCTCCGTCAAAGGGCACCTGGTTGTTCATAGCTTAAAAAATCTGTTAAACAACCTGGGGTGATGCAGTAAAAAATTTTTTTAAAACCTTTATCATATAACCATGATCCAATACACCGGCGCTTTCCCTGATACTGTGCATGGCCCATAGCGGATTACCAACATCAATTGAGCGAATACCCAATCTGGCAGATGTTGTGGGGCCAATGGTACTTCCGCAAGCCAAATCGCATCGATGCGAGTATTTTTGATAAGGTACCCCCGCTTGCTCACACCAATCAACAAACATAGCCAGTGACACACTTTCTGTACTGTAACGCTGATTGGCATTTACTTTGATTACCGGTCCCTTATTAACGGTGACTTTATGATCTGGATCGTAAGCTAAGGGAAAGTTGGGTTGGTAGGCGTGTGCCATGTCTGCGCTAATCATAAAACTTTTAGCCAAAGCTCTGGAAAAATCTTCTTTATTTTTTTCCGTCGCTAAAGCAATGCGCTGAAGTACATCACCGAGAAAACTGCCATCGGCACCTTTGTTGCTTTCACTGCCGATTTCTTCATGATCAAAAAAAGCACAGACCAAGGTATTTTCATTTTCCAAGACAGTATCATCTAACAGCGCCTGTAACGCGGCATGGCAAGAGGCTAAATTATCCAATTGACTATCGGCATAAAACTCGTTTTCTGCTCCCCAAAAAGCGCCTTTTTGCGTATCATAAACCGCTAAGTCAAAAGACAATAGTCGTTCTGCAACACATTCTGATTGCTCTAGCAGCAATTTTGAAAAATAAGCATGTGATAAACTTTCTTCTGCTATTGCCGATAAAATTAAAGGCAGTTCATTTTGTTTCTGAAGTTTTAAGCCCTCTTCGTTTACTGATCTGTTCATGTGTATGGCCAGATTGGGTAGTCTTAACAAAGGGCGGTCAAATTTTAATAATGAACTCACTATATTATTGTTGTCGTCTTTATAGTTTATCCGCCCTGCAAGACTTAAATCCCGATCAGTAAACGTAGCAAGAATAGGACCGCCATAAATTTCAACACCCAACCTTAACAACCCATCCATGCCAGTTGCTGCATTTGGCTTTATTCTTAAGCCTGGGGAATCAGTATGGGCACCGATTATTTTAAAACCGGTTTCAACTAAAGGCTTTTGGCCTTGCACAAACATAACAATAGAGGAGTCATCACGAACAACGTAATAACGTCCACCCGGTTGCAAATCCCACTGGAGGGTTTCATTTAGCTTTACAAAATTAAAACCGAGTAATTGTGTTTCAACACTTTTAACGGCATGCCAGGGACTGGGACTTGCATCAACAAAATCAAGTAAATTTTGTACCTGTTGCTGAGAGCTCATAATTTTTCTTTAAAATCCATGGCGGCAGAATTAATACAATATCGCAAACCGGTGGGTTCGGGGCCATCTTCAAAGACATGACCTAAATGTGCATCACAGACTTTACAGGTCACTTCTACTCTACGCATGCCATGACTGTTATCAACCATCTCAATTACACTTCCTTCAGGCAATTCAGACCAAAAACTCGGCCAACCTGATCCTGAATCATACTTGCTCTCTGAATCAAATAAGGGGCTACCACAGCAAATACAATGATAGATACCTATCCGCTTACAGGTGGTGTATTTTCCTGTAAATGGTGGCTCAGTGCCTTTTAAGCGGCAAATACTAAATTGTTCCGGTGATAATTTATCGAACCATTGATCATCATTAATATATTTTTTTTCTGTCATGGTTATTCAATTTCCTGCTATTTAAATTAATTATTTTATTTAATGTAATGTAACCGGCATTACCTAAAACTCAAGCCACCATTAGGTATCGGTCATTATAAATATAAGCACTGATTATAACGCAAGATGAAAAAATGATGTCTATGATGGTATACCTGTGAAAATGATTCTATATAAGCGTTGCGTATATCAAGAGAAGAAACTTGTTAAGTTTATAAAATAAAAATCCATTAACGATACAACAAAAACCAAGAAGCCGCGCTTAATACAAATAAGAAAATAGTTAGAGAAATTTGAAATTTATTATCAATCTCATCAATGTGCCCAATAATAGCCGGCTTCTCTTCCTCTGTGGCTCGATCAAGTCGATTTGAGCCCCAGAGGAACAGTACAAACAAAATCAAGATAATGAAATAGCAAATATTGTAAATCATATCCAGGTAAGTAATATAAGGAAGCTCCGGCAATTTGTCCTTATGAATTTGTTGCAAGAATATCAAGGTCAGCAGTGCCGTCGGTGGAACGCCCAAGCGGATATCCCAAAGTGAGGCTGATAACATGGGTGAAAAAAGAACCAGAGTCATCACAATAAGCAGGGGCAAAAACAACGTTAATAAAGCCGCATTTACCGATGGCTTATATGACGTTTCAAAGACGACTTGATTGGTATGGACGTGCTTAGGATTTATCTTTTTTAAACCAAAATCACTGCCGTATTCATGGATATTTGTAAAAATATTGAAATCAATTGTCTTGTAGCCTGTAATGTCAATATAGGCGCCTATACCCGATGAAGACGCGTCCGGGACCAAATGCAAACCATGCATGTCAGTTGTTTTTGAATTTATTTCAGCAAAGTCGGCAAGTTCAAAAACCAAGGGTAACTTTACAGTTTGAAATGGAAATTTCTGAAACTGAATATCATTAACATAAAAATGACCTGAGAACTTATAGCCTTGGTAATAATGACCATTATTAAGTTTAATGGGTTCGTCATAAAAAGATTCTATCTTTGAGTCCCATTCGTCGACCTGATTAACAAAATTAAGCCATTTATCCGGCGTTAACTTTTTAGCTTGAAATAAGTCCTCCGCTTCTTGCGGCCAATTAACCCAAATCCAGCCATCAACATCAAAAGTTTTGTCGCTGGCTGAAAAAAGATAGATGTTTTCAATGTAGGCGCCGACCTCAATCTCGGTACCCGTGGGCAATGAAGTAGATGGAGATAAAAACTGATCATGCATTTGCACGGCTTGAGGTTCTAGCACATCAAAATGCACAAAGAGTCCAATCACTACGATTAAAGCCAGGAAGATTCCAACAGGCCATAAGGTTTCGCAATCTCGACGATCAAAATTTAGCAGTTTCATGTCTCAGAGATCTATGTTGTAAGTCGATTTTCTAGGGAATAATGCTATCGCAAGTTAGCCTGATTAGTGAGGGAATCAAAGCGAGCAGGAGTAAACGAAAATTATGGCTGGAATGCTTAACTATAGGTTAATTATCGCATCACCAAAAATTTGAAGCAATTGCTTTAAAATTCTTATGGGATATAAAAAGCTAACGATAAGGTTAATCAGTAGGCAAACAACTAGTCTATAAGCTTTAATACCACATCAACTTTGCAGCCATTACAAAAAGCAATAACGAAAAGTAACGCTTTAATTTTGTCGCTGGCAGTTTATGAGCTAATTTTGCACCTATCGGTGCAGTAAGAACACTTATTAAACCCGTCGCTAAAAATACGGGTAAGTAAACATAACCCATACTCCATTCAGGCAAGTGCAAGGCGTTCCAACCCAATAGCGCATAACTTAACGTTCCTGAGAGTGCTATAGGCAATCCACAGGCACTTGAAACAGCGACCGCCTTGTGCATTTGCATTTGACCACTCACCAGATAAGGCACGGTAAGTGTACCGCCACCAATACCAACAATGGACGACAATAATCCAATAATAATTGCCACCAGCCAGTCCAGAATTCTTGATTGTCTTACGTGATCAGGTTTTGGTTTCATTTGGAAAGCCATTTGAATCGCTACGTAAATTAAAAAAACAACAATAATATAGCGCAAAGTATCAGGAGTTATTTGTTTCGCGATAACCGCTCCAAGGGCCGCACCAATTATTATGCCGGGGCTTAAGCTTAATACTTTTGTCCACACCACAGACCCCAAACGATGATGCGCCAATACAGATGCAATGGCCGTTATAATAATAATCGCCAATGACGTTGCCACCGCCATTAACATGATTAATTCAGCAGAAAAACCTTGAACTTTAAACAAAACCACCAGCACTGGAACAATAACCAGCCCCCCACCTATTCCAAACAGACCGGCTAATAATCCTGAGACACTACCCAGTAAAATACTCACAAAAAAAATAGCTATCATTTATTATCTTCAAAGGAAATCGGTTAAGTTATCTTTAATCCACTCGTTTTCTGCAAATTTGCATTTAAACTTGCTTATGACAACTTTTGTTTGGTTTTATGCATGTGCTATTCTAGCCTCATGATACAAATAATTTATAATTTTTAATGGAAATATACCTGGTTGGCGGTGCCGTGCGCGACCAATTACTTAACTATCCCGTTAGTGAGCGGGACTGGGTAGTGATTGCTGAAACGCCTGAGTCCATGGTAAAACAAGGATTTAGGCCTGTGGGAAAAGATTTTCCGGTATTTCTTCATCCCCAAAGCCATGATGAGTATGCACTGGCCAGAACTGAACGTAAAACGGCACCGGGTTATAAAGGCTTTACTGTACATGCATCGCCCGAAGTGACTCTCGAGCAGGACTTGATTCGCCGTGATCTAACCATTAATGCCATGGCAATGACACCACAAGGTCAACTGATTGATCCTTATAACGGACAACAAGATCTTGAGAATAAAGTTTTCCGCCATATTTCTCCAGCCTTCGCCGAGGATCCAGTGCGCATTTTGCGTGTTGCACGTTTTGCGGCACGCTACAAACATCTGGGCTTTATACTTGCCGAAGAAACCCGGGAGTTAATGCGCTCCATGGTCATAACGGGAGAAGTTGATCACCTAGTACCTGAACGGGTATGGGCAGAATTACTTAAAGCACTAAAAGAGCAAACGCCAACGGCTTTCTTTTATACTTTAAAAGAATGCTCTGCTCTGGAAAAAATATTCCCTGAGATAGATCGCCTGTTTGGCGTTCCCCAACCTGAAATGTACCACCCTGAAATTGATACCGGCTTGCATACTATGCTATGCCTTGAACAAGCCACTCATTTATCTAACAAACCTGAAGTACGCTTTGCAGCATTAGTTCATGATCTGGGTAAAGGCATCACACCAAAAGAATACTGGCCTCATCATCATGGTCATGAAAAAAGTGGTCTACATATCCTTGAAAAATTATGCACTCGCTTACGCGTACCCAACTCCTTTAAAGTATTGGCTTTGCATGTTATGCAATATCACACTCATTGCCATAAAGCGTTTGAATTAAAAGCCTCAACATTGACAAATGTATTAGGTTTTTTAGGTGCATTTAAAAACAACAATAGTTTGCATGACTTTTTATTGGCGTGTGAAGCAGACGCCAAAGGCAGAATTGGTTTAGAAAACCTGCCTTACCCCCAAGCTGTCCTGCTTATGCAAGCCAATTTAGCAGCAACTTCCATTGATACTAGCAGCATTCTAAATAGCGATATAAAAGGCGCAAAAATAGGCGAAGCAATTCATCACTTGCGCACTAAAGCAGTGACTGAGGTTATCAATCACTATAAACAGTTGTAGTATACTAATAATTCCTAATCCATTTTTAATTAAGACCATGCCTACATTTGACATTATTTCTGAATTTGATACACACGAAGTTAAAAACGCTATTGACCAAGCGAATAAAGAAGTAACCACTCGCTTTGACTTTAAAGGTTCAAATTCATCTTTTGAACTAACTGACGACAAACTCGTTATGATTTCAGAATCTACTTTTCAGTTACAACAAATGTTCAGTGTCGTCTGTACAAAACTAAGCCGACGTGGTGTAGATGTTGCTTGTATGGATGTTGGCGATGCTAAGGGAAGTGGCAAAATGATGCGGCAAGAAATCACCCTGAAACAAGGTCTGGATTCGACAGTGGCAAAGAAAATCGTCAAGTTAATTAAAGACAAGAAACTAAAAGTCCAAGCCGCTATTCAAGGCGATAAAGTAAGAGTAACAGGAAAAAAACGCGACGACCTCCAAGAGGTCATTCAAATGCTAAGAGATGAAAAACTGGAAATACCTTTGCAATACGATAATTTCAGGGATTAGTTAATGAAATCAGACTGATTTAGAGTTATTAATTTGCTGATATGCAAAATAAGCCATCAGAATGACAAGCAGCCAAACGGCGACTAACGGCCCTATAATTCCATCATAACTACTAACCAGATAATGATACTGAGCACTAAAATCGGTGTTAAATATTTTTTTACTCATTTTTATTAGCCATACCCAACTGGTATGGCATCCAACACATAACCCTAAACTGGTATTGACCTGAGTTCTTAGCGTACCTAAAAAAATGCCTACCATTAACAACGCTATAAATGCCGGTTGATTATTTGGGTTCACTAAATTACCAAGCGCCTCACCGAGCAATTCGAATCCACTCAATATTGTTATATCTTGTAAGGGCAAGTCCGTTTTTATACTTAAAAAATGTAACCCGGCATAATAGAAGGAAGTGATCAGAATAGCCGCTATAACCGGCAACTTCTTTTTTAAACCCACTAATACAATCCCTCGAAACAAAGACTCTTCAATGAGTGAAATTAATAAGGATACCAATAAAGTAATACCCATATATTTAGCCAAGATCTCAACTGTCCATATTTGCGCATTATCATAGACATTAATATCCAGCGCATAAAGAACTATAAAAACAGGTATTAAAACAACAAAACCTAGAGCAAACCCTTGGCATAATTGCTTTAAAAAAACCAAACCTGAGGCGAATCCAAGCTCACGTTTGTTAATTTTCAGGTAGCTCATTACCGGAAAAATACTTAAAACGAGAAATAGTAGTGTTGAGCGGGTTAATATTTGCCTAAAAGGTATGGCGTCACCTATCCCCAAGACAATAAAGTAACCTAAAGTACAGGATAAAAACAAAGCACACAGCAATGCGAGTAAAGGGACTATCGCATAAAAACAATAACGGATCATTGCATCTCCCGAGAAGGGTCCATAATGGGTAAAATCGGCTTTCCAAAATCACCCCACAACATCTGAACAGCGGCAAGGGCAGCAAGCGAAGCTGTTTCCGTTCTTAAGATGCGACTTCCCATACACACGGGAATAAAGCCCGCCGCTTTTGCAATATCGCGTTCTTGATTGGAAAATCCACCCTCAGGTCCCGTCAACAAGGTCACCTGACTGTCTATCGGTTTAATATCTGCCAAGGTTAATTCCGCATACGGATCAAGAAACACTTTCAAGCCTTGTTGTTTATCTACCCATTGTTGCAAGTGCTCTATCTCGCTTAATTCAGGCAAGGTAGTTCTGCCACTTTGTTCGGCAGCATGTTGGACTATTTTTTGCCAATGCAATAAGCGTTGCGGTTTTTTTTCACCTTTGAATTGAACGACACAGCGTTCAGTTAATAATGGCGTTATAAAATTGACACCCAGTTCTACTGCTTTTTGTACTGATAAATCCATTCTATCACCTCGGGATATACCTAAACCCAAAGTTACCAAGAGCGGTGATTCGACACAACGATCCAGCCACTTATTAATATTAATCATTACGGCTTTTCTGTTCACTTCTGTAACGGTACACAAATACTCACCGCCCCTACCATTGAATAAAATAATTTCAGTCTCTTTTTTTAAGCGCAATACCGTTCTAACGTAATGTCCATTTTCCTCATCAAGCTCTAGTTGCTTGCCTAAAGCCAAATCAGCTGATGTATATAATCTTGAAACTCTCATATTAATCTCTAACTGCCCGCTCAATACCTTCCCAAGCGACTTGTGCGATTAGCAATAATTCCTCTTCAGTTATAATATAGGGCGGCATAAAATAGATTACATTACCCAGTGGTCGTAATATGACCCCTTTTGACAATGCGTATTGATAGACTTTATAACCTCGACGCTCTTGCCAGGGATAAGGCTCTCGGGTGTGTTTATTTTTGACCATTTCAATAGCCAGTATCATGCCCGTCTGACGAACGTCTGAAACATGCGGATGCTCGTGAAAACGCAAGCTTAATTTAGCCATAATCTCGATCAGCTGTTTATTGCTTTCAATAACATCATGTTGTTGAAAAATGTCCAGCGTTGCTAACCCTGCTCTACAAGCCAGGGCATTTCCCGTGTAACTATGCGAATGTAAAAATGCAGTTAGTTTTTGATAATCATCATAAAATGCCTGATAAACTTGGTGCGTTGTTAATACCGCCGACAACGGTAAATAACCTCCCGTTAAGCCTTTGGATAAGCACATAAAGTCCGGACTTATTGCGGCTTGTTCACAGGCAAATAAAGTACCAGTCCGCCCAAAACCAACAGCAATTTCATCAGCGATTAAATGCACGCCGTATTTGTCACAAGCAGCACGGAGCAATTTTAAATAAACCGGATCGTACATACGCATATTACCAGCGCACTGCACAAGAGGTTCAATAATGACTGCACTAACCGAATCTGCGTGTTCTTGTAAGGCTTGCTCCATTAGGGCAAAACGACGAACCGAATAATCCATCCATGACTCACCCTCTACTCGATAATAACAGTCAGGACCCGGTACCGTTATCACATCCATTAATAACGGCGCGTAAGTTTCTTTATACAAGTGCACATTGCCGACGGCTAAGGCACCTAACGTTTCACCGTGATAACTGTTTTCTAACGTTATAAATTTGGTTTTCTGAGTTTGGCCGTGATTTCGCCAATAATGAAAACTCATCTTAAGCGCAACTTCGACAGCAGCTGAACCATTGTCGGCAAAAAAGCACCGATTCAGCCCTTCGGGAGTTACTGCAACCAATTTTTCTGCAAGCTTAATGGCCGATTCATGGGTGAATCCGGCAAAAATAACATGCTCAAGTGTCTCAAGCTGATCTTTTAGAGCTGCATTGATATAAGGATTAGCATGTCCAAACAGATTAACCCACCACGAACTAACGGCATCCAGATAACGATTTCCATCAAAATCTTCCAACCATACTCCCTGCCCTTTTTTTATCGGAATAATAGGGAAAGTTTCATGATCCTTCATTTGTGTACATGGATGCCACAAAACTGACATATCCCGATTTGAAAAAGATTGATTAGTCATTATTCAATTGACTTAATTACTTTGATGAAATGCTGGCGGTTTTAATGGTAATTCTTTACAAAATTCTCATAAGAAATGCAGCAACTACAATTAAAAACAAATGCCTTTATGTGTTAAGTTTCAATTGTTCCAAAATCGCCAAGGTTGGAGCTGATTGATTCATGGTATAAAAATGCAAGCCAGGCGCACCATTATCCAATAATCTCTGACAAAGATTAGTTACTAGTTCCAATCCGAAAGCTTGTACTGACGCTCTGTCATCACCAAAACCTTCTAGGCGTTTTCTCATCCAACGAGGAATATCTGCACCGCACATTTCTGAGAATCGAAATAATTGTGCATATTGGGTAATGGGCATAATGCCGGGGACGATAGGAATTGTTATACCGTTTTTTTCACAGGTATCTACGAAATAAAAATAGGCATCGGCATTATAAAAATACTGGGTAATGACTGCATTTGCACCGGCTTCAACTTTACGCTTAAAGTTTTTAAAATCCTCCGTTGCATTTACCGATTGAGGATGTGCTTCAGGATAAGCAGCAACATGAATTTGAAAGTAATCGCCAGTTTCCAGACGAATAAAGTCTACCAGCTCATTTGCGTATCGAAATTCACCCGCAGACATCATACCTGAGGGTAAATCACCTCTTAGAGCAACAATTCTTGCAATACCTTTGTCTTGATAATTTTTTAAAATCGCTCGAATATTTTCTTTAGTAGATGCTACGCAAGATAAATGAGGTGCTGCTGCAATACCTTTTGCTTGAATATCAACAACGGTATCAAATGTTTTATCTCGGGTTGAACCACCCGCACCAAAAGTAACAGAGAAAAAGTCAGGCTTAAGTTCTGCCAGTTTACTATGCACAATTTTAAGATTTGCCGTGCCTTCTTCAGTTTTAGGAGGATAAAATTCAAAACTGAAAAGCTGGGGATGTTTTTTTTGTGATTGCATATTGATCTCACTGACGGGAATCTAGCTGTGTCTTTCCCAAGATGTCAATGGGAATACCACTGCGGAGGTTTGCGTTCGTAATTAGAACCATAGATACACGATGACAAGTGTATCTATGGAACATTCCCAGAAAGTTTTCCGGGAGTAATTATTAATCAATAACGATAGTGATCTGCTTTATATGGCCCTTCGACAGGTACATTAATATACTTAGCTTGTGCGTCAGTTAAAGTAGTTAGATTTACACCTATTTGTTTTAAGTGTGATCTTGCAACTTTTTCATCAAGATATTTAGGCAGGATATAAACTTTATTTTCGTAATTCGCGGCATTCTTCCACAATTCTATTTGAGCCAAAACCTGGTTACAAAATGAATTAGACATTACAAAACTAGGATGTCCTGTGCCACAACCCAAATTAACCAAACGGCCTTCAGCTAAAATAAGCAAACGTTTGCCATCAGGAAAAATAACATGATCAACTTGGGGTTTAATATTTTCCCATTCATATTGACGTAATGAAGCGATTTCGATTTCAGCGTCAAAATGACCAATGTTACATACAATTGCCTGATCTCTCATGGCAAGCAGGTGAGCATGAGTAATAATTCCAAAGTTACCTGTAGCCGTCACAAAGATGTTAGCGATAGGCGCGGCTTCTTCCATAGTAACTACGCGATAGCCTTCCATAGCTGCTTGCAAAGCACAGATTGGGTCAATTTCAGTAATCCATACTGTTGCACCCAATCCACGCAATGATTGCGCACTGCCTTTACCAACATCGCCATAACCACAAACTACCGCTATTTTGCCTGCGATCATTACATCGGTTGCGCGTTTAATGGCATCAACCAAAGACTCGCGGCAACCATACAGATTGTCGAATTTAGACTTGGTTACTGAATCGTTTACATTAAATGCAGGCACTTTTAAACTGCCTTTTGCCACCATTTCATACAAGCGCAATACGCCTGTAGTAGTTTCTTCAGACAAACCCTTAACATCTGCCATTAACTCTGGATATTGGTTATGCATCATAGTGGTTAAATCACCACCATCATCCAGAATCATATTTGGTCTCCAGCCATTAGGGCCTTCAATAGTCTGGGCGATACACCATTCAGCTTCTTCTTCAGTTTCACCTTTCCAAGCAAAAACCGGAATACCTGCGGCAGCCATAGCAGACGCAGCATGATCTTGAGTAGAAAAAATATTGCACGATGACCAACGTACTTCTGCACCTAAAGCGGTCAAGGTTTCAATCAATACGGCTGTTTGTATGGTCATATGCAAACAACCAGCAATCCTTGCTCCTTTTAACGGTTGCTCTTGTCCATATTCTTCACGTAATGCCATTAAACCCGGCATTTCTGTTTCTGCGATATTAATTTCTTTACGGCCCCATGCTGCTAAAGCGAGATCAGCAATTTTATAGTCTATTTGGCTCATTTTTTATCCTGTTTGACTTGCAATTAAATACCCGCCGCATCTTTTAATGCGTCAACTTTATCGGTTTTTTCCCAACTAAATGTGTCTTCGGTACGACCAAAATGTCCATAAGAGGCAGTGGTCTGATAAATAGGCTTCAACAAATCCAACATCTTAATCAAGCCTTTAGGTCTCAAATCAAAGTTATCCCTAACAATCTGAACCAATCTGTCTTCGCTTAATTTACTAGTACCAAAGGTCTCAACGGTAATGGAGGTAGGTTCTGCAACACCAATCGCATAAGAAACCTGAATTTCACAACGTTCTGCCAAACCAGCGGCAACAATGTTTTTTGCTACGTAACGTGCCATATAGGCTGCAGAACGATCGACTTTTGAAGGATCTTTACCCGAAAAAGCACCGCCACCATGTCGTGCCATTCCGCCGTAGGTATCGACGATAATTTTACGACCGGTAAGACCACAATCGCCTACTGGACCACCGATAATGAATTGTCCGGTTGGATTAATAAAATATTTGGTATCTTTATGCAACCATTCTTTAGGCAGAACTGGCAGAATAATTTCATCCATTACCGCTTCATGCAGAGCTTTGTTGCTAATTTCAGGCGAATGCTGGGTCGATAAAACGACTGCATCAATGGCAACCGGCTTGTTATTTTCGTACCTAAAAGTTATTTGGCTTTTTGCATCTGGACGTAACCAAGGTAACACCTTGCCCTTACGCACTTCAGCCTGTCGCTTAACCAACAGATGCGAATAAGTAATCGGAGCCGGCATCAAAACGTCAGTCTCATTACTGGCATAACCAAACATTAAGCCTTGATCGCCTGCGCCCTGCTCATGATTTTCATCTTCATCCACACCCATGGCAATGTCTGCAGATTGCTTACCGATAGCATTTAAAACTGCGCAACTTTGGCCGTCAAAACCAATATCGCCATGATCATAACCAATATCGCAAACTACTTTTCTAACTAAAGCTTCTAAATCAACCCAAGCGTTAGTAGTGACTTCTCCTGCAAGAATAACCATACCTGTTTTAACCAGTGTTTCACAAGCAACACGTGATCGAGGATCCTGTGCTAATAAAGCATCAAGTACGGCATCTGAAATTTGATCCGCAACTTTATCTGGATGTCCTTCTGATACCGATTCTGATGTAAAACTAAAGTTATTGCTCACGTTACCACCTATTGTAATGATAAAACCTAAAGACACAAAAGGCTGCAAATGCAGCCTGAATATTTATATGGTGGGCCCTGTAGGACTTGAACCTACGACCTGCCGATTATGAGTCGGACGCTCTAACCAGCTGAGCTAAGGGCCCTAATTTTTAACTACTCGCCATCAAGAAAACATCTCAATTGCTCTGACCGAGAAGGATGCCTTAATTTTCTTAATGCCTTAGCTTCAATTTGACGAATTCGTTCACGCGTTACATCAAATTGCTTACCAACTTCTTCCAATGTATGGTCTGTATTCATGTTAATACCGAAACGCATACGTAAAACTTTTGCTTCTCTCGCCGTTAATCCAGCCAGAACATTTTGGGTTGATTCACGTAAACCAGCAATAGTAGCCGCTTCAACCGGTGATAATACTTTAGCATCTTCTATGAAATCACCCAAATGAGAATCTTCATCATCACCAATGGGGGTTTCCATTGAAATAGGTTCTTTGGCTATTTTTAACACCTTTCTAACCTTGTCTTCAGGCATTTCCATGCGTTCAGCCAATTCTTCAGGTGTTGCCTCGCGACCCATTTCTTGCAAAATCTGCCTTGAAATTCGGTTTAGTTTATTAATCGTTTCTATCATGTGCACTGGGATACGAATAGTTCTAGCCTGATCCGCGATAGACCGGGTAATTGCTTGTCTAATCCACCATGTTGCATATGTTGAAAATTTGTAACCCCGACGGTATTCAAATTTATCGACTGCTTTCATTAAACCGATATTACCTTCCTGAATTAGATCAAGGAACTGTAAGCCACGATTAGTATATTTTTTAGCAATAGAAATAACCAGCCTTAAATTAGCCTCAATCATTTCTTTTTTCGCACGCCTTGCCTTAGCTTCGCTAATTGTCATGCGGCGATTTATATCTTTTAATCCGGATATGGTTAACCCATATTCAGCTTCCGTTTCGGAGAGTATTCTTTGTGCCTTTCTTAATTCTTTTTCACGAATTTTTAATGCATCAGAATAACTATGACGACCATTTAAATGACTTTCCAACCATTCAGAGTTGGATTCATTTTCCGTAAACGAAGTAATAAAATCCTTACGGGACATTCCTGTATCTTTAATAAAGATATCAAGTATCAGTTTTTCCTGTTCACGAACAATGGCTACGCCATTAGGAATGATGGACGTTAACTTTTTTAAGTATTGCGGCGTCCACTTAAACTCCATGAACAATTCAGCCAATAATTCAAATGACTTTTCAGTTTTCTCGTTAGTATAGCCATATTTTTTGATTGCTGCTGAAGCTGTTTTTAGTTGCTTTCTTAGTTCATCAACTTTTTCCTGAACTTCTTCAAAATTGAGGCCTTTCAACTCATCTTCAACTGCTGCAACTTCCGCAACGTCTTCAATAGACTCAATCGTCTCACTTACAGGAACAGCAGCAACCAAATCCTCAGCCTCGCTTAAATCAACAAAGCCGGAAATTAAATCTGTTAGCCGAACGCTAGGGTCTTCACTTGAAATTGAATCGAATGATTGTAAAAAATCTTCAACAACAAAACAAGATCTGGCAATGGATTTTACTAATTGTTGCTGACCTTCTTCAATACGTTTGGCAATTTTCAATTCGTCGGCACGAGTTAATAACTCAACTGAGCCCATTTCTCGCATATACATGCGAACAGGATCCGTGGTTCTTCCAAATTCACTATCAACAGAAGCTAGCGCTGCAACTTCTTCAGCATCCTCGTCATCTGTTGTAACGGCCGCTGAATCAGTAATAATAGAATCTTCATCAGGTGCCGCCTCGTACACTTGAATGCCCATTTCATTGATCATACCAATGATATCTTCAATTTGCTCTGGGTCAACAATATCACTAGGCAAGTGATCATTGACCTCGGCATATGTCAGGTAACCCTGCATTTTGCCTTTGGCTATCAATTGTTTAAGCTGAGACTGTTGCTGTTCTTGATTCATTATTTACTCACTAAATACACTGATTAGCATGGCCATACTTAACATAGAATTATACTATAACTTTAAACGTAACATTAAATTATTTGATTGCCAACATTTTAATTAATGTGGCTTGCTCTTGGACATCCAAGCCTTTATCTTGTGCTTTAGCTTGCAACCTTTCGATACTTGCTTCTCTGGCTTGATTAAGCAACCCATCCAGAGCATCGCTAAAAACCTCTTCTATCTTGTCGTCAGAAACATATACATCTAATAATGCCAGAGCTTTAACAGATCTCTCCTCGGCGGTATTACGATAATACTCTATTAAAACAGCTGTATTTACAGATCTTTTATCTAAAATAACCTGTAGGATATTTTTAAATAACTCGATACCCCGAAATTCAAGACCGATCCAATCAATATTTTTTTGCTCAACGTAATCGACTAATCCAGGATTTTGCAATAACAGAGCAATAGCAACCCTAGCAGATGAAAGTCGATTAGACTCATGTTGGCGTGTTTTTTTTGAACTTAAGTCCACTACAACACTATCTGCAACATTAAAGGTGGTCATGCCAGAAAGGCTTTTAAGGCGGTCAAACATCATTTCTCTAAACACACCTTCCGGCAACCTCTCCAGATAAGGCAACGACTTGCTTACTAATTGAGCCCGACCTTCCATTTCGGACAGTTTCAGCCCCCCTGAAACATTTTCAAAAAAATAATCCGACAAGCCATGTGCGGACTCTATACGCTCGATAAACTTATTCAACCCTTCTTCGCGCACCAACGAATCAGGATCATAACTTTGCGGCAATATCATAAAGCGACAGGATCGACCATCTTTCAAGCTCGAAAAAGCTGACTCCATAACCCTCCAAGCCGCTTCGCGCCCGGCTCGGTCGCCATCAAAACAAAATACTAACTCGGATGAAAAGCGAAACAACAAATCAAGATGCGCTTGGGACGCTGCCGTACCTAAAGCAGCGACAGCATAACATACGCCATACTGAGCCAAGGCAATCACATCCATGTAACCTTCAACAATTAGAATTCTCTGAGGCTTTGAATTTTTTTCCAGAAGCTCATACAAACCATAAACTTCTTTACCTTTATGAAACAAGGATGTTTCTGGAGAGTTCAAATATTTTGGCAACGAATCATCAAGTACACGACCGCCAAAACCAACAATTCTGGCTCGCTTATCACGAATAGGAAACATAATCCTGCCGCGAAATCGGTCATAAACCTGCCCGCCATCCTTAACAACGAGCAAGCCTACATCTATCAATTGTTTTTGACTAAATCTTTCAGCAAGCGCACTCCACTTATCAGGCGAATAGCCAATCATAAAGTCACGTGCTATAGCCGCTTTAACGCCCCTCGCTTTAAGATACTCAACCGCGCCAATATTGTCTCGTAATTGCCCCACATAAAATGTAGCAACTTGCTCCATTACTTCATAGAGACTATTTAAATCGTCTTTTTTTTGCGCAACCTGATGCCCAACAATCTCCCTCTGCACAGCAATCCCAGCAAATGCAGCAAGATCCTCAACAGCCTCAACAAAATCAAGATGATTAAAATCCATCAAAAAGCTGATAGCGTTACCACTTGCGCCACAACCAAAGCAGTGAAAAAACTGTTTATTACGGTTCACAGAAAAGCTGGGGCTTTTTTCAGTATGGAACGGGCAGCGGGCGACAAAGTTTGCGCCCGTTTTTTTTAGCGGAACGTGCGAATCGATTAAATCGACTATATCAACACGAACCAGAAGCTCGTCAATAAACTCTCGAGGAATTCTACCGGACATTTTTCACCCGGACACGATAACGTTATACAGCTAGTGCGGCCTTAATTTTGAAACTAACAACGGACATATCAGCGCGACCTTGCATTTTAGCTTTTAACAAAGCCATCACCTTACCCATGTCCTTAACAGACTCCGCACCAGACTCAAGCACTGCCTCGCTTACCATCACATCAACTTCTGCTTCGCTTAACGCTAGCGGCATAAAATCCTGAATGACTAAAACTTCTGCTTCTTCAATCGCCACCAAATCTTGTCGACCTGCATCAGCAAACTGCCTGATTGATTCACGTCGCTGCTTAAGCATTTTATCAAGCACTTGAATAGTACGATCATTATCGAGTTGTATACGCTCATCAACTTCAATCTGCTTAATGGCAGCCAAAATTAATCTAATCACACCCAACCTAGCTTTAGCTCCCCCTTTCATGGAGGCTTTCATATCATCCTTGATACGATCTGTTAACAAGTCCATGTTATTTGCCTTATTTAAAGCACTGGACGTCCGCGACGAAGATTTTTCAATGCATAACGCTCACGTGCCAATTTTTTCAAGTGACGCTTAACCGCTGCTGCTCCTTTACGTTTTCGCTCAGCTGTTGGTTTTTCATAAAACTCACGGCGACGAACTTCTGCCAATACACCGGCCTTTTCACAAGCGCGTTTAAAACGACGGATTGCAATATCAAATGGTTCGTTTTCTTTAATTTTCACTGACGGCATTATATGATTCCAATTATGTTAATATTGTGAGTATGAGGATATTTACTATCCACTGAACAAACAGAACCCTTAATTATACATTCACTTTTAAAATTTTCAAAAATCAATGTACGTTTTAGGCATAGAAACCTCTTGCGATGAAACTGGGGTCGCGATTTATCATTCGAAACTAGGCCTTATAAACCATATTTTATACAGCCAAGTTGAAATGCATAGCGAATACGGCGGCGTTGTTCCAGAGCTGGCGTCACGCGACCACATCCGCAAATTAGTTCCTTTAATTAAGCAAACACTTGCAGAAAGCCAGCTAATAAGCACTGATATTAATGGCATTGCCTATACAGCAGGACCTGGGCTAATAGGCGCATTATTAGTTGGGGCCGCCACAGCCAGAAGCCTGGCATGGACTTGGCAAGTTCCCGCTATTGCAGTGCATCACATGGAAGGTCATCTACTTGCCCCTATGTTAGAAGAAAATTCACCGGCATTTCCTTTTGTTGCTTTATTAATTTCCGGAGGGCATACCTTGCTGGTTAAAGTGGAAGGAATCGGCAAATACCTACTACTAGGGGAATCCCTTGATGATGCAGCAGGCGAGGCTTTTGACAAAACGGCAAAAATGCTGGGGCTTGGCTATCCCGGCGGTCCTAAATTATCTGCACTTGCCGAACACGGTAAAGCCCAACTTAAATTCCCACGTCCAATGACCGACAGACCCGGATTAGACTTTAGCTTTAGCGGGTTAAAAACCTTTGCGCTAAACACTTTCAACGCTTCTGAGCCTTATTCCGACAACGTCGAACAAAACAAAGCAGATATTGCCGCAGGCTTCCAACAAGCGGTTGCCGAGACACTCAGCATTAAGTGTAAACGCGCCTTGCAACAAACCGGCCTAAATAGACTGGTGGTTGCAGGAGGTGTCAGCGCCAACAAACAAATCCGCGAGTTTTTAACTGAAATGACAGATAAAGAACACGCGCAAATCTATTTTCCAAGACTGGAGTTTTGTACCGATAACGGCGCAATGATTGCTTATGCAGGTTGCCAACGCTTAATGACTGGGCAACATCAAGGACTGGAGATTTTTGCCCGCCCACGCTGGCCAATCAGTGAATTGTACTAAAAACTCAAATAGAAGACCCGAGGTTAAAGGTGCAAAAATAACTTCTTTAACCTAAAGAATTATTCATCACCTTTTATCAGACGTTGAATATTGCTTTTATGCCGCCAAAGCAAAAATATCATCATAACAACTGAAGCTCCCACCATATTAATATCACCGATTATGAACCAAGCATATACCGGTGATAAAACAGAGGCACATAGCGCTGATAAAGAAGAAATTTTACCGACCTTGTAAATCAATAACCATGTACCTATAAATGCAAAGCCGAGTAACCAAGAAAACCCCAATAAAACACCAATTGATGTTGCAACACCCTTACCACCTTCAAACTTAAAAAATACTGGATAAAGATGCCCCATAAAAGCAGCCAGCCCGGTAATTGCCAACAACTCATCAGCCCCCCCCAATAACCCAGCGCTATAAACCGGAATAAAACCCTTAAGCAGATCGCCCAATAAGGTTATAGCTGCCGCTTTTTTTCCCCCAATTCGCATAACATTAGTCGCCCCCGGATTACCTGAACCTTGCCCACGGGGATCTGGCAAACCCATCAAACGGCAAATAATAATAGCACTTGAAATGGAACCTATCAGATAGGCAACCGGAACAAACAACCACTCAACCATGTAATACTTTCCTCATTCAGAACTTGTAAGCCGGACACATTTACCTGATACTTACCATTTTTAAAATATACATCATAACCGGAAATAACCATGGACATCATCTTTTTAGGCGGACTTCAAATTGAAACAATTATCGGTATATATGATTGGGAAAGAGAAACCAAACAAACTGTTGTACTCGATATTGAAATGGCTTTTGATATTCAAAAAGCAGCTGAAACAGATGACATACAATATACACTTGATTACAAAACCGTCTCTAAACGAATCATCTCTTTTGTTGAAACAAGTCAGTTTCTTCTTGTTGAAAAATTAATATCAGAAATAGCTAACATTATTCGCAATGAATTCAATGTCCCTTGGGTAAAAATTACTTTAAATAAAAAAGGTGCTATTCGCGGCGCCAGTGATGTCGGCATTATCATTGAGAGAGGGGAAAGATAAGCCATGCGAAAAGGGTACATAAGCATAGGCAGTAACATTGACAAAAATAAGAACATACCCGCCAGCTTGGAGGCACTTAAACTTCACTTCGATCAACTGACTATCTCAAGTATTTATGAGTCAGAGTCAGTTGGCTTTATTGGTGATACTTTTTACAATCTTGTAGTGGGATTTAACTCCGAGTTTAGCGTAAAAGAAGTCGCTAGAATCCTTCGGCAAATTGAATTGGATAACGGTCGCACCCGGAACAGTCAAAAGTTTTCTTCCCGGACTCTAGACCTAGATCTAATCTTATATGACAACCTGATTCTTAATGATGGACGACTTCAGATACCTCGTGATGAAATTGAACGATACGCTTTTGTTCTTGAACCTTTAGCGGAAATTGCACCCGATTTAAAACACCCAATCAGCGACATAAGCTACTCTGATCTTTGGAAAAAATTCGACAAAACCAATCTCACTCAACAACGTATTTTACCCACCTGGACTCATTAACAACAGATTAGGCGCGACGAATCGCGCCTAATCTCAACAAAATAATGTACGCCCACCATCAATTGTCATTATTTGACCGGTCATGTAATCGGAATCATTAATCAAAAACCATACCGCTTTAGCAATATCAGACGCCTCTCCATTCCGCTGCAAAACCACACGTTGCAATATTTCTTGTTTTTCCTGTAAAGACAAACCCCTTTCCGGCCAAAGTATGGCACCAGGAGCCACTGCATTTACTCGAATAGCTGGACCAAATTCCTTAGCCAAAATTTTGGTCATTGCCACTAATCCGGCTTTAGCAATACTATAAACAGGATATCCCTTCAAGCCACGCTCAGCATGTATATCGGCAATGTTAACAATACATCCTTTATTTTTAGCCAATGTATTTGATAAGGCTTTTGCCAAAAAAAAGGGAGCCTTTAAATTACTTCCCAACAACTCATCCCACTGACCTTCTGTGACATCAGAGATTGGTGTTGGATAAAAAGATGAAGCATTGTTTACCAAAACATCTATTGTGCCCCAAGCCATACAAGCTTCATTTACCAACGCCTCCAACTCTTGACTATCAAGTAAATTAGCCTGCATCATGTAAGCAGAGTCTGCACGAATTTGATTCAGCTCATAACAAAGCTCCAAAGCCGCTTCTTTGGATGTCCTATAATGCAAAAACACATTACAACCTTTGTCATGAAGCAAGCGCGCACACGCTGCACCAATTCGCTTGGCAGCCCCGGTAATCAACACATTTTTTTGCATAATATTTCAAGCTTATATTATTAGCTTAACGCCAATCAACTCAGTGCAATGGCACCATGAACTACTCTATTAACAACTTTAGAATATAATTAAAGTATCTTTATTTTTTTATTTATCTTTAGATCATGCTATTGATCATAGCATTATCGTAATTTCGCTTATAATAATTATGTATTTTTTTTCAGTCTGTCGACTGATTTTTACTGGTTAAAAAATATTAAATTTAAATTGGTCTTTAAACTGACGATTTATTAAACATAACCAACGGAGAAAAAAATGAACGAGCTCGTTAAAAAGTTATTAAATTATTTCCTGATAGGCGTTTTTTCAGTTATTCCTATCGTGATTGTCTTGCAAATTATACTTTTTGTAAAAGAACTGGTTTCTGATTTATTTCGCGTCGTTTACGCTTTTTCTGATAACTACCTCTATACCGGCCTAGTTTTCGCTGTCAGCTTTGTTTTGTTAATGTGGATAGGCAGTACCATAGTCAAAAAAGGTCGCTCCTGGATAATCAATATCTTCGACTTAGTGATTGGTAGAATTCCATTTTTAAACACTATTTACCGCGTACTTAAAAAAGTTATCAACATGCTTTCATCGCATGAACAGAAAATGGCAAAAGAAGTCGTCTATGTTGAATACCCGAAAGATGGAATTTGGGTGCCTGCCTATGTAACCAACCGGTTCGAAGACAAATATATATTGTTTATTCCTACATCACCTAATCCTACGTCAGGATTTACTGTGATTGTCGATAAATCAAAATTAATAAAATCAGCCATGGACATTGAAGAAGCGACCAGCTTTATTGTCAGCGTTGGCGTTGATTACAATAAAGCATCAGAAGCGAATAAACTACCCTAATAAAAGCCATCATAATTGGACAGTGTGACCCATCAACCGCAGGCAAAGTAAATGAAAAACACACTTAAATGGACCGCTCTGCTGCTATTTATTTCAGTCGCCGGATGCGATAAAAAGGAGAAACAAGCCAAGGCTCCAAATCCTGTTCTCTTTAAAAACCAACTAAAAGCCTTGGAGCAAGCCAAACATGTTGAGGGTGTAATACAGAATTCAGCAGAAGAGCAACGAAAAACAATAGAAGACAACGCTAATAGCCAAGCACAATAAGGAATTCAAACGCCCTTTTAACCATACATTCTATTGGTGCTCATTCGTCAAAGTCCAGTTGTTTAAAATTAACTTTCCTGATGATAAGCAACAATCCTTTCAACCTCATTTTTTGACCCCAAAATTAGCGGAACACGCTGATGAATATGCGTTGGTTTGATTTCAAGAATGCGCTCAAAGCCTGTAGAACAAGCACCTCCGGCCTGCTCCATAATAAATGCCATTGGATTTGCTTCATACATCAATCTTAACCTACCTGGTTTTGACGAATCACGCAAATCAGACGGATATAAAAACACCCCACCCCGTGTCAAAATTCGATAGACTTCGGCAACCAAGGAAGCAATCCACCGCATATTAAAATTTTTACCGCGAGGTCCATCTTTCCCTTGTAAACATTCATCAATATAACGTTGCACAGGCGGCTCCCAAAAACGCTGGTTTGACATATTAATAGCAAATTCATTAGTCTCTTCAGGAATTCTCATATTGGGATGAGTGAGAATAAATTCACCAATATCCTGATCAAGTGTAAAACCGTTTACACCATGTCCAGTTGTTAAGACCATCATCGTTGATGGCCCATATAGTACAAAACCCGCACAGACCTGCTCAACACCCTTAAGCAAAAAATCTTCAACCTTAGGCTTAATACCTTCTGGACAATGCAGAATAGAAAAAATTGTACCCACCGCCAAATTCACATCAATATTCGAAGAACCATCCAAGGGATCGAATAAAGCGAGGTACTTACCCTTTGGATAATTCTCTGGTATGTCAATAATATCGTCTACCTCTTCTGAAGCCATACCCGCCAGATGACCTGTCCAATTAAGTGCATTAACCATAATATCATTGGTAATGATATCCAATTTTTTTTGCACCTCACCTTGCACATTCTCAGAGTCTGCGCTACCCAATACACCTACCAGATTTCCTCGATTAACCAGATGGGATATCTCCTTACAAGCCGTTACAATATTATTTAGTAACAAACTAAAAGTTCCAGTGGCATCCGGCAATCCACGCTGTTGCTCAATGATAAACTGAGTCAAAGACACCTTATTAATCATTCTTTAAACCACCATTTGTGATTATTATTTGTTTTAAGGAGGCACTAAGACCCGCCCAACCAATACTCATCAATTAATCTTCCTAACAAGGACGTTATAAATTTTATAAGACAGAATCGTCCCAGCTAATAGCAAAGTAATTGCATTGGCTACAATGATCGCCTCATCCGCAATTTGAATGCCTTGACATCCTCCCCGACCTAAAGGACGAAGATTCCTACTGCTAGACGCTTATGCCCAAGCGCGAGAATATTCTTAGCCGCATTAATATCTCTATCATGCGTAGTGCCACACTCGGCACAAGTCCATTCCCTTATTTCAAGATCGCGTCTACCTTTCGGACTACTGTGGC
>JAPLRP010000055.1 GCA_026399095.1 Methylococcales bacterium | reverse complement strand
GTTTTGGAGGGGGCGTAACAGATCGCGTAGGATAAACATAAATGAGGTCGTTTTATTGGTATAATCAGTGGCTTATAAGTTATTATTATACAGTAAAGCGAGACCTTAATCATAAACAAGCCATTGTTTTTTATAGAAAAATACTGAGATTTTTACATAAATATTAGAGTTAGCTAATATTTTCAAAAATTAGCATTTACTAATATCCTTGCTCGAGAAAAACTGGGAAACTTCAGATGAAAACTATTTCAACAGTACTATTACTGACTGGTTCTATAGCTACTTATGCTGACACACCGACTGTTGTTAATGGTTATAGTAATTATAACGGCTATAACACCACTGAGGGTTGCTATGGCACAGGCTGTTTACCGACAGCCGTTTTACAAGGAGTGTTAAAGCAGCCTTCATCTTATAGTCAAGAACGTGTTCAAAATGACAGATTAATTGATGCGATAGAAGATTCGAATGATATTGCTCGTGAGCAACTAGAATTAGACCAAGAAAATAGTGATGATTAATTAATCATTTTTATACCTATGCTTTAAGCTAGCACCATAAAACCAACCAGCACGAAAAACAGCACTGAATGGTTTTATACCTCTAACGTGGCTACGCATTATTATTTATGGAGCCAACAATCAAAAACAGAAAATCACTGCCCACATTTTAAATGGCCGAAATAGGTCGATAGTGCTATTTGGTGAAGGCCGGCATAGGAAAGCGTAAAATCACAACTGACTTGTTACCAATGGCCCGAGCGACCATGCGCCTCTATAAACTGAGCAAAGCTGCTGGGTTCGCTGGTTAATTCAAACGTAAATTTCTCACTTTGCTCTTGCGGTGATTCAAATTGAACTACTTCAACTTCATATTCGGTGGCTTCTGTTATTAGTTCACCGTCTTCATCATATTCGGCATTAATACCATAACAATCTCCGTAGACACCCATCATCAAATTGTCGTAAATGGTTAAATAATGCTCGTCATCCGAACCATAATCTTTATCAGGCGTCCATGCTGAAACCGACATGGCATGGTGTTCATTGAAGTTTTTAGCAATGTCTATTTTCTGTTTATCGTTGATCATTTAGATTGATGGGTCATTATTTTATGATTACTGAGTGAGACTTCAGTCCGTTTTCAAGAGTAAAGATTAATCCACGCGCTCTTTATCCAGCGATTCCTCAAGTTCCAAGTACTGCGCCTTCCAATAATCAGCGGCCTTAAGCGCGGCCTCTTTTTCGGTGTTTAATGCATTGATGCGCTCGTTTAACACTTGGTTGGCTGCTGTTAAAACCTTTACTTCATCAAATGAGGCAGCCAGCTGGTCATCCGCATCAAGCACTGCCTTCAAAGTTTGCTTGTCTGCTTCCAAGGTTTGAATGGTAGCCTGCTGTTCCTCGATGAGTTGGCTCAAGGCCTGATCATTCGTCAAGACTGCTGGTTGACTCGATTGAATCGCGGCGTCGATGACCGGATCTTGCGCCGGTTTAGCTATAACCGGCTTGGCCGGGGTAATTTCTTTAATGGCCTTGGTCAGGCTTTTTTTGCCGTTGATAACTTCTTTAACTAATTCTGCCGGGGCTTCCTTAATTAATTTATCCGCCATTTGTTGGGTGCGCTGCCCTACCCCGGACTGTTTGGCTCTGGCTTCGGCGGTCGCTAATGGCAAGGCTGTTGGCAAGTCGGAAGCCGAGTTCACTTGGGCCTTAACCCAACTCTGGGAAGCGGAAACAATAGCAGCGGATTGGCCTTGGCTTAAATGTCTACGATGTAAATTGGACGACAAGATAAACTGGGTGGGATTGTTGCCGGTGTAGGCGGTCATGAGTGGCTCAATATCCAGCTCACAAAGTGCACGGTAGCGATTGCCGCCATCCAGAATCATGCCGTCTAGTGTGTAAATCGGGTGCGTTTGGCCAATAGCCTGAATATTGTCTTTAAGGGCACTGAATTCGGCCTCGGACATGCGCGGGAAATACGTGCAAAGCGGATGTAATTCCATTACTGGTGTATGTTTTTCAGTCATTGTTTAGCCGTTTATGATAATGGGGCATTATATCATGCCGTCCGTTGATAACTTGATCGGCCAGCGTGACTGTTTACTACCTAATGACATTTAATGCGTTGAGTGATTTGTTTGTCTGTTAACTTACTCACTTATAAGAAATACCGTTTGGCATCGCAGGCCAAGCCAAAACCGACACTGGATAAGCGATTG
>JAPLRP010000034.1 GCA_026399095.1 Methylococcales bacterium | reverse complement strand
GCCCATCGGTTTAAGGTCTTTGGATGAAAGCCAAACATATTCTGTGCTTCTTGTGGTGTAATATACTTACTCATTGTAATGTCCATTTTATGGATGAATGAGTATATATGTTACCATTTAACGTTACTTAATCAATGGACGCTATTTTAAAAACCGCCTCTACACTTAGCCTATATAGTCTAATTCAACTTTTCCTTCAAAAAAGCAATCACATCTGCAAACGGAATTTCTTCATTGACCAATGCTGCTCGACTTTTATACTCTACCATGCCGGCATCCAAGCCACGATCACCAACAATAATACAATGCGGAATACCGATCAACTCCATATCAGAAAACATGAAACCTGCGCGTACTTTTCTGTCATCAAATAACACGTCGATACCAGCCGCTTGCAAATCATGATAAAGCTGCTCGGCAGCCACTTTCAAGCGTTCAGATTTATGCATATTCATAGGGCAAAGAGCAACTTGAAAAGGTGCCAAATTGGCGGGCCAGCTGATGCCTTTCTCATCATGATTTTGTTCAATGGCAGCCGCGACAACCCGAGAAATACCAATACCGTAACACCCCATCAGCATAATTTGGTTTTTACCACCCTCATTAATAATGCCCGCTTTCATTGAGGCACTGTATTTAGTTCCCAATTGAAAAATATGACCGACTTCAATGCCACGAGCTAAAGTAATTTCACCTTTACCATCGGGACTGGGATCACCCTCAACGACAGTACGAATATCTGCGATTAACTCAGGAATCGGTAGGTCACGCTCCCAATTTACACCTTGAAAATGCTTGCCATCTTCATTAGCACCACAAACAAAATCTGACATAAGAACAACACTTCGATCAGCAATAACTTTTATTGTTAAGCCAAACGGCCCAATGGAACCAGGTTTACAATGGCAAGCGTTTTGAATATCTTCTTCAGTAGCAAATTCCAGCGGGGAAGCTACACCCTCAATCTTTTCTGCCTTGATTTTATTTAGCTCATGGTCTCCTCTTAACAAGAAAGCAACCAAGCCTTGCTCGTCACCTTTAACAACCAAAGTTTTAAGACATCGGCTTGCAGGAACCGTCAAAAATTGACTAAGGTCTTCGATACTATGTTGATTAGGCGTATCAATCAACTGCTTGTCAGTCGTTCCTGCAGGACGTGAACCAGAAGGCATGACAGCTTCTGCTTTTTCAACATTAGCCGCATACTCACTGGCCGTAGAAAAAGCAATCGCATCTTCACCAGATTCTGCCAACACGTGGAATTCATGCGATATCGCACCACCGATAGAACCAGAATCAGCGATAACTGCTCGAAACTTTAGCCCTAATTGATTAAATATATTAGTGTAAGCCTGATACATAACATCGTAAGTTTCTTGTAACGAGTCCTGATCTAAATGAAAGGAATAGGCATCTTTCATAATAAATTCTCGAGAACGCATTACACCAAAACGCGGACGAATTTCATCACGAAATTTAGTTTGAACCTGATAATAGGTAATAGGCAGTTGCTTGTAGCTTTTGAGCTCATTTCGCGCAAGGTCAGTAATAATTTCTTCGTGTGTAGGACCCAAGCAGAAATCACGATCATGACGGTCTTTTAAACGCGCCAACTCCGGCCCATACTGTTCCCAGCGTCCGGTTTCCTGCCATAGCTCGGCGGGTTGCAAAGCGGGCATTAATACTTCCAGCGCTCCTGCTTTTTCCATTTCATCACGGGTAATTTTTTCTACCTTGCGTAACACGCGTAATCCCAAAGGTAACCAACTATAAAGACCTGCCGCCAGCTTACGAATAAGGCCTGCACGTATCATTAATTGATGACTGGCTATTTCAGCATCAGCTGGCGTTTCTTTGACGGTATTTAACGGGAATTGAGTAGTGCGCATGATGTATTGGGAGATAAAAAATAAAACAACTATTTTACAGCTTTTTGGCCTGTTCCCAAGTGATTGCTTAAGAATTGATAACGTTCAAGCCTAAAACGCAAGAAAATCATCCTCCTAATCAGATTTAAAAAAACAGATGTTAAATGTAATTCGAACGATTGCATTTAAATCAAAGGCAAATGTTAACCGTCACAACCTCAAATTAACATTTACAGAGAACAATATTTAAGAGGTTTAACTTAAAATACAACCAAAATCACTCTTACGCGCTTGAACAGATGATATTCGTTATGAATAGATGACACCGGTACTTATTTTATGACTCCTGTTCCCGATCTTGCAAATCAGGAAATATAATGCTTTAGAGCGCTTTAAGTAGACAGGTAATTTCTCTTATGAATACAATGCTCCCAATTTTTTAATTTTTTCATGTTTTTGTAGATAATGAACAACATCACATACTAAAACGGGTGTATTGCACGCCTTCATTTGTATATACTATATAACCTTACCAAAGCAATCAGGCCGTCTTGCAAAGCAAGTCGATAATCTTTCACAAGAACTGATTTGAATTCCAGAGTAAAATTATTTTTTTTAAGTAATGCATAACCCGTCCCAACAGGATCATACATGAACAACAGCTTAATTTCAGAGATTACCGGACTAAATGACATTGATCCTACAGAAACCAAAGAATGGATTGAGGCACTGCAATCGGTATTAGACCAAGATGGCAGCGAACGCGCGCACTTTCTGATTGAACAGCTAGTTGCTGCTACAAGGCATTCAGGATTTGACATCCCGTTTAGTGCCAATACAGCCTATCTCAATACTATACCCGTTGCTAGACAAGCTCAATTTCCGGGCGATCCTGCTATAGAACAAAAAATCCGCTCTTATGTGCGTTGGAATGCCATGATGATGGTATTAAGAGCCAACAAACACACTAATGTTGGTGGGCATATTGCCAGCTTTGCCTCAGCAGCAACTCTTTACGATGTGGGTTATAACCACTTTTGGCATGCCGCTTCAGACAACCATGACGGCGATTTAATTTTTACTCAAGGTCATCTGACGCCTGGTGATTATGCGCGTGCCTTTTTACTGGGCAGACTGACGCAAGACCAAATGGATAACTTCCGCCAAGAAGTCGACGGCAATGGTCTTCCATCTTACCCACACCCGTGGCTGATGCAGGATTTCTGGCAATTTCCAACGGTGTCAATGGGACTCGGGCCCATTATGGCTATTTACCAAGCCCGGTTCATGCGTTATTTACAAGATCGTGGCTTTGCAGATACCTCAAATCGCAAAGTCTGGAGCTTTCTGGGTGATGGCGAAACTGATGAGCCTGAATCATTAGGCGCTATTGGCATGGCAGGTCGTGAAAAACTGGACAACCTGATTTTTGTCATAAACTGTAACCTTCAACGACTGGATGGTCCTGTTCGTGGCAACGCCAAAATTATTCAAGAACTGGAAAGTGAATTTCGCGGTGCAGGTTGGAACGTTATTAAACTGGTTTGGGGGCAACGTTGGGACGCCTTACTGGCTCGTGACAATCAAGGCCTTCTTGCCGCACGCATGATGGCCTGCGTTGATGGTGACTTCCAAACTTTCAAAGCTAAAGATGGCGCTTATGTCCGCGAGCACTTCTTCAACACACCTGAATTGAAGGCGATGGTTGCGGACTGGTCTGATCGTGACATCTGGGAACTAAACAGAGGCGGTCATGACCCCTCCAAAACTTATGCGGCCTTTCATGCTGCAGTTAATCACAAAGGACAACCGACTGTTATCTTGGCGAAAACCATTAAAGGTTATGGCATGGGAACCTCTGGAGAAGCTCAAAATATTTCTCACCAACAAAAGAAAATGAGCGACACCTCCCTTACCCATTTCCGTGATCGTTATGACTTGCCTGTAACTGATGAAGAAATGCAAAAACTGCCTTATCTGACTTTCCCTGAAGGTTCAAAAGAGCTGCAGTACATGCAACAACGACGCGCTGAATTAGGCGGAAACTTACCATCAAGAAGATCAAAATCTTATGCGCTGGATGTGCCAGTATTAAGTGATTTTAAATCCTTACTGGAAGCAACCCGTGAAGGCCGTGAAATTTCTACTACCATGGCGTTTGTTAACTTGCTTAATATTTTGGTTAAAGACAAAAATATCGGCAAACGTATTGTGCCAATTGTTCCTGACGAATCAAGAACCTTTGGTATGGAAGGCATGTTCAGACAACTGGGTATCTGGTCACAAGTTGGGCAATTATATACACCGCAAGATGCCGATCAATTGATGTTCTATAAAGAAGACAAACACGGCCAAGTCTTACAAGAAGGCATCAATGAAGCGGGTGGACTTTGTGATTGGATTGCAGCAGGAACTGCCTATTCAACACATAACGTTCCGATGATTCCATTTTTTATCTATTATTCCATGTTCGGCTTTCAACGGGTTGGTGATTTGATTTGGGCTGCTGCCGATCAACGTACACGCGGCTTTTTAATGGGTGGAACTGCCGGAAGAACCACCTTAAATGGCGAAGGACTCCAACACGAAGATGGCCACAGCCATTTAATGTCGGCTACCGTGCCGAACTGCGTCTCTTATGATCCTACTTATGCTTATGAAGTGGCGGTTATCATTCAAGATGGTTTACATCGAATGTATGTTGAGCAAGAAGATGTTTTCTATTACATCACGGTAATGAATGAAAATTACAGCCATCCAGCCATGCCAAAAGGCATAGAACTGGACATTCTTAAAGGCATGTATAAATTCAAAGAAGGTACTGCAAACAAAGCGCCAAGAGTTCAGTTATTAGGCTCTGGTACTATTTTCCGTGAAGTTGAATTTGCTGCTGAATTGCTCAAAAATGATTGGGGCGTTGAAGCAGACCTATGGAGTTGCCCAAGCTTTACCGAATTGGCTAGAGATGGTCAATCCTGTGAGCGCTGGAATCGACTTCATCCAACTGAGCCTGCCAAACAATCTCATGTAGCCAGTTGCTTGGGTAATGCAGTAGGGCCAATCATTGCAGCGACCGATTATACTCGTGCTTTTGCCGAACAAATTCGCGCTTATATTACAGCGCCTTATACCGTATTGGGAACTGACGGTTTTGGACGTTCTGATACCCGTGAAAACTTACGACGGTTTTTTGAAGTTGATCGTTATCATGTAACTATTGCCGCTCTTAAGAGCTTAGCTGACTTAGGTCAGTTTGATGCCGCTAAAGTAGAAGTTGCCATCGCTAAATATGGCATATCTACTGAAGCTAAAGCACCTTGGCTAATTTAACGAAAGGAAAGTTATATGACTAATTTGTGTGAAATTAGAGTTCCCGATGTCGGTAATGTTGCTGAAATCGATGTTGTTGAAGTATTGATTAAGCCAGGTGATGTAGTCGAACTGGAACAAACCGTCGCGACGCTTGAAACGGATAAAGCCAGCATGGATTTACCATCCAGCTCTTCAGGAACCATACAAGAAGTGTATATTAAGCCTGGGGATAAAGTATCCGAAGGAACGCTAATCGCAACTGTTTTGGTTAGCACTGAAGCCGCGAACATTACAGAACCAGTGCAACCAGTTGCTATTGTAGTGGAGACACCTGTTGTTGAAAAAGCGCCTGAACCTGCCAAGCTCTCGGCAAAATTGGCGCCTGAACCTCAACAAACCTTGTTGACCTTGCAAAACGCTAACACGACAACTGCAAAAGCCCATGCATCACCGTCTGTTCGTCTTTTTGCTCGTGAACTGGGCGTTGACGTTACTAAAATAAATACAGGTAGTGGTCGAAAGGGCCGAATTTTAAAAGATGATGTTAAAAACTTCGTCAAAAAAATCATTACTGAAGGATCAGTTGCCACCGGTGCCGGTATTCCAAGTATACCCACCGTTGATTTTTCTCCCTTTGGAGAAACAGAAACCCTAAAACTCAGCAAAATTAAACGCCTGACCGGACAAAATCTAACACGTGTCTGGTTAAATCTGCCAATGGTCACTTACCATGAAGAAGCCGACATAACCGATATGGAAGCTTTTCGGAATACTCTAAATGCCGAAAAAGCCAAAGGTGAATTAAAAATAACCGGCTTGATGTTTATCGTTAAAGCCTTGGTTGCCGCTATGCAGCAATTTCCAAGTTTTAATGCTTCCTTGTCTGCTGATGGTGAAAGTTTAATTCTAAAAAAATATTTTAATATTGGTATCGCTGTTGATACGCCTAATGGTTTGGTTGTCCCGGTTTTAAAGAATGTTAATAACAAAAGCATCAATGAACTGGCATCAGAATTAGCCGAGAAAAGTGAAAAAGCACGCTTGGGTAAATTATTACCCGGTGATATGCAAGGCGGCTGCATGACTATTTCCAGTCTTGGAGGTATCGGTGGCACCGCATTTACGCCTATCGTTAATGCACCGGAAGTCGCTATATTGGGCGTTACGCGAGCAAAAATGCAACCCGTTTGGAACGGTAAGGAATTTTTACCTCGCTTAATGTTACCGCTAGACTTAACTTACGACCATCGCGTTATTGACGGTGCAGAAGGCGCACGCTTTATGGCTACCGTTAAGCAAAACTTGAGCGATATTCGCCGTTTGTTACTTTAACACTGGGAACACAAAAAATGAATGAAGCAGTTTTAAACGCTGAAGTATTAGTACTAGGTGGTGGTCCTGGCGGTTACAGTGCAGCCTTTCGTGCAGCAGATTTAGGCAAACAAGTCGTTTTGATTGAACGTTACCCAGTGCTCGGTGGCGTCTGTCTTAATGTTGGCTGTATTCCCTCAAAAGCTTTACTTCATGCTGCCCAAATAATCCATGAGGCTGATGAATTTACTGAACACGGTGTTAGTTTCGGAAAGCCAACCATTGATATTGACAAAATTAGGACTTGGAAAGAAAGCATTACCAAAAGCTTAAATGACGGACTGGCGGGACTGGTAAAACAACGCAAAGTCACTTTAATTCAAGGCATCGGAAAATTTACATCAGCAAATACCGTTGAAGTTGAAAGTGCAGAGGGCGTCAAAACTATCCGTTTTGATCAAGCTATTATTGCTGCAGGCTCACGCCCGACTAAAATACCTGTTTTTCCTCATGAGGATCCACGTTTATGGGATTCAACCGATGCTTTGCAACTATCAGAAATACCTAAAAAGCTGTTAATTGTTGGCGGCGGCATTATCGGTTTGGAAATGGCAACGGTTTACCATGCCATGGGCTCAGAGATCAGTGTTGTTGAATTGATGGATCAAATTATTCCGGGTTGTGATAAAGACTTGGTCACCCCTCTCGCCCGACGTATAAAAAAGCAATATAAAAATATCTGGCTTGAAACTAAAGTCACCTCAATTGAAGCTCAGCAAGAAGGCCTTAACGTTTCATTTGAGGGTAAAAATGCGCCTGAATCAGAACTATTCGATGCCGTTTTAGTCGCTGTAGGTCGAAGACCCAACGGCTTAATGATTGATGCAGAGCTAGCCGGCATTAATGTTAGTGAACAAGGTTTTATAACTGTCGATAAACAGCAACGAACCAATGTTGGCCATATTTACGCTATTGGCGATATCGTCGGCAACCCAATGTTGGCGCACAAAGCCGTTCACGAAGGCAAAGTAGCCGCAGAAGTTATTGCAGGCCATAAAGCCTACTTTGATGCACTGACTATTCCTTCAGTTGCCTATACCGACCCTGAAATTGCCTGGATGGGACTGACTGAAAATCAAGCTAAACAGCAAGGTATCGAATATGACAAAGCGACATTCCCTTGGGCGGCCAGTGGTCGATCCTTATGCGTAGGGCGTAAAGAAGGTTTAACCAAAATACTCTGTGAAAAAGAAACCGGAAAACTGCTAGGCGCAGGCATGGTAGGCACCAATGCCGGTGAGTTAATTTCAGAAGCCGTACTAGCCCTGGAAATGGGCGCCGATGCAGAAGATATCAGCTTAACCATCCACCCGCATCCCACCTTGGCAGAAACTTTTGGCTTTGCCGCTGAAATGATTACCGGGACGATTACCGATCTTTATATTAAGAAATAGCCTTATAACGTCCATTGATTAAGTAACGTTAAATGGTAACATAGATACTCATTCATCCATAAAATGGACATTACAATGAGTAAGTATATTACACCACAAGAAGCACAGAATATGTTTGGCTTTCATCCAAAGACCTTAAACCGATGGGCGTTAGCTGGAAAAATTGAGTTTATCAAGTCACCGGG
>JAPLRP010000020.1 GCA_026399095.1 Methylococcales bacterium | reverse complement strand
CAAGGAGAATCAATGCGAAAAAAAATGAATTCCTTGACTCAAGTTGAACACTTAGAGTAAAAATTCACTTCCATCGATGCGTTAGCTTTTAGGTGTTCAAGTTCAACCAGAATTGATGTTCAAATTAATCAGAATACGCAAATGCCTATTGAGATGGTTATTAAATAATGGGGGTCATTCAAGGATGTATATTTCCCTTTCTTAGAAAAAAAGCAAGTAGTGCGCCATAAGTAGTTAGAGTGTTGTGTTTTTTTAATTGTAATCCCGGTTAGCCATGACGGGCTGAGGCTTAAACGATTAAAAAGATGTTTTAATGCGAAGGCAAACGGCTTAAAAAACTAAGAACGTCTACTTTTAATCAATCAGGTGGTTCAATTAGGTGCATTTGTGTTAATTATTTGCACCAATCATGCATTTTCGGGGTTATTATTTCTTTACGGTATATATTCCATAAGCTTTTATGTTTTAAGGCCTTTGGGTTATAAGGTTAAATTTGTGCGTAGTAATATGATTTATTTAATAACAAGGGCGAATTCTTATGGACGGTAGCTGATTTATTTTTATTAAGTGCTTGGTTTGTGTTGATCTAGTTTTATTTTACAGGCAGTCGCTGTGCGCCAAAATTAAAAGTCTGCAATCAAAGAACGTTGAAGGGTATAGGGAGCTAATAATAAATCGTAAGAAATATTCTAAAAACAGGTAAATAGTAATTGTTCGTGCTGCGCCACTATAAAATTTATAACGACTATTTTTTGAGCATCGCCATACTGACGTTGTCCACCAAATAATGGGTAAAAACATCATTCCATGGGCTGTTTTCCAGCTATTTATGGTGTAAGTCAAGTTCATGATACGGTAGTCTATATAAATAAGGATGATATTAACCAGCAAGAAGAACGGCCAAAATGCAATCCATAGTGAGGAGTTTCCATCCCAAGCAGAATGTAAAAAATTGTAGAAGCTATTGCTTGGCTTTACTTTCCAGTTTTTATTAACTTCAGGTGTATAGACGTAAACAAGAAAAAAAATGGCTGTAAAAAATATACTAGCCTCAAAAATTGAAAATAGACTTGTGTAAGTGAAAATAATCGGTAACGTATTAATAAACATTTTTTATTGTCCTTTTTATACTAATGATCAAATTACACACGTTAATCAATGCGAGAAAATACCCGTAAGATTTTTATATACACAGCGTTGGCTTGTGAAGCCAAACCTTTAGTGAATTATTTTAACTTAAAAAAAGATGTCACGGTTCAGCAATTTGCTGTTTATTTGAGTGAGGATATCTGCTTGACTGTCACTGGGCTTGGTAAAAGCGCTATGGCTGCAGGCGTTGCTTATACACAAGCATTATTTGCTTCAGGTGAGCCTTTATTAATGCTTAATATTGGAATAGCCAGTCATAAAAATCATCCTTTGGGATGTCTATTCCTAATTGATAAAATTACCGATAATGATAGTCAGCGCAGCTATTATCCATCTTTAATTTCTACCTTGTCTTGCGCTACTGACAGTATTTCTACATTATCAAAGCCCCAGATAACTTATGATCAGTCGTGTCTTTGTGATATGGAAGCGTCAGCTTTTTATGAAACAGCGGTTCGTTTTGCTTCAAGTGAATACATTTATTGTCTGAAAGTTATTTCAGACAATAAATCATCTCCCGCTGAAAATATTCTAGCAAAGCAGGTATGTTTATTAATAGAGAAGCATATTCCTATTGTTGAGTTGTTGCTAGTACGTGCTTTTGCTGGCAGTGCATTCAAAATTAGGCCCGAGTCCAGTCTATTTGATCAGATAATACAGCGCTATCACTTTACCTTTAATGAGAAAAGGCAATTAAAAAGCCAGTTATCTCGATGGAATATTGTTACAAACTATCAGCGTCTTGAGTTTGACGGAGTTTCTTTAAATAGAGCTAAAGATGTGCTTCGATGGATTGATATAAAAATTCATGAAACTGATTTTATTTTATAACGGTTTTGTTTTCGTTTAAAAAAAGAAAAATGCATCCTTGGTGACAGCGACAACACCAATATAAACAAAACAAGCCATCGCCCCTGCAAAAGCAAGCCATCTTGTGGTTCCATGGTTACGCATAACAATAATCCCCAAACCGATATAGCCAACTAACGCTAATATTTTGGCAAAAATCCAGCCATATTCCATCGAAAACCATCCCCCTTGGAAAATAAGAGTGATTCCGCTGAGTAGCAATAAGCTATCAATGACATGGGGGGCAATTTTTAGTGCTTTTTGTTTAAGAATTGCAGGATGAGTTTCAGATAAAATAACTCTCCCGATAAATGTACTAATTGATAGCAAGATAAAGGTAAGGTGAAATATTTTAATCATGTTATTCCTTTGAAGTCGAGTGGTATGTATTAAAAATACGAAGCTGCATTCATCAAATGAATGCCTTTTAATGATACAGTAAGAAGATAATATGCATAATAAAATAGACAACAAAATAATTTGTGGCATAATGGCGAAAAATTGTGGATTTTAAGCTACTATTTAGTTTGTCCAGTCCAAATACTTAGTTGTTATTTAACTAGGTGGGCATTTTGTCTTGTATGGTTTCGTTTTAAGTTAATTTAGGAGAATGTTATGTTAAAGAAAAACTTTCTGGTGGTTGCTGCATTATCAAGTTTAGGCTTTTTGGCAACAGCACAAGCAGACGATCTAGTTGATAAAAGATGGTATGTTGCTCCATTTGGAACATTTGTTCAACCCGGCGGTGATCGTCAATCAAATAATGGTTGGGGTGGTGGTCTAGGCTTCGGAAAGATGCTGGACGAACATTTCAACGTAGAGTTGAAAGGGTTTTATCAAAACTTGAGTGGCGGAAAATACGGCGGCTCAGATATGACCGGTGGTATTGCGGAGGTGCAATATTACATAATGCGTGATAAGTTTTCACCATATACTGTGCTCGGTTTAGGCGGCATGAACACTAGCCATAATTATAAAAGTGGTGCAGGTTTCATTGGTGAAGCTGGCGCTGGTTTTACCTATGAAGTGAGTGACAATTTCTTGGTTCGTAGTGATGTGCGTTATCGCTACAATCAAAACTTCAATGCTAATTTACAACCTGGAACCAACGAATTCAGTGACATGGTAGTTAATCTTGGTTTTGTTGTTCCATTTGGTGCAAAGCCACAGCCAGTTGTTGCTGAAGCGGCACCTCTGCCTGCTCCAACTCCTGTTGCAGTAACTGATTGTTCTGCATTGGACGCAGATAACGATGGTGTTAATAACTGCATCGACAAATGCCCGACTACATTGCCTGGTGTTCAGGTCAGTGTTGCAGGCTGCTGGATTGTTGACGTAAAATTTGATAATGATAAAGACATTATTAAACCCGAATATTTCGGAAACCTCGACAATGCCGCTAAAGCGATTAAAGAGCATCCTGGGTATGTCATAGAGGTGCAAGGCCACACTAGTAAAACAGGCGGATTTAAGCATAACATGACTTTATCTGAACGTCGCGCAAAAGCAGTTATGAATTACTTGCTTGAAGGATCACAAGCTCCTTTAACCACTTTAACTGCACGTGGTTACGGCTGGACTCAACCCATTGACACTAATGAAACCGAAGCAGGTCGCGCAAATAACCGTCGGGTACAATTGGCAGTTGACGGTGAACCGCAACAACCTTTAAATCCTCAATAAGGGTTATCAGTATCGTTCTAATGGCAGTCTCTTGATTAGTTAAGAGGCTTCCAAATAAAAAACCCGTTTCATAAACGGGTTTTTTTTTGCCTGAATTTCAGGATTCTGATGAGCTTGTGTAAATACAAAATCTCAATTGCGATAATTATTCTGATAAGATCGTGTTGAGTATTTATTAGTACTTCTTTGATTAAATATCATCATTAATATCTGTTTTAACGTCAAACAAATTTTTTCATTTTATTCATGAATTAGCAGGTATTTGGAAATTAGTCTCTAAGGAACTCATTAGATATAGTGTTATAGTATATAAAATATTTATAGGGGGAAGTTAAAGCAATGGCTAACAGTGATAACGGTAAACATAAAATAGTGATTGTTGGTGGTGGAGCCGCGGGGCTTGAATTAGCCACTGGTTTAGGTCAAAAATTAGGCAAAAAAGGGGTTGCCGAAGTTACTTTGATTGATGCCGCATCGACTCATATCTGGAAGCCGTTATTACACGAAGTGGCAGCGGGAACCTTGGATGAATCCGAACAGGTTGAATATTTGCCACAGGGGTATCGCAACAATTTCCATTTCAGATTAGGTAGAATGGAAAGTCTGGATAGACAGAAAAAGGAAATTTATGTCAGTCCTACGTTAAGCGACAGCGGCGAAGAACTGATTCCCGGGCGCACTTTTAGTTACGATACCTTGGTTATGTCTGTGGGTAGTGTTAGTAATACCTTTAATATTAAAGGGGTTGCAGAGCATTGCCTGTTTTTAGATACGACTTCCCAAGCATTTAAATTTCAAAAGCAATTGTTTGAATCTTATCTAAAAAGTTATATAGGCAAAGACAGTGCTCATGTTAAACCATTGTCTATTGCTATTGTCGGAGCAGGCGCTACGGGTGTTGAGTTAGCTGCACAATTGCACGAAGTCACCAATGTGTTATCGATTTATGGTTTAAACGAGAAGAGCACGGTAAAGCTGACGATTATTGAAGCGGCAACGCAATTATTACCGGCTTTACCGTTTAAGTTGGCGGCTGCCACGCAACAGCAACTGGTTAGTTTGGGTGTTGATCTTAAAATGGGCAGACGTGTCACCGAAATTACCAAAGAAGGTGTCGCCACCCATGATGGTGAGTTTATTGAAGCCGATTTAAAAGTGTGGGCGGCCGGCATTAAAGCACCCGATTGGATGAAAAATCTGGATGGGCTGGAAACCAATCAGATCAACCAGTTGGTAGTCGATAGTACCTTAAAAACCAATGACGATAACATTTTTGCAATGGGTGATTGCGCCGCGTGTGTTTGGGAAGGACATAACGGCAACGTGCCACCTAGGGCGCAAGCCGCGCATCAACAGGCCTCCGCGTTATCTAAATCGATTATTAATCGTTTAAACAACAGCAATCTGGTCAATTTCGTTTATTATGATTACGGATCACTGGTTTCTTTGGGAAAATACACCACAGTTGGCAATTTAATGGGTAATTTGATGGGCACCGTGAGTATCGGTGGCTTTATTGCCAAAGTGGTTTATCTGTCCCTTTATAAAATGCATCAGGTGGCTATTCATGGTTATTTTAGAACGGCCATGTTGACGCTTTCCAATGCCTTTAGGCGCAGTGTTTATGCCAAAATAAAAATGCATTAGTACATCATCGCAGGATTTGATCGGTCAGGCTTTAAAAACCTGACCGATCTGGCGAGAATTTTTAAACCTCAATAAGATTAAGAACATGTTTGAAATAGAATACGAGTTTGGCGAAGAAGATTTAATACATTTTAATGAAATACAGTTCATGAGGAATGATGATATACAACATAACATTAAGAAAAATCGTTGGATAGTTCCCGGAGTTATGGGGCTTATCGGTGGTTTTTATTATTTTTATTATGGTGATATGAAATCATCGGGTTACATCGTTGCCATGGCGGTTCTTTGGGCATTATTGTCACCTAAAATAATGATGTTGGACTTACGACGACAGATTTTAAAAAACTATACCAATAAAGAAAAAAGTAAAATGTTTGGTACTTATGTTTTAAGTATTGATCCTGAAAATCCTAATTATTTGCTGGAGAAATCACCTAGTGGCAAAAATAAAATGGCGTGGGCCGATTTGGTTCGGGTGGAATACGGCAAACGTTATGTTTATATTTATATTGATTTAACTACAGCACTTGTTATTCCGGTAGATAAGGTAAAAAAAGGTAACCTGGAAGAGTTTTCAGCACAAGCGGAAAAAATGGTTGACAGGTTTTCTTAATAACAAAAAGCTAAAGCAAATACAGGGCTTTGCTATTTTAGACAACCTTTAAAAATTAAGGAGTGTATAACTAATGCAACTTAAAAATATGTCTATTGCCGAAAAGTTATTAGTAATTTTGATGGTTGCTTTTGTTATAGTTTTTATTGGGCATGAGCTGAAGATTTACCTTCCTGATCTAGAATTATGGATAGAGAAATTAGGGGTTTTTGCTCCATTTGGATTTATTGTGTTGTTTATTGTTTTGACACCTCTTTTGGTATCAGTTGACACGCTTTGTTTTACCGCAGGTATATTGTTTCCAATAGGCGCTGCAGAGTTCTATATGACCTTTGCAACCTATTTGGCCGCATCGTTTATTTTCTTTCTAGGGCGTTATTTGATTAGGGATAGAGTAATTGCTTTTATTGCTAAAAATAAACAGTTAAATGCGCTTGATAATGCTATTAACAGCCAGCCATTTAAGCTAATGTTTTTATTACGATTAACACCTTTGCCATTTGCAATGCTTAGTTATGCGTTATCCGTGACACAAGTTAGATTCTGGTCTTATTTGGGAGCAACCACAGGTATTTTGATATATAACGCAAGTCTGGTTTATATGGGGTATGCAACAAAGCATCTTGCTGGTTTGGTAAGTGGTTCCGACAAGCAGAGTCACGTTTCTTATTCTTTGTTATTGTTAGGTGTAGTGATTTTATTATCGGTATTGTTCTATATCACAAAAAAAGCAGGTGAAACTATCAGTAGGTTGAACTTGAAAACCTCCGATCAAGCAAGTTAATGGAATTATATAGCGCCATACCACCTTTGTTGGTGCAATTCTTATTGACCGTAGCTTTTGCTTTTGTAGTCGGTCTTGAGTTTCGTAGTTATCATCATGCGAATGACTATAAACTGCATTTTGGTAGTACTCGTACTTTTGTTTTAATCGGTATATTGGGTTTTATTTTGTACACAATGGATCCCAGCAGATTATTATTTGCTTTGGGGTTGTTATTGTTAGGGATGCTGTTGTTGGTTTTTTATTGGCGACTTTCAGCAATAAAACAGTTTTCATTGTTTAGTACCATATTTTTGCTTTTAATTTATTTAATAGGGCCTATTACCAGTCTGTTTCCCAACTGGTTTCTAGTGCTTTTTATAGTCGTACTAATTTTGATATTAAGTGAAAAGTCAGTAATCCATAGGTTTTCTGATCAATTGGCTAATGAAGAGATTGCCACATTAGCCAAGTTTTTTATCATTGCTGGGGTTATTTTACCTTTATTGCCCGACCAGATTATTGCTCCAATGTTACCCGTAACTTATTACCGGGTATGGCTTGCCGTTATTATTGTGTCCGGGTTTTCGTATTTGAGCTATTTGGTAAATAGTTATTTTTTTAAAAGCCGCAGCCTGCTAATTACCGGATTATTAGGAGGACTTTACTCCAGTACGGCCGCAACAGTTGTTATCGGACGACGTGCTCATGGACTGGATAGTTTGTCTGTGCGAAAAGTATCATCAGCGCTGATTATGGCGACAACCATGATGTACATACGCTTATTGGCCATTATTTTTATGTTTGACCGAAGCGTAGCATTACAGTTATTGACGCCTTTTATCATAATTATTTTTATATCCTTATTAATCGTTATAGCTTTAATAACCGTAAGAAACAATGAGCCTGATCTACACGATATTACTGAAGTAAAGCACCCGCTGGAATTATCAACAGCCATTTTGTTTGCTTTATTATTTATGCTGTTTGCCTTTGTTACTAGTTATGTAACCACCCAATATGGAGGGCATGGACTTAAGTCGCTAGCTATTGTGGTCGGTCTTACTGATATTGATCCATTTATACTGTCACTACTTAGCGGTAAATTTAATGTACCGGATTCAGCCATTGTCTCTGCAATTATATTGGCCAGCGGTAGTAATAATTTGCTAAAAGCAGCTTATTCTGTAGCTTTGGCAAGAAATCGGTCCGTTTTATTTGCAGCAGGTTGGTTAATCTTTTTATTTTTTATCTCAATTGTGTATGCTTATGAATATGCTTGGTGATTTCTTTTGAAACAAATTTGTCACGAAGCCAGAGAAATAAAAAATCATGTTCGTTGTGGTGAATAAAAGGCTTAACGATTGGTTAGGCTAAGTCATTTTTCAATTAAAATTTAATCTTCTTAAGATAGGTGATTTATGGAACAACCGGGTAAAATGAAGCTGATAACAAAAGTACTTATAGTTGGGCTGGTGATTGCTATATTTAGCTATTTATTTCATCCTGACGTCGGTCAATTTAGTCTTATGATGAATGGTCAGCCTATTGCCAGTCGGTTGATTCATCTTGCCGCTATTCCGTCATTTTTAGTCATTATGCTAATTACGGGGGTGCTGATAATATTGTTGTTTTTAGGTGTTGGCGTGTTCTTGTTTATGGCAGCAGCTTTTGTAGCATTATTGGGGATTGTCTTTGTTGTGCCCTTTTTTTGGCCAATACTGCTGATCATTTTTTTGATGATTACATTGATGTCATTTAGCCCAAATAAGTAAAGCCTAAATCATCTAAGCATAACGCTTAAATATCCAAACGGGCACCATTAATTTTTAACCAGGCACTACAGTCACGGTAATCGTGACAATAACATTCAACTGCTTTCCAGAAAGCAGGCGAATGGTTGTGGTGCAAGATATGACATAATTCGTGAATGACCACATAATTAACTATGCGGTCTGGCGCGATAATAATTTTCCAATTATATTGAATGCCTGCCGTAACGTTACAACTGCCCCATCTTGCTTTAAATGATTTAATGGTAACGGATGAAGCATTAACCCCAATCATTCTGGAATAATGCTCGGTCTTGTCTCTCAATGCCGATTCAGCTTGCTGCCTAAACCATTTAACGATTAATTGTTTGATAGCTTGGGAGTTGTTTGCGGTCTTATCTCGGATTGAAACCACCAATTCATCCTGATGGAGTTTAATCGCCGGATATAGACCTGACTCAATTTTTAACGGATGACTTTTATCCAAACAAGAAAAGGCTTCACCCGAAATAAATTCTTTCGGTTTAATGGCAATAATTTCTTTCTGGATAGCCAGTTTTTCTTTTATCCAACAGGTCTTGTCAGTCACTAAAGATTCAATCACTGCGCGGCTTAAACGCTCAGGAACCATAACAAAGACCTTGCCTTTTTGTATTTTGATGGCTGAGGTTTTTCTTTTGGAAGAACGAATTATCTCGGCAACAAAGCCGTTTCCTTTTATGACCGTCATGCTGTACCTTTAAAATCAGAGTGATTTGTCGTTTTTAACATTGCAAGTGCCTGAGACTATTTTAGTCTATCCCCAAAAAGTGATTTTATGTCAAAATCCTGTTTATTTTCATGTTTGTTTCAAAATAAAGGAGGTATTGTGTCAATTAGAAAATTTAACGATAAGCAACCTGTCATGGGTGAGTCTGTTTATATTGATGACAGTGCGGTGGTCATTGGTGATGTGACGCTGGGCAATGACGTATCAATATGGCCTGCCACAGTTATTAGAGGCGATGTTGAAAGTATAAAAATTGGCGACGGTACCAATGTTCAAGACGGTTCTGTACTGCATGTATCTCATGCCGGCCCGTTTTCTACACAAGGCCATCCTTTAACCATAGGCAAGGGCGTAACCATTGGCCATAAAGCCGTAGTGCATGCCTGCACCGTAGGCGATTATTGTCTGATTGGCATTGGCGCAATTATCATGGACGATGCAGTTCTAGAAGATTATGTCATGCTGGGTGCGGGTTCTTTGGTCGCACCCGGAAAAAGACTGGAAAGCGGTTATTTATATGTAGGTTCGCCTGCTAAACAGGTAAGACCGTTAAAAGAATCCGAAAAAGAGTTTTTGGAATATTCAGCACATCATTATGTGCATTTGAAAAATGAGCACTTAAAACAGCGAAACTAATGGCATAGACTGCATATTCACCTCCCCCTTTGAAAAAGGGGAGAGCAAAGCGAGGGGGCAGTGGGGGGGTATACAAGAATATTCTTTACCTCCCCTCTTTTTCTAAGAGGGACTGAATAATTATGCTTTTTTTTCGTGGTCAAATCTCTTTTTACAACTTTCGTTCTGCGTTAAGCAGTTCAATAACCGGTCGGGTTTTTGGGCGAATACCTCGCCAGATAAAAAAGGCCTCAGCCGCTTGCTCTACCAGCATACCCAAACCATCCAGGCTTTTTAGCGCTAGGTTATCTTCTCCCCATTTAACAAAAACAGTCGGCTCATTGCTATACGCCAAGTCATAACACACGCCATTTTTTGACAGTAACGCTTCGGGCAAGGGTGGTAATTGGCCGGTTAAACTGGTTGATGTGGCATTGATAATTAAATCAAACTGCTGACCTTTTAAATCGTTAAAACCGCAACCCGTAATGGCACCTTGATGTTGAAATTCTGCTGCGAGATTGATAGCTTTATCAATGGTACGATTAGCGATAACAAGAGTTTGCACGGATTTTTCAAGTAATGGCGCTATGATGCCTCTGCTTGCGCCTCCTGCACCCAAAATCAAGACACTGCTTCCTACCAAAGTTACGCCATGATTACTGATTAAATCGGTTACTAAACCTATACCATCGGTGTTATCACCAAGCAGGGAACCCTCCGGCTGTAACGCCAGCGTATTAACGGCTTTTGCCATGCCGGCGCGTTCAGTTTTAACATCCGCATAAGCCCAAGCGAGTTCTTTCAATGGAATAGTGCAGTTTAAGCCCTTGCCGCCATTGGCAAAAAACACTGCCACAGCCTCTGAAAATTGCTTGGCCGGCACTTCTTGCGCCTTATATTCCAGCACTTGTCCGGTTTGTTCGGCAAAAATTTTATGAATCCGTGGCGATTTGCTGTGTTTAATCGGGTCACCAAAGACCGCATATTGATCGGGTACTGTCATTCTTGCAACCACTGGGCGACAGACTTGGCGTAATAGGTCAAAATGGCATCACTGCCGGCTCGCTTAAACGCCAACAAGGATTCCAAAACAACCTGTTTTTCATCCAGCCAGCCGTTCATGGCGGCAGCTTTAATCATGGCATATTCGCCGCTGACTTGATAAGCAAAAGTGGGGGCGCCGTATTTTTCTTTTACTCGACGAATAATATCCAGATAAGGCATTCCGGGCTTAACCATGACCATATCCGCGCCTTCTTGTAAATCTAGTTGAATCTCGCGCATGGCCTCATCAGAATTGGCAGGATCCATTTGATAACTGTATTTATTGCCTTTACCCAGATTACCGGCAGAGCCCACGGCATCTCTAAACGGGCCATAGAAACTGGAGGCATATTTGGCAGAATACGCGAGAATTAAGGTGTTGGTGTAGTTTTGCGCTTCTAGGGCCGCTCTTATTGCACCAATACGGCCGTCCATCATATCCGATGGTGCCACAATATCCGCTCCAGCTTCCGCATGTGATAAGGCTTGTTTGACTAACACCTCAATGGTTTCATCATTAAGGACATAGCCATTTTGATCAATCAGACCATCCTGTCCGTGTGAGGTAAAAGGATCCAGAGCCACATCGGTAATGATACCCAATTGGGGAAAGGCTTGTTTTAACGCTCTCACACTGCGCTGAACCAAGCCATCCGGGTTATAAGCTTCAGCCGCATTATCTGATTTTTGATTGGCAGGCGTTACCGGAAAAAGCGCGATGGCAGGAATACCCAACTTATAGATTTCTTCAGCTTCTGTAAGCAGTTCATCAAGAGAAAGTCGCTCTACCCCAGGCATGGATGAAATGGATTCCCTTTGATGGGTGCCTTCAGTTACGAACATAGGGTAAATCAGGTCGTCAACAGATAAACGATTTTCACGCATTAAACGCCTGGAAAAATCATTAAAGCGCATTCTTCTCATACGTGTATGAGGAAAATTGATGTTATTATATGTCATCTTTACCATTCTTATGGGTTGGGGAAAATCAGAATCTCAGGTTTGATGGTTCAAGTTTTTTATCATCTGTTGGATGGATTGTATCAGGGAATGAGCTCACTGATATTTGTAAAATATTATATATACACATTAGTTTAATTTAAGAGGGTTTTATGAGTTTTAAACGCTACACATTGTTTGGTTTTTTTGCGTCATTGATGGCTTTAATGCCTCTTACACCAGTTATAGCGGCTGATTTGTTGGCTCCACAACAAGCTATCGAAACTGCCTCAGCAAAGTTACAGCAAAAGATGCAGGATAAATCTTTTGTTAAGAATTTTGCAAAAGTTAACCAATTTGTTAATGATGCTATCTTGCCAAGCACCGATTTTGACAAAATCTCCTCATTAGTCTTAGGTAAAATTTGGAAAACAGCGACTCCTGATGAACGTGAACGCTTTAAGCAGGAATTTCAAACGCTATTGGTTAGAACCTATTCTCGTGCATTTGTCGAGTTTAAGGATTGGTCGATTCGTTATTTACCTATTGACATGGAAGCTGATGCAACAAAAGTAGTCGTAAAAACAGAAGTTTTACAGCCTGGTCTTCGGCCTGTCGCAGTGGATTATCGCATGTTGTTGAATAATGGTGATTGGAAAGCTTACGATATTATGATCGAAGGTGTGAGTCTGGTAACTAACTATCGCACGACTTTTAGTAGCGAAGTTCAAGCTAAAGGTTCTTTAAATGCAGTTATTGATAGCTTGGCAAAACGTAATTCAGAAGCGCTTGCAGCAAAAAATTCATAAGTTTTTTTGTATTAGCAGTTAACCCGATTATCAAGTGATCGGGTTACTTTATAAATTTAAGCTAGATTCCTCCTTTTATTTCCTCACTCGCAATTGACTAAAATTTGTGTCTAATGTCTTTTAAAAAGAGGCATTAATATTGCTCATACCGTATATAAATGATCGATTATCAACCGTTATATAATAGCTTGCTTGAGGTAAAAGCCGATAATTGGGTGAAAGTATTGCCTAGGCAAATAGCCAGTGCGTTTGACTCAGCTAAACACGGCACGTTATCTCATTGGCAGTCGATTATTGAGTCGATGCCTATATCAAACACGACATACCGATCATTGGATACTGACGCTGTGCAGATAGGTCAAGTGCATGACTTGGCAGAAGAAGACAGAAATAAACTTGAGGAGCAACTTAAGGCATTACATCCTTGGCGAAAAGGACCTTATAATTTATTCGATATTTATATTGACACCGAATGGCGATCAGACTGGAAGTGGGAGCGCCTAAAAGAACATATCTCTCCTCTTAATCATCGTCTGGTGTTGGATGTGGGATGTGGCAATGGTTATCACTGCTGGCGTATGCTGGGCGCTGGCGCGAAAATGGTTGTAGGAATAGACCCTTTATTGCTTAACGTGCTTCAATTTCATGTCATTAGAAAGCTGTATGGTGAGGCGCCTGTTTATGTGTTGCCATTAGGGATTGAAGAGTTACCTTATGGTTTAAAACTTTTTGATACCGTATTTTCAATGGGCGTGCTTTATCATCGCCGCTCACCTATTGATCATCTTATGGAATTAAGAGATTGTCTTAAGCCTGGTGGTGAGCTGGTATTAGAGACGCTGGTTATTGATGGCGGCTTGGGTGAGGTGTTATTGCCTGAAGGACGCTATGCCAAAATGCGAAATGTATGGTTTTTACCCAGTTGTGAAACGTTGGTAAGTTGGCTAAAGCGATGTGGCTTTCATAATATTCGTTTGGTTGATGTTACATCAACCAGTATAGAGGAGCAGCGAAGTACTGAATGGATGCAGTTTCATTCACTTAAGGACTTTCTTAGCGAAGAAAACCCTCAGTTAACCACTGAAGGACTTCCTGCGCCAAAGCGAGCTATTTTTATCGCTAATACTGCTGGTTAAATCAAAATTTGAGTTGTTACCAATTTGGTTTTTTTAAATGAAAATTGAGTTCACGTTGTATTTTTCTAATGATCTACTAGACTAAATTTTGAGTATTTTTGTTATTTTTATTTATGGTAACAAGAATGTTTTGTAAGTTAATTAATCTAGAGGAAAAACTATGAAAAAATTAATACTGTTATTCTTATCGTTATTTGCCTTGATGTAACTTTTGCTTAAACAGGATTGTGCTATGAAACCTTTCAAAAATGTTGTTTTTTCAGAGACAGGGATTGGCTTAAAAAAAGCAGAAGCTATTGTAAAATACAGAACAGAGAAAGGTTTATTCAAAACGCCTGAAGAGTTGACTAACGTTAAAGGTATTGGTCAAAAAACATTCGATAAAAACAAAAAAGACATCTTAATCAGTGATACACCGACCGTCGAACCAAGCGCCGTTGTTGAGCCAAAAGCCGCTACTTAACCACCCGCTCTAGTTGAGCCAAGTAAAGATAACAAGCCGAAGTAAGCAGTAGCAGTTCAATCAGAAAGTCTTTTTGTTTGAGCGTTTAGTTTTGATATTTTGAGTAAAGTTATCTGTAGGGCGAGATGGAAAGTGCATTTCGCCCTACATTGTTTGAAGTAGTAAAATATTAATTCAATCTAAAGTTCGTCTAAAAGAGCAGTTTATTTGCCTTCAAGGCCCATTGCATGTCGGGTAAGCAAAGTTTTTGCGACAGGAATGTGGTCCAGTAATGTCAATCCGATGTTTCTTGCAAGAGCTAATGCCAACCATTCATTAGAAAAAATCTTTACCACAGCATCTGTAAAGCCTATGGTCCGGTCGTGATCTTTTTTTCTGGAAATAGCATATTCATTTAAAAAGTTCGCATCACCAATATCACTGTTAAGAGAACTCTGCTTAATAAGCCTTTCAGCCAATTGCACAACATCCCGTAAACCCAAGTTAAAACCCTGTCCTGCAACAGGATGGAGTTGATGAGCCGCATTACCAATAATCAGTGCCCGACCTGTAACCATTGTTTCTGCACGGATTAGAGATAGGGGGAAAGCACGTCTGGGAGCCGATAAACTGAGCTCGCCTAACTTAAAACCAAAACATTGTTGTAGCTCAGCCAAAAAATCAACTTCGCTTCCTAACATTAACGCGTTAGCGTCTTCTGTTGAGCGTGTCCAGACAACTGCGCATTGATTTCTGGCGATAGGTAATAATGCCAGAGGTCCCGAAGCGGTAAAGCGCTCATAAGCGGTGTTTTTATGGGGCAGTGATGATTGCACGGTTGTGACAATCGCCGTTTGACCATATTCGGTCGTATGCTGGCCTATGTTAAGTAATTGACGGACTGATGATAAACCGCCATCTGCCCCCACCAATAATCTGGCTGATAGGTTTAAGATGTTATTACCCTGCTTTAAGCTGACGCATATTTCTTTGTCACCTGACATTAAGCCCATAACTCGAGCAGGAGAAATCAACTCTATGCCAGCTTTTAAAACTTGGTCAGCCACATACGTCTCAAGATCTCTCGCACTAATTACATAACCTAATGCATCCACATGCTCTTTTTGTGCAGATAATCGTGTTTTACCAAAATGACCCCGATCAGAAATGTGAATATGTTTTATTGGGGTGGCCGCATGACTAATACCTTGCCAACTATTTAACTTTTCTAGCATCATAACTGTGCCGGATGCTAAAGCCAATGCCCGGTCACCTGCCGGCTTGGCATGCAATTGTTCGCGGGTGTTCGCTTCGATTATAGCAATCCGAAGGCTAGTATTTTTTAGTGCCAGCGCCAAACAGTTGCCAGCCAAGCCGCCACCAACAATCAGTAAGTCATAATCGTATTGCATTAGTTTACCTGCATTAATGCTTCAATTTCTGCTATGGATTTTGGTACGCCAGAAGTTAAGACTTCGTAACCTTCAGTAGTCACCAAAATATCATCTTCAATACGAATACCTATTCCGCGCCATTTCTCATCAACGGTTTTACAGTCTGCAGGAATATATAAGCCTGGCTCTACAGTCAAAACCATACCGGCTTCAAGTAATCGCCATTCTTGATTGATTTTATAATCACCAACATCATGCACATCCATTCCCAGCCAGTGACCAATCCGGTGCATATAAAACTGTTTATATTTTTCATCTTTGATGAGTTTTTTTACCTTTCCTTTAAGCAGGCCTAAGGCTACAAGTCCTTTAGTCAGTACTTCAACCGAAGCCTCATGCGCCAGATTCCAGGCTAGGCCGGGTTTGATTTGATCAAGCGCAGCAGTTTGCGCATCTAAAACCAACTGATAGAGTTGTTTTTGTGGTTCATTGAACCGCCCGGAAATCGGAAAAGTACGCGTAATATCGGCAGCATAATGCTCACATTCTGCGCCAGCATCAATAAGCAGCAAGTCACCACTCTTCAATTTGGAATTATTCTCAGTGTAGTGCAATGTACATGCATTTTTACCGCCGGCAACAATAGACGGATAAGCGACAGCACGAAGGCCGTTTTGGACTAAATGATAAATAATTTCTGCTTCTATTTGATATTCATATAAATCCGGCTTGCAAGCCTGCATGGCTTTGACGTGGGCTTTTGCAGAAACCTCTGCAGCGCGGCGCATCAACTTAAGTTCGCTACTACTTTTAAACAGCCGCATTTCATGCAATATCAGTTCTAGAGAAACTAACTCGCCAGGTGCAACAACCCCTGATCTGGATTGGCTCCTAATATGATTAATCCATTCCAGCAAGCTGTGATCCAACTCAGAATTACGACCCAGAGGATAGAAAACTTTTGTTTTGTTTTCCATAAGCCCTGGCAAAATATCGTCTAAGTCATCAATCGGAAAAGCATCATCGGCATCATAATGAACCGTAGCACCCTCTAATCCAGAATGTGCGCCTTCCCATAAGGCTTTTTTCTCGTCAAATTCTCGGCAAAATAAAATGTATTCGCCTTGCTCACGACCAGGAACAAATACAGCCAAGGCATCAGGTTCATTAAAACCGGTTAAATAAAAAAAATCGCTATCTTGTCGGAATGGGTAATCCACATCTCGGTTACGCGTGTGCATTGATGCACTGGCTATCAAGGCTATATTACCTTTGCCGACACTTTGCATTAATCGCTTACGGCGTTTTTTAAATTCACTTTGTTTCATGTTATTCTTGCCACAGTTCATTATATTCGTCGTTACTGCCACCCAGTTCATCACGAAGCAATAGCACGGCTGATCTTAAGTATTCAGTAATTTCCATTAAGTCACGCTCATCTTCTTCGCCGTCTACATCGGCATCAAGCTTGGTGAATTCGGCAATATCTTTTAGTATTTCTCGGGCCTCTTTCGGTAGTTTTGAACCAGTTCCTCTTGAGCTGATACCTAATAAAAAGCCTCTGCACCAGTTTTTTAAGGCATTAACCTGTTCTGGCAATGAAGCATCATCGTCTGGTAAAAACAGGTCAAATTCAAATTCTTCGCTGTTAAGCAGGCGACGGGTCTCTTCGAAAAGTCTTATCAATACAGGCTCATCTATGTTTATCATAGAATTACTACTTTGCAATAATTCAGCCAACCAGAAATCAGGCTCCGTTTGCTCATTAATACATAACATGCCGGTTGCCATGCCATGAGCTTCAGCTGCCGACAATTCGGCATCAATTTGTTCAATTATTCCGTTACATGCGTTATAAGCCATAAAAATTTCACTATCACTAAAATAAAAATATTGCTTATGCTACCATTGATAATAAACTTGGTTAATATTTGTTCACTTTAACAGGCTGAGTGCAGCACTTAGCTAAATAGAAGTCTATCATTACTAACGAAAAACACATTTGATTACGGGCAACAATTTTAGTTACTAACATGACAGAAACACAACTACCATTAGAAATAAAAGACTTCGAAAATAAACTGAATCATTTAATCGATCAATTTCATGACGTAAAAAATGAAAACAGCGCTTTGAAAGCTAAACAAGAGACGTTGATCGAGGAAAAAAATCAATTGCTGGAAAAAACTACCCTAGCCAAAGCCCGAGTAGAAGCAATGATTACCAGACTAAAAGCAATGGAGCAGGGCTCATGAACAAGAAATCGCAACCAGTGTCTCTCAATATTATGGGCAAAGAATATAGAATAGCTTGTGACGAAGAAGAGCAGGAAGACCTTATTCATTCTGCTCAGAAGCTTGATGTGCAAATGCGTAAAATGCGAGACTCGGGCAAAATAACTGGCCCCGATAGAATCGCAGTCATGGCGGCACTTAACTTGGCTCATGAATTACAGATGATGAAAAATAAAAATGCTGAACTTAACCGAAGATTGAGTGAGTCTTTAGCAAAATTGAGTCATAAAATAGAAAACGTTTTAGAAAATCAATAAACAAGCTAGAATATCCCGCTGTATCTCCTGCGGCGTTCGATAGTGTGCTGGGTGTTTCCTGAACCTGTATTAACCCCGGGGACGAAATCCGCTACTGGTGTGCATGCCTGTTTTATACAGGAAGCCTGATTTATCGGTTACGTCTCCACTTGAACCTCCGGTTCAAGGACGAAAGCACATAACGGCGAGGGTGGGAGATGCACTTTTGTTAGTCTGGCAACATTCAATTAATTCGACACCTACCATCAGTAGGCGTTAATTCCAAACGCTATTCAAGCTAACAACATGAATAATCCTCAGCCAAAGCAATTACCTCCTCAATCAGTCTCAGTAAGACAAGCTTTTTGGTACTGGCTAAAGTTAGGCTTTATAAGCTTTGGCGGCCCAGCAGGGCAAATTTCAATTATGCATCAAGATTTGGTTGAACGGAAACGCTGGATTTCTGAGCGACGTTTTTTGCATGCGCTTAATTACTGCATGTTATTGCCGGGGCCGGAAGCGCAACAATTGGCGATTTATATTGGCTGGTTAATGCATCGAACTTGGGGAGGCCTTATTGCAGGGCTATTGTTTATCTTGCCATCACTGTTTTTATTGATTCTCTTAAGTTGGATTTATATTCGCTTTGGCCAGTTACCGGAAGTGGCTGCAGTGCTTTATGGTATCAAACCGGCAGTAACAGCAATCGTTCTGTTCGCGGCTCATCGAATTGGATCTAGAGCTTTAAAAAACTGGGTAATGTGGACTATAGCAGTGACAGCTTTCATTACTATCTTTGTATTATCCACACCATTTCCCTTGATTGTGTTGTGCGCCGCTTTACTGGGAGCTATTGGTGGTCGAGTTGCACCCCAAAAGTTTGCTTTAGGAAGTGGTCATGGTGCATCAAGGCAGAGTTTCGGTCCTGCTCTAATAGATGATGAAACCGCTATTCCCGAACATGCCAGATTTCGCTGGCTGCAGTTGTTTAAAATCGCAAGTGCCGGATTGGTTTTGTGGTTCGGTATGATGGGTTTTTTATGTTGGCAGTATGGATGGACTAATGCATTAACTCAAATGGGTTGGTTTTTTACCAAGGCGGCACTGCTGACTTTTGGTGGCGCTTACGCTGTTTTGCCCTATGTATATCAAGGTGCAGTAGAGCACTTTCATTGGTTGACTGCTACGCAAATGATTGATGGTTTGGCGCTGGGAGAATCCACTCCCGGTCCGTTAATTATGATCGTTACTTTTGTAGGATTTTTAGGTGGCTGGAGTCAATTGCCGTTGGGTCCTGAAGCAGCCTTTCAAGGCGCTATGATTGCAGCGTTAGTAGTGACCTATTTCACGTTTTTACCCAGCTTTTTGTTTATCTTGGCAGGTGGACCATTAGTAGAATCCACGCATGGTAATTTGAAGTTTACTGCGCCATTGTCAGCCATAACTGCTGCCGTCGTGGGCGTTATACTTAATCTTGCCGTGTTTTTCGCTTGGCATGTATTCTGGCCACAAGGTTTGGTGGGGCACTTCGATATTATTGCCGCGATGATTGGAATGGCCGCCTTTTGGGCATTATTTCGCTATAAGGCGGGTGTTATTCCTGTGATTGCCGCTTGTGGTGCGGCAGGGTTGTTGTGTTTATTAATTGCCCCGATGGCTTGATTGACTTTTTATGATGGCATATTTTAAAATTCAAAATGAACCCTGACTCCATAAATATTAACGGGCCCACGATCTGAGTTGTAAGCGGGGTTGTTTAAATGTTGATAGTCAAAAGATAACCAACTGGAACTAATGACATGCCATTTGTAGAAAATATTTACAAGTTGCTCTGGCTTGACATTTATTTTACCATCACCGATAAATCCGTCGATACCGCCCATATTGAGATAGGTTGCGTGTTGGCTTGAAATCCAGCTTTGCGCATAACCAAGACCTACCGCATCTTTATTTCGCCCCCAACGTAAGCCATTCATCAATCCGCCTAAAGATAGAGAGCGATCTGAAGATGTATAGGAATAAACTTCAGTTTTTCCATCTGAAACCATACCCCTAAAAAACAGACCTATATCTTCAGTGATTCCCTGTTCCATGTTTATGCCGATCCCCATTTTTACATTCGGTTTTCTAGCCCAGCATAGATCAGGTGCAGAAGAGTTACCAGAATCATAATTATAACCTGTGCAGGTTGTTGCATTTTTTGCGGGGTCGGACTGGTATGCCGTAATAGCATCACTAAAACGCCCCATATTTTCATGGTTTCTATAGGCCAGTAATTTTAAAGCGCCTGACTGCCCTTTGATAACATGTTTGTGCTCTAGTTCTACTTGATCCCCGTAATATTTAAGTATGTTATAGTCTAAAGGAAGTGCATTAGGATCTTTAGGTGCGGCAATTCGCGCGAAGCGAAATGCCCACGTATCAAAGTAATATTCACCAACTAGTCCGGTCGTATAGCCGCGTGCATCTGCTGCAAAGTCATAGGCGGCATTGGTCAAAAATGCCATATTCAAAAATTGTTGGCGAAGATCGCCTGCATAGCTATTTTTATCAAATATATCAAGAATGCTAAAGGTACCGACAGTAAAAACAATGCGGCGGCTAGAAACAGTTCCAGCTAATTGCAAAGGGCCTGAATTAACGTCACTTTTTTCTCCACCAAGTGACAGGGTTTGTCTGTAAAATACTCTGGACAAATACCATGTAGCGCTTGAGGTTCCATTTTTTTGAAGCTCGAAATTTTGAATGCTGCCGCCTATTCCCTTAAGTCCTGAAAGAGGTCGCTCTGAAATCATTTCTGGCGCAGCATAGAATTCAGCGCCAGTCCAGGCTTTAAGGCCAAGATAAGAGGTAAATGTTGCAGTAAAGCTCCGCTCGGAATTAGGCAGTAATGAATTAGGTGAGCCGTTTAAATTGGTATAGGCTGCAGGGAAAGCTTGTTTAAAGCTTGAAATATAAGTTGCCTGAGAATAGATATTCCATCGTTCATCTTTCAGGTTATGCAGTCCAAGATCAGATAATGAATTCATAATTGAAAACTCACCATCATCATTTTTTTCTGGATAGCTGCCGTCTTCAGCTTGTGCTGAGGTAATTGTAAAAAAAACACATAATAGCAATAGTTTTGAAATGCTCATTAAGCTTAAAGGGTTTAGTTATTTAGATTTAATTTGCATTTCTTGTGGGTGTGCAGCGTGGGTAAGTCGGTATTATTCATCGGTGAGCATGAGTAATTAATTGACAAATAATGGCGGTTTTTAATTACAGGCCTATTAAAAACGTAACTTAAGTTATTTTTTACCCTGAAATGGTTTTATTGTTGTTGCAAAGTAGATAAAGTAATTATCCCAAATCCGGATCCCTTTCACGTGTACTTACCCTGCCGCCTTCAAGCATATCCATAATATATACTTTTCCGTCCCCATGCTGTCCGCTATAGGCAGTCTCCATGATGGTTTCAAAAATAATCTCCACCAAGCTGTCGGGTGCGAAAATCTCAAGCCGCTTTTTGGGCATGAATGGTTTGTAGTCCTGACCGTGTTGAGTTCGTTCTCGCCCAAAACCATTACAATCAATGACAGTCATGCCAGGAAACCCCGGTACTTCCAATAAAGCCATGGTCACCTGTCCAAGTTTATGAGGTTGGATAAAGGCACGTATTTCTTTCATGATTTTCCTTTAAATTTCATCAGGTTCGGCAAAATAGCGATACAGTGCAGGCAAAAGTGTCAATGTCAGCAGGGTTGCTGTTAATAATCCGCCAATAATTACGACAGCGAAAGGCTTGGCTGTTTCAGAGCCGACACTGGTTGAGAGTGCTGCAGGAAAAAGCCCTAATATCGCCATCATAGCCGTCATCACTACCGGCCTGAGGCGACTGACGGATCCATTAACAATGGCATCATGTAATGACTGCCCTTCTCTGCGTAATTTATTTAGTTGCGACACCAGAATTACCCCGTTTTGCACGGCAATGCCAAATAATGCAATGAAACCCACTGCGGCAGACACACTAAGATTAATCCCCGTACCCAGTAAAATCAGGATACCACCGATCATCGCGAAAGGCACGTTCATGAGAATCAATAGCGCATTTTTTATCGACATAAAAGCCCAGAACAATAGCACGAAGATAAGTCCAAGACTGATTGGGACGATAACAGCAAGACGTTTCATCGCCCGCTGTTGATTTTCAAACTGTCCGCTCCAGACTATACGGTAACCAGGAGGTAAATCGACTTGTGCGGCAACTTTTTGCTGTGCTTCTGCGACAAAGCTACCTTGATCGCGGTTGATCAAATTACATTTAATGGCAATTCTACGCATATTGTCTTCCCTGCTGATTCTGGAAGCACCTTGATTGATTTTAATCGTGGCCAGTTCCGAAAGGGGAATACGTGCACCATTTGGCGCTTGTACAGTTAGATTTTCCAATCCGGCTACAGAATTACGGGAATTTTCTTCATAGCGCAGAGTAATATCAAAACGTCTTTCACCTTCCAGAAATTTTGACGCCGCTTTACCACCCATGCCGATTTCCATTACGCGCTCAACATCCGCAACATTAATACCATAACGCGATACTTTGGCACGATCGATATCAACCATCACCTGCGCCAAACCGGCTTGCTGTTCTGCTGCCACATCGGTAGCTCCGCGAAGGGAAGCAAGAATATGCGTGACTTGATCGGCTCTGTCTTGCAGGGTTTTTAGGTCGCTGCCAAATATTTTAATGGCTATTTCCCCTTTAACACCTGAAATAGCTTCTTCAACGTTATCTTGAATCACCTGCGAAAAGTTAGTGAGGATGCCAGGAAATATCGACAGTTCCTTATCCATTGCCCGAACCAGTTCATCTTTTTTCTTATAGCGCCAAGTGTCTTTAGGATTAAGATCAATCAATACTTCAAGATTGTTAAAGCCTTTGGGATCTGTACCATCTTCAGGTCTACCCAGTTGGGTTAAGACCATCTTGGCTTCTGAAAACACTTCCAGTTTATCTCGTACCTTGCGTTCAAATTCTTTGGCGGTAGTTAGAGATACCGGTGTTGGCAAAGTAATGGTCAGCCAAATATTGCCTTCATCTAACTTAGGCATAAATTCGGTTCCTATAAAACGAACCGACATGAAACTTAATACTAAAGTGAAGACAGCTGAAATAAATACGGTGCGGGCATGTTTAAGTACCCATTCCAAAAGTCGCCGGTAGTGATGCTCCATCGCATGAACCAAAGGATTATGGCTTTCGGCAATTTTGGGGCCCAATAAATAAGTTAACATTGCCGGTACAAAAGTCAAACTGAAAAGCATAGAGGCTATTAGGGCAAAACTAAGGGTATATGCCATCGGTGCAAAAATTTTCGCCTCTACTCTCTGGAAAGTGAAAATAGGTAAAAAAGCGATGATGATAATGGCTTTTGAAAATAAAATTGGTCGGCCCATTTCCGTGGCCGTAATCAAAAGCGTTTGTCGCAGATGACGAATATCCATATTACGATGTAAATCTAGCGTTACCTGAACCATAACTGCTTCAACCAAGACTACTGCACTGTCGACGATAATACCGAAATCAATCGCACCTAGTGAAATAAGATTGGCAGAGATACCACCTAAATCGACCAGAATAAAAGCAAATAACAGTGAAAGTGGAATGATTAAAGTGATCAGAAACGCCGCCATAAAGCGCCGTAAAAACACCAAAAGGATAATCATGATCAACGCCGCACCTTCGAGCATGTTGTGCTCAACCGTATGTACAGTATGGCCGACTAGTTCAGTTCGATCGTAAATAGGGGTAATTTTAACGCCGGGTGGCAGACCAAAATCGTTGAGCTCTTTTATTTTTTCTTTAACACCACCCAATACATTGACGGCATCACGGCCTTTGATGAGTAGTACAATCCCTTCGACGATATCATCGCGTTTATTCATACCCACCATGCCGGTGCGAGGCTGAGGTCCGACGCTGATATCAGCAACGTCCTTAATTTTTACTGGCACGCCATCATAAGTAGCAACGACGATTTCACCGATTTCTTCAGCTGACTTTAATAAGCCAATACTTCTTACTACCAAGGCTTCATCGCCGTATTCAATATAGCCGCCACCGGTGTTGTTATTGTTGGCAGCAATGGCGTCGAATATTTGTTGAAGATCAATGTCGTAATTTTTCAAGCGGTCAGGTTTAGCGGTAATCTTGTATTCCTTTACCCCGCCGCCATAAGACACTACATCGGCTACGCCTTGAACAGAACGAATCTTTGGTTCAATGACCCAGTCCTGCAATGCCCGCTGTTCAATTAGAGATAAGTTCTTGGCATCGACAACATAACGTAAAATTTCTCCGACACCGGTTGATAAAGGTCCTAGCTGAGGTTTGCTGTCGTTCGGAATATCGGCATTTTGCAAACGTTCCAATACTTGTTGTCGAGAGAAATAATCTTCTGCATCATCGTCGAAAGTCAGTGTAACCACTGATAGGCCGAAGATAGAAACTGAGCGCATACTCATTAGATGTGGCAAGCCATTCATTACGCGCTCGATAGGTAACGATATGAGCTTTTCTACTTCTTCTGGTGCCTGTCCGGGGTATTGCGTTACAACTTGTACAAAGACGTTTTGGACGTCCGGAAATGCCTGGACAGGTAATTTTTCAAATGCAATAATGCCAGATATGGCAATTGCCAGCGTAGCGCCGATAACCATCAGTCGCTGTTGTAGGCAAAATGCAATTATGTGCTCAATCATGTCAATATTCTCTGTACAGGACTAGGGTTTATCGCTTTCAGTTTCGACTTCTTCTTCAGCTCGCAACGTCAGCGCGCCATCAGTCACCAGTTGTTCATTAGGCTGCAATCCTTGAGTGATAACGGCTTTGTCTTTTAGTCGCAGGCCAATTTCAACCGGGCGCTGCTGATAGTGATTTTCATCGAGAGCAATAAATACATAATCGGCATCGCCTTCCGTAAAAACAGCCGTCAGCGGTATCATGATTGCTTTGTCATCGGGATCACTTTCTACTGTTATGGTTGCGTACATGCCCGGTAATAAGCGGTCATTCGTATTCGGTAGGTCGCATCGAACTTGCACTGTACGGGTTTTTTCATCAAGCACTTGGCCGATATATTGTACGGTGGCAGGGAATAATTCGTTTGGATAAGCTGGAACAGAAACAGATAGTTTCTGCCCTAGTTTTATTTTACTAAGATTGACTTCAAAAACAGCCATTAGTAGTGTTAGTTTTTTAGTGTCCGATACCACGAATAAAGGTGCTTCGCGGTCGGGTCGTACTTCAATGCCGGGATTAACATTGCGTTCAATCACTACGCCAGATATTGGCGAGCGCAAAGCGAATTGACCATTGCTCTGCCCCGCGCTGATATGAAGGTTTTTCATTCGATCTTGAGCTCGTTCTACTTCGCTGCGTGCCGCATTAAAATCATCTTGAGCTTGCTCCAATTGTTTTTGAGAGACAGCTTTACCTTCATAAAGTTCTTTTTGACGATTAAAGTTTTTACTGGCCAGTGTGATAGCTGCCTGTGCTTTTGCATAATCGGCTTCGGCAGCGGCGACATCAGGGCTATCCAGTTCCAATAAGGTCGAACCGGCTTTAACTTGTGTGCCTAGTGAAATAGGTGCCGTAATCACTCGACCGGCAACGGGAGAGCTAACCCTTGAGGTTAAGCTTTCGTTATAAGTAATTTTACCTGTCAACGGTTCCAAAAGAGGATGTTGAGTCAAACTCACACGAGCTATCTTGACATAGGCTTTCTTCGGTGAATCGGGAGCTAAATGCACTTCGCCTTTAATTTTTGGTGATTGTGGTGCAGGCTTATTTGTATCAGATGAGTCGGTACAAGCTGTTAATATAGCCATTACCAGTAGTCCGGATAAAAGCAGTTTTTTTCTTTGATTGGGCAGCTGGTTATTCATTTCCATTTTCGATACAGACTATTGTTGTAAATTTTCTTGGCGCTTGCTATTGCGAGGAACTGGCGCTTTATCGACATCCAATTCTACGCCCATTGATTTTTCTAAATCGTAATAAGCGTTTGCTCTGTTAATCTCTGCGGCATAATAATCATGCATCACATTTTTATAACTACGCTGGGCTTCGATAAAATCCAGCACACTGGTGGCTCCCTTGTTGTAAGCCAGTTCAGAACTATTTCTTACTGCAAGCGCATCATCCAATAAGCCGTCTTTGAAACGTATGACAATTTTACTGGCGCTATTCCAAGCCGCTAAAGCACTAATGACATCGTTTCGTATGCCCAATTCAGTTTGCTCTGCCGCCAATCGACTTTGGTTTAAATTGACAGCGGCCTTATCGGATTGTCCTTCGTATTGATAAAATAACGGTAATGGCACGCTGACACCAATAAAGCCGGAGTTAAGTGCATTATTACTGGGATCACGAGCGTAACCGGCGGTGACGGTGACATCAGGATATTTAAGTCGCCTTGCTAATTCCAACTCTTTATCGGCTTGATCTGCACGAAGTTTATCGCTTTGTAGATCTGGGCGTTGTTGCAAAGCTTTGCTTATCAATTCCTCTTTCGGAAGGTTTTGACCAATGTTCTTAACTTCAGGCCATTGCTCTTTGGCTTCGAATTGCAGGCTTTTATCCGGCCAGCGCAAAATGACAGCTAAATCAGCTTGCGCCATTTCTACCGCCGTTTGAGCATTATCAAGATCGGATTGCGCGCGCATGGCTTCCATTTTTACTCGCAGAAACTCAGATTCGGAAATATCACCACTTTTTAGACGTAACCGATTGGCATTCGAAATAACCTCGTAATGATCGACGATTTCTTGAGCTAACCAGCGATTTTTCTGCATTTGTAACAACTGATAGTAGGTATGTCTGACCATATTGGAAAAAATACGCACGGCATCACGAAAATCACTTTCTGCCGCTTGAGTTGCGAAGCCACTACTTTGTATACGTAAACCTCTCTTACCGGCCACTTCAATCAATTGACTGAAAGAATAATATTCTGAAGCACCGCAGGAAACGTTGGCATTATGATTACAACCGCTTGCGCTGGAGCCTTTGTTGAGATTGTTGTTACTAAGTTCGCCAATCTGAATATTAACAGTTGGATTGGGTATTGCTGCAGCAATCACGGCTTCGGCAAAAGATTGGTCAATATTGTATTGGGCGGCAATCAGATCAAGATTGCGCTGATAAAAAAAAGATAATACCTCATCAATAGACAGCGTTTGATTTTGTCCATAAGCATCAAAAGCTATGATTAAGCTTATTAACAACGTAAATGCAGTTGATTTAAATGAATGAGTGGGCATAAATTCTGGCGATTGTTAAAGTAAATGTGTTTTTGTTTTTAAATGACATTAGTGTTTATTTGCTAGGCTTGGCATAAAGGTCTGATATTTTTTAGTTTGGAATTGAGGGGGGTAAATTCTTTTAACCATACAATATAATATTGATTCGATACTATAAGCTAAAAATAAAAGTGCTGCAAATAAGAAAACTAAGGCTAAAAAATAGTACTTTTTATAGCTCAAAGAGGGGGCTTTCAAGTAGTTATTGCCCATAAAAATAGATATATTCTCTTAGAGAAAGTAATTCATTTGAACATAGCACAGAGCTATATGTCTTGGGTTATTATAGTTTAATGTAGCTTATTTATAATGTACTAGATGTAATATAAGCTATTTCTGTGCCAGAATACATAATCAATATTATTCAATGTGTTATGATTATTTTATTGAGGCTTTATTGTGATGATGTTAAGGATTAGGTTTATAAGAACCAATTGGCGGGGTTCATTACAACTTTTTGTGAAGTAGTAATAGATTGAATTAGAGGGCTAATAAATGCTGATCCATTATGAATGATAAGGACCAGCTGATTGTTACTAACAAAAGCTATGAGTATTGAGTTTTGCAAGAACAGGCTTTAATCTTCCAATTGCTGAATGCCATCCAAAAGCCATTTGGATTGGAGGTTGCTTTTGGGTTTAACAAAATGCCATATTTCTCGAACTTGTTCAGTTTGAGCGTTGATATCTTCGCGCATAATTGAGTCAAACAACACGGTTGCCTCAAGTTCTGAACCTATTTCTCTCACTTCCAATAGTTCTGCTTCAAGCTTAAGTATGTCGGTGTGGTTTCCAGTCGTTGATGCTTTAATTTGTTCCTGAATTTCAGCGAACACCTTATCTGTTGATAAACCTCTTATTTCAGCCAGGTCTCGATCATCCCACGCTTTTTGCAGAATAGTAAAAGCTTTTTTAGCTCCAGATAAGAAGATTTGTTGATCAAAACTTTCAGGAACAATAAGCTTATCGTTCAAGTCAGCATTGGCTGAAAAGACAGGTTGAGATGAAGATGATTTGCCTTTGTTGAATAAAACATCGGTATTAAACCCGGCTGGATTGTTTTGGGGGCCTTGTGATGGTTCAAAATTCTGGCTGGTATGGTTGTAAACGGGTTGTTGAACATTGCCACGTTTGGCGGCAAATAACTTATAAAGTAAAAAGACAATTCCTCCTAAAACCAGAATATCCATAAAATTAAAGTTTTCGAAAGCACCACCAAAGAATAGCGAGCCTAATAATCCTCCCAAGGCCAAACCACCCAACATTCCCATTAAACCCCCTCGATTGGCCATGCCTTGCCTAGCCGTCTGGTTTTGAGCGCTTGCTTGTTGTTGGTTAGCTGAACGAGTCGGTGGAATTACTGAACGTTTATAGGGAGCACTATAAGAAGAGCGCCCGCCAAAAGAACCACCGCTACCGAAACGTTTCGCATCCGCTTCGGAAATAACGCTCAGATTTATAGATAAGGCTATTAAAAAGAGAGCAATAATACTGGTATATTTATTCATAATAATTTAATGGTTAAATAAAGTTATGTGTTGTCCTGCTGCTTTGTGGTAAAAATAAGCTTCAGGTAGAATTTTCAGGTTCAGTTAACTTTTAAGCTTATAATTAACCCAATATCAAAAATTGGTAGCCAAGTCGTTAATTCTTTAATCATTAATATAGCATTGTCCTTATGTTTTTAACACTTCGCAGATACCTGGTTATTTTTCTTACAATCTTGCAACTCTTTATACCGTTGGTTCATGCGCATACGGGAGAGCAATTCTTAAAGCCCGGGTTGCATATTCCAGGACTTGAACACTACGAAGCCAAGCAAAATAAGTTCATTGTCCAGTTGAAAGCTTTAAAACACAATGATGCTACACAGGGTATGATGGTTGCCATTGATATGGGGGGCAAGCAATATCATATCAACCCTCTGGATAATAATGATGGTCACTATTTTATTCATCAAAGCTTAATCGCATTAAACGCTCAAATCTTCAGATTTGATGTTAATGTTTCTCAGCAGCAAAAGCAGTTTGTTGATACGGCATTGATTCAAGAAAACTCTCCGCGAGCGCCTCCTTCGCAATAAGTTTAGTTCGTTTTTTAAGTCGAGATAAGTGCATTGTTTAAGCATTCCAGATTTTTACCCTCTATCTTATAAAGCGGTTAATCCGCATTGAGTTTACCTTATGTCATTTTTGAATAGCACCAGGCTATATATGTGCAGACTCTTGCTCAATTGTATTGTGTGCTTTTTAGCAATTTATCAGTTTATTGTTACGCCTGCTTACGCTCAAGTGGCTACTTGGGCGCTTGAAAGTACAACGTCTATGGTCAATCATCATGACCCTCTCGAAATAGATAAGACCTTAACCTTATCTAAAGTAGTTGATCTGACTATGGAAACACATCCAGATATTGCTTTGATTACTTCGATGGAAGAAGAGGCAGCTGCTATTTCCGAACGCAGCAAAAGCTGGACGGCAGGTTCATCACAAATAGCAATTGGTTATCAGTCAATAGCTACTTTTAGGTTGAATTATGCGACTGCCAACTTAATGGTTCCCTTATGGAACATAGGTCAGAGAGATGCACAAGAGAATCTCGCTAAAGAGGCTGAAAAATATGCGGGATTACAGGCTGTAGCTATTAAGTTAAGAGTTGCCGGATTGGTTAGAGAGGCTATATGGAATATGGCCTTGGCAAGAATTCGTTTTGAACAGGCAAGAGAAGAAAGGGAAACAGCCAAGCAATTATTAGACACCATTAAACGGCGTGTTGAAGTAGGCGATTTACCTGTAGCGGATGAATTATTGGCACAAACTGAATTTTTGCAAAAACAATCCGTTCTTATATTGGCAGAGGCAGAATTAATGCATACGCATAAGCGTTATACATCCATTACCAGAATGGGAAAAGTACCCACTTTTCATGAAGAAAAGTTGGTGGGTATAAAAGAGCTAGGGCAAAATCACCCAAATCTAATTGCTATTAATAGTCAGATTGATCGTAAACAGGCTGAGCTTATTGCTGTTAAAGCCGTAGGTTCAGGTCAAACCAATGTTGTTGCCGGCATATTAAGTGATGAAGGTATTGATTATCGGAGTAATCATGCAGAGTTTTTTAATGTAGGTGTCGTTATTCCTTTTGGTGGTAGTGCTCATGCGCAACCACAAATTGCTGCTTTAAATGTCGAAGTAACTGGTTTAATGTCTCAACGGGAAATGCTTTACCGAGAGTTAGAGCAGGCACATCATGAAGCGGAACATAATATGGAAGTCAATGAAGTTGAGCTGGAAAATGCCAATGAACGTCAAAATGTTTCTGAAAAATTATTAAAGATGACTCAGCTTTCTTTTTCTGTAGGGGAGATCGGCTTGATGGATTTATTGAAAATTCAGTCGCAAACTCAGCAAGCCGTACTTTACGCCAAAGAGCGTGCAGTAATAATGAAGCGAGATATTGCATTTTATAATCATGCAGTAGGAGTTATGCCATGAGAGTATCTCGCCATTTTTTAATACTAAATCTTATAGGGTTGGTATTTAGCTCTTCCATAACGTTAGCGGCAGAGTCTATTCAACTATCGAAAGATTATTTAAATAATTTAGGAATAACTCTTGGTAAGCTTGAGGCGGTTAAACAAATGCCCGTGTTAACGGCACCCGCTAAAATAACGATTCCTGCAAACCATGAATATATTGTTAGTGCATCTCAGGTCGGTATTATAAATAAACTGATTGCTGTCAGAGGTGATAAGGTTAAAAAAGGTGAAGTGTTAGCTCAGCTAAACAGTCCTGATTTATTGTCTATGCAAAGGTTATACCTTAAAGCACTTAACGAGTTGCAGTTGGGATCATTTAGTTATCAACGGGATAAAAAATTGATTGCTGAAGGGATTATAGCTGAAAGGCGATGGCAAGAAACTCAAAGCCAATATAATGCTTTTCTTTCAGCAGTTAATGAGCAAAAACAGCTTTTGGAATTAGCAGGCGTCACAAGTGGCGAACTTGAGCATTTGAGTAAAACCAGACAATTAAGTGGATTATTAAATATACACGCTCCTATCTCGGGTATTGTGATAGAAAGAATGGTAGCCGCTGGCGAACGAGTTGATATGTTGGCACCTTTATATCGTATTGCCAATCTTGACGAACTTTGGTTGGAAATCAATGTTCCACCCGAGCGTTTAGGTGAGGTCAAAGTGGGCGATCAAGTCTTGGTTGAAAATACCCCAATCACTGCACAAATAATTTTAGTCGGCCAAAGCGTTAATTCCGCAAATCAAACATTACTCGTGCGAGCCTTGATCAGTGGAAATCAATCCTATGTTCGTGCAGGACAAACAATTAATGCCCAAATTATTAAGCTCATAGATGACGGCTATAAAGTACCTAATACCGCAATCGTCCAGCATGAAGGCAAATCATTTATTTTTATTCGCAATAAGGATGGCTTTAATATTAGTCCGGTAACTGTGGTTGGTAAACAAGGCGATGAAGCCGTTATTAATGGTACGCTGACTGGCGATGAAGAACTTGCTATAAAAGGTACGGTTGCACTCAAGGCCAAGTGGTTAGGATTGGGGAGTGCTGAATAATGGCTAGCCTGATTCGCTTTGCACTGAGTCAGCGGCTACTGATGATGATAGTCGTACTACTATTGTCGGGAGGTGGCTATTACGCCTTTACCCATATTCCTATTGATGCTTTTCCCGAAGTTTCACCGACTCAGGTAAAAATTATTGTTAAAGCACCGGGTATGACACCCGAAGAGGTTGAGGCCAGAATAACAGCACGTATAGAAGTAGAGTTATTGGGGATTCCTCATCAAACGATGCTACGTTCCATTGCCAAATATGCCTTAACGGATATTACCGTTGATTTTGCAGAAGGCACCGATATTTTTTGGGCCAGACAACAGGTTGCTGAACGCTTAACAACCATCTGGGGCAACTTGCCCGCTGGTGTCGAAGGTGGCATGGCGCCTATGACGACCCCTTTAGGTGAACTGTTTATGTTTACCATAGAAGGGGGTGATTTAAGTTTAATGGAACGTCGTGATTTATTGGATTGGGTTATTCGTCCGGCCTTGCGAACGGTTTCAGGCGTTGCTGATGTTAACTCACTGGGCGGCGTCGTTAGAAGCTTTGAGGTGATCCCTGATAATATTCGCTTGGCTGCCAGAGGCATCAGCATAGAAAAACTTATGCAAGCCTTGGAAAAAAACAATCGTAATGACGGCGCCGGTCGCTTAACTGATGGCGAAGAAGCTTTGATTGTAAGAGCTGAAGGCCGAATTAAGACCTTGGCTGATGTGAGCACTATCGTTGTAGAAAGTAAAAACGATATACCTATTACCGTAGGAGATGTTGCCGAAGTTAAAATTGGTGCGTTAACGCGTTATGGCGCAGTGAGCAAAAATGGCGAAGGTGAAGCCGTTACCGGACTGGTGCTTAGTTTGCGAGGCGCTAATGCAAGACAAACGATTAATGGCATTGAGAAGAAATTGGCTCAAATTAGCCAAGGTTTCCCCAAAGGCGTTGAAGCTAAAGTATTTTACAATCGCGGTAATTTGGTTGATAAGGCTGTAGAAACGGTTTTACATGCCTTATTGGAAGCGATTGCTTTAGTGGTTGTGTTGCTGATTTTGTTTTTGGGCAATTTACGGGCAGCTTTGGTTGTTGCGCTGGCATTACCACTGGCTGCTTTGTTTACTTTCATATTAATGAACTATATGGGTATGTCCGCCAACCTGATGAGTTTGGGTGGTTTGGCTATTGCCATTGGTATGTTGGTTGATGCGGCGGTCGTGGTCGTTGAAAATTTAATTACCCATTTGGCTCATGTCGAAAAAGCCCAGCGTTTACCGCGTTTACATGTTATTTACAGAGCAACTTGTGAAGTAGCGGGGCCGGTAACGTCAGGTATTTTAATTATTATTATCGTATTTCTACCCTTACTGACCTTACAAGGACTGGAAGGTAAATTGTTTACGCCCGTCGCCTTGACCATCGTTTTTGCACTCAGCGGTTCTCTTGTGTTGTCTTTGACGGCTATTCCGGTTATTGCTTCTTACTTGCTAAAAGAAGTCTCACATGAAGAACCATGGTTACCTCGGCAGTTACAAAAAGCTTATCAGCCGGCGTTGTTATGGTGTTTGGCTAACAGTAAAAAAGTCTTTATAGGTGCAGGCTCTTTATTAGCGGTAACGATTGTTGTATTTACCCAAATTGGCAGCACGTTTATGCCCACCATGGATGAAGGTGACATCATCATTCAGTTGGAAAAACTGCCCTCCATCACCCTTGATCAATCAGTTGTCCTGGATGGGCAAGTGCAAAAAAATCTACTAAAACAAGTGCCCGAAATTGCAACTATTGTATCCAGAGTGGGTTCGGATGAGCTAGGGCTCGATCCGATGGGCTTAAATGAAACCGATACATTTTTAGTATTAAAACCTAAAGACCAATGGCGTATGGCGAGTAAAGACGCGCTTATTGAAGCGATTCGTGAAGTCATGGCTGGAACACCGGGGATTGCTTTTGGCTTTACCCAACCGATTGAAATGCGGGTTTCAGAAATGCTGACAGGCACACGTGGCGATGTGGCCGTTAAATTGTTTGGCTCTGATCTCGCTGTTTTAAACGAAAAAGCCACTGAAATAGCGGAAGTTTTAAAACACATAACCGGTTCCAGTGATGTGTTTGCCAAGCAAAATAGCGGTATGCAGTTTTTACAACTCACGATAGATAAGTTAGCCGCAGGGCGATTGGGCTTGGATAGTGACAGTATTGAAACCTTATTACGCGCCCAGATTGAAGGCTTAAATTTGGGTATTGTTCAAGAAGGCGTTAAGCGTACACCTTTGATATTAAGGGGTAGCAGCAATACGGCTAATTTTGATAATTTGCAAATTACCCTACCAAATGGTGCACATGTACCGGTAACGGCCATTGCCAAAATTCAAAAGGTAGAGGGAGTGGTTTCAGTGGGCAGAGAGCGTGGTCAACGCTTTGTGGTGGTGCGTAGTAATGTACAGAATCGTGATCTGGTTGGCTTTGTGGATGAAGCCCGCCAAGCAGTAGCCGAAAAAGTTAAATTACCCACCGGTTATACCGTTGAGTTTGGAGGGCAATTTGAAAACCAACAACGAGCTGCAGCAACCTTGTCCTTGGTTGTGCCTATTTCCTTGGGTTTGATTTTTTTATTACTATTTTCAACCTTTGGTTCAGTTCGTCAGGCCGTCTTGGTATTATCCAATATTCCGCTGGCAATGGTCGGTGGTGTGTTTGCCTTATGGCTTTCCGGCGAATATTTGTCGGTACCGGCTTCCGTTGGTTTTATAGCTTTACTGGGTATTGCCGTCCTTAATGGCGTGGTTATGGTCAGTTATTTTAATCAGCTCAGAGCAACGGGAATGGATTTGTTTAAAGTAGTCACGTTGGGTTCTTCACGTCGCTTAAGGCCCGTATTAATGACAGCCAGTATTGCCGCTTTTGGTTTGATTCCTTTATTGTTTGCAACCGGCCCCGGTTCCGAAATTCAGCGCCCTTTAGCTATCGTCGTGATTGGTGGTTTGGTGTCGTCTACCTTTTTAACCTTATTTTTATTACCTATTTTGTTTAAATTATTCGGCGTATCCGGGGAGATTAAAGAATGAGTGGCAAAGAGTATTTGGTAACCCTCAACATCCCTCCCAGTCTTGAAGAGCTGATGGTTGACTGTCTATTGATGTTTGAAGAAGATCATGGTTTCAGCAGTTTTCCGGTTAATGCCCATCATCATATTAACAAAGGTTTGTCGTTGGCAGAGCAAGTAACCGGTCGTCAAAAACGTATACGCTTTCAGATGTACGTGCCGGTAGCAGAATTGCCGGCTTTATTAGAGCAGCTACGCCAAGAGTTTTCCGGTTCCGGTATCCAATATTGGGTTTTACCTGTGATTGAAAACGGCACTATTTAACAGATTATTTTATTAATTTTTTATCGCCTGATAGGTGCCAGAGCCCGATAACAAATCTTGTTTCTTACCAAATTAATCTGTTGGGAGTGACATGATCTTATCCAAAAAATTATTAAGCTGTGTTGGTATTGGTTTAATAAGTGTAAGTGCTATGACACCCTTAATGGTTGATGCCAAACAAGTAAGAAGTCAGGCAGCAAAAAACAATTTTAAAGCTTCACATCCCTGTCCTTCAAATGGTAATCGACGGGGAAGTTGCCCTGGCTATATTATTGATCATATTATCGCTTTAGCCTGCGGTGGTGCCGATGCACCCCGAAACATGCAATGGCAAACCGTTGCAGAAAGTAAGGCAAAAGATAGTTGGGAGCGTAAGGATTGTCCTACGCCGCACTATTCTGGCAGACGGTTAACTATGGCGACAAGCAACACCGAATACTATATCGGTAAAAATGGCGGTTGTTATGCATATTTAGCAACCGGCAAAAAGCGTTATGTTGATCATTTTTATTGTAGAGATTAATTTTTTACAGCGCTATTGCAGCTTGGTATAGTTAGGCCCTTTACAAGGGAAAAGAAAATAGTTAATTGCTCTTAAAACGGGGCAGAAAATTTAAAACTTCTATAAACTGTCTATTACTCAAGAGGTCACTATGCAAGCCATTGAACTACAAGCCACAATAGATGAAAATCACCAGATACATCTGCAATTGCCAGACGATTACCCGCCGCAAGTAGCAAAAGTGATTGTTTTGCTTGAAACGATTAGCGCTCCACCTCTTAAGAAACGCCAATTTGGCCAGTTTAAAGGCAAGATCCATATAGCGGATGATTTTAATGACGAATTTTGCTCAATTTAAGAATTAAGAGAAAGATCAAATAGATGAATATTAAACAGATTCAAATACTTTCCGATTCTAAAGCCGAAGTTGAACGTATGCTTTTAGGTGATTGAGGAGTTGTGTAGATGCCAACTTGTTGGATTATAGCCGGACCAAACGGAGCAGGTAAAACTACCTTTGCCCTGGAGTATTTACCCATGGTAGCGGGCTGTCGACGGTTTATCAATGCTGACTTGATTGCTGCCGGATTGTCACCGTTGGCACCGGAACAGCACTTATTGGCTGCCAGTCGTTTGTTCTTGTGTGAACTTGAGGGCTGTATTGCCGCGCGACAGGATTTTGCTTTTGAAACGACACTTTCGGGGCGAAGTTACTTTAAGCTGGTAGAGCGCTTGCAAGTAACAGGTTGGCGAGTGGAGTTGGTCTATCTGGCTTTGCCTAATGCCGATATGTCGCGTCTGCGAGTAGCCGAGCGTGTTAGCCACGGAGGACATACTATTGCAGAAGCTGATTTAATTCGGCGTTTTCCACGTAGCTTGCATAACTTGTTAAATGTTTTTGCGCCTAAGGTCAATCAGGTGCGCTGCTTTATGAATACCGATGATAAGCCTGAGTTGATATTTCAACAAACCGGCATTGTTCGTAGCGTTCTACACACTGATTTTTTTAACTTAATAAAAAAAGGAAGCTCACATGAGTGAACAGGCTAATTCCCCCTTAAGCCCAGACACAAAAGCCATGCTGGATTGTTTACGTCAAGCGGTCAGCAAAACGTTGGAACGCAAACGCCGCCTTGGGCAGTATTCAGTGCAGTGGAATGGCAAAGCCCCCTTTGCCGTAGGTGACGATGCTCCTGAAGCTTTGCAATTACCACCACAATCTGATCATTATTGAAACGCTGGTAGTATGATAAAAAATTTCTTGATACTAACCGAGCTTTTAGAGAGGGCTTTGTGCAGGTTTATTTGCACTCTATCTATACGTTCGTTGGCAATGACAAGACACCTGCTTAATGATAAGCAGTTAATGATTTTTTAGTTTTCAATAGGGAAATGGCAGATTTTGTTAATTTTTGCTAAAGTAGATTGTCGAATTTGGAGTTTAACGTATGCAAACCAACAGTCAATTAATCCATCATAATCAAGCTATCATTCCCCCTTCGGTTCTTAAAGCCTTGAAACTACGTGAAGGCGATTCGATAGTCTTTGAAATTGATCAGGCCGGCGTTCATTTACGTAAAGCGCCACCTATAGATAAAGTTTTTTCAGAAGCACTACAAGGCACCTTGAGCGAATGGGAGTCCGCTGCGGATGATGAAGCCTATGCTGATCTTTGAAAAGTTTTCTGTGGTAGTTGTGCCTTTCCCTTTCACGGACAAAGAGGCAAGCTAAAGGCGACCTGCATTGCTTCTGTTCAGTGCTACTTTTAACAGTTCAGTGCAGCATTCAGTATTGGCGATGATAACAAGTGCCAAAAATTCTAATTGGTTATTGGATGTGCCTATCTCAGATCTACATGAAGCGGGACTTAGTTCCTCGTCTATTGTCCGTATGAAACTATTTACTTTGGATATCGGTTGATTATCAGGCTGGCTGGTAAGTTGTCAAATGCGGACTTCAATCTGTGAATGATGCGCTTAAACAATTGTTTCAGTAGACGTGATCGGCTCGGGGCATAAAAAGCACAATCAATGCCCGCATTCAAACTATCGTATCTTATCGGTTTATTCGCTCATGAAACATCAAGATGGATTTTGTTAGCTGTATATTGATGCACCAACATTTGTATAATATTTTGATACGGCAGACCATTTTCCAGCCCTTTTCTTTTTAGTTCATAAAGATCGTTTTCGGATAGTCTGATGGAAACCGTTTTTTTCTTTTCATACTTCAAAAACCCTTGCAGCTCAACTAACCGTTCCTGAATATTATTTTTACTATGCCATTTATCATTCTCCAAACTGTCGAGAATATCTTGTTCAAAACTATCAAAATTTAACTTAGTCATTTCTTGCCGCCTTGTTGTAACGCTTATTCATTTTTCGAGGAGGGATAATGGTTTTTAAAAAAAATACTAATATCATCTTCAACATAAGGCACTATATAAACATAATTTTTAATAGTGATTAAAATGATAAATACAGACTGATTTGGATATTTTTCAGGATTGAAATGCGCTAAATCATCTAACACATGCCCCATTTCGATGGCTAATAATACATCCTCAAAACCAACGCCTCTTTCAGCTTTTAATAGAGCGTTTTTCTCGGGGGAGAAGTGTATTTTTTTTGTCTGAATGTCATGTAAGGTATAGTATTTTCTCAAGCATAGAGATGTCAATAATTACTTTTCTAAACGGCTGGGTGTTACTGCTTTTTCTCCAATAATCTGTTTTGAGTTTTGGATGCATTTAAACGAGATTATTTTGATTAACGATTGATGGCAAAGGTGCTTTGGGATGGGATAGGATGCATCTTTTTATTACGTTAATAATAGCCCTGACGGCAGTTCTTATTAGCGCATTTTATCGGGTTGACGCGGCTTGCAGTTTGTTACTCACGATTTGAAAGCTATAGAATCTTCAAAGGTTTCGGTCGAGGTTACAATACCACGACCGGTAACCGAAGTAGCAGGTAGGGTTTATAAGTGCAACGTCATACATCAATAGGGCATCAGGATGCATGACGCTGCACTTAGGTATTGTTCTTAGTACTATGATACTAACGACTAAGTTAGCATTTTAATGAGATATATAATCAAATAAGTCCTTCTGCTTTCATGGCTTTTTGTACGGCAGGCCGTTCGGAAATTTTATCCGCATATCTTGCCAAGGCTGGCCAACGGGAAATATCAACGTTTACATATTGTCCCCAACTGAGGGTCACGAATAAATAAGCATCCGCTACGCTGAAAGTTTCACCGAGTAAATAAGGTTGTGAGGATAGTTGTTCGGCGACTATTGCCAAGCGTTTCTTTAGGATATCAACGGCCAGTTCTTTAGTAGCGTCAGAAGCCGCAGGATTAAACAAGAGTCCGAAGCTTTTGTGGATTTCGGTGGAAATAAAGTTTAACCATTGTTGTGCTTTATAGCGTTCAAACGTACCTGCCAGTGGAATTAATTTCTTATCAGGTGCCTGATCGGCAAGATATTGAACAATGGCGGGCCCTTCGGTGAGTTGGTTGCCATCATCAAGTATTAAAAGAGGGACATAACCGTTAGGGTTGAGTTGCTGGAAGTCTTCTTTGGTTTCGGTGAGTTTGTTGTTTAAATCGACTTTGATTAGTTCAAGGGGGAGTTCTGCTTCGCAGGTTACGATATGCGGTGATAAGGAGCAGGCGCCCGGGCTGTAATAAAGTTTCATGGTCTATTCCTTTTAGTTAAGGTGACTAAATTAATCTTTGGTCGCTTCTATTTGAATGTTAATTATCACGTCATCTGCTATTTTGGGGACATATTTGTCTATGCCAAAATCAGAGCGTTTAATGGTCGTTGTTACATTAGCACCGCAGGTGTTTTTTAAGGTAATTATATTCATTCCGCAATTAAAATGATCAACGGTTAGATGCACGGGTTTGGCAATGCCATGTAAGGTTAATAAGCCATCAGCCGCAATCAGTTGATCTTTATTAAAGCTTAGTCTATTTGATAGGAAAGTTATTTGTGGATAGCGTTTGGCATCAAGAAAGTCGTTGCCACGTAAATGCTTTTCCAGATCGGCTAGTCCTGTGTCGATTGAGGCGGTTTCTATGGTAATTTCTATACTGCCTGCTGATAATTCAGGATCAAGTTTTATTTTTCCTTTGGTTTGATTAAATCGGCCTCTTTGAATTGAAAAGCCGAGATGATTAACTTCAAAACTTGGAAAGGTATGTTTGGGATCAACAGTATAAGAAGTAGCAGCTTGGGTAGAAAAGCTGAATAGTGTACCGATGATTAATGCAAAAACAGTCATTTTCATAAAGATTCCTCTGTAAGTTATGCGTATTTATTGTTCAGTATAGTCTTCTGTGATTCTATTCGCTTGAGCAACGATGGCTAACCACGGTTGTTCATGAAGGAGTTTGCCAAAAGGCCGGTAATAATGGTCGATTATGTTAAAGCCAGCTGCCTCCAAAAATACTCTGCTGGTTTCCAGTTGCATATAATGACCATAGCGTTGGCCAGACCAGCCTTCATCATTTCCGCGAGGATTGGATAAGAACAGGATACCACCGGGTCTTAAGGCCGCTTTTAGCTCATTAAGAACGCGGGGTAATTCTTGACTGGGAACATGGAATAAAGAGGCATTGGCAAAAATACCATCGAAGACCAGTCCGGATAGATCAAGGCTAAGAAATTTCTGATGGAGGATAGTACAGTTGGTGTATTGGCGAGCCATGTTGCAAAAGACTTCACTGCCATCGATCCCAATTGGTTTGTGACCTAATGATTTAAAGTAACTCACATCTCTACCGGGGCCGCAACCGAGATCCAAGATATCCAGTACTTTGTTTTTTGAAAAGGGCGCTAAAAAAGCCGCATAGTTTTGCGTGACATCGTGATCTTTTGTGCCACTCCAAAATGCACTTGCATTTTCATTGTAATGACTGAGTGTTATGGTTTCAATGTCGGTTAATTCTTTATTTATTTGTTTCATGTCTGCTTTCTGATGGCATCTAACTCACTAATATCATTATAAATGATGGCTGGTTTAGTGTTTAAAAAAATGAGTTCATCTAGTTGTTTTAAATGAATGGCATTTAAGGTCACTTCTTCATATAACCAATAATATCGGTCAGATTCAAAGATACTATAGCGCCAGTTATAATTGTATTGTAGCCATTGATTATCCAGGTTCTCTAGTTCTTGGGGTGATATAGTTGAGTTTGCACCTAAATAAGTAAGGCTATTGTTGACCAAAGAGATTTGAAACCGATCAAATAATAGGCTGTCATTAGCTGCTAGTGAATATTTTAGGCGGTTACCCTGAATGTCATCACCGTGCTGATCAATGACACATTGCTGATTTAAAGCATAAAAAGCCGGTGGAAAGTTGAGCGGAAAGTGGTCTGCTTTATTGGCTCGTAACTGAACATGGGCATCGGTTCGTTGGCTTTTATCCCATTGTTTGATGATGATTTGTAAAATTAAAACACTCATTTATAGATAAGATAAAGCTAGATAGGAAGCAAGTTGTCATTATTTACATCAAGGGTAAAGGCCCGCCCAAAGCCAATAATATAGCGTCCATTTTGAGGTTCCAATGCGAATAAATGAAAATCAGATAATGATCGTAATAAAGCAACTACTTCGCCAAATTTATCTTGTAAGGCATCCAGTTGCAGGGGGTAAGTTTTATCCTCTTTAGGTATTTCTTTGACAGTGCAGTTTATCACTGCGCGTTCTCGTGCAAATAGGTTATTGCATTCAGCTTCTGGCCGGATAAATAGTATCGATGCTTGGGGATTGGTTAATAAGTTGTTGGTGTGGCGAGCCATTTCACTGACAAAAATATAAAATACGCCTAAATCATTACGTATAAAAGGCGCATAGCTAATATCAGCGGTGCCGGAAATTGACGCAGTTGAGAGCATAAGCGTTTGCTGTGAAGTCAGTAGCTTATGATAGCGCTGCTTTATATCTTCAAGTTCTTGTGTGCTGGGTTCGCTCATCGTGTTTTCTTGGGATTGTAGTCCCGGAAATCAATATCCGGAAAAATGTTATCCATGATTTCCAGTGCAGTTAAATGGCGTTCGTCAATTCTGTTTTTACGGATACAGTCATGTAAATAATTAAAGCGTGCCAGATGGTCAGTTATGCGTTTATTTGCATACTCGGTCGTAGTACCTGATTTCATGATAAATGGCCAATCAGATGCTTGCGCCAATAAAATAGATCGTGCTGCTTGGTTTAATGCGCGAGTTTGTAAGGAAGTGACGCTTAAGCCTTGCAAGTCAGAGGCCAGCTTTTCCATCTCTGTCTCGGCTTGATGTAAAAAGGGATATATCCAGTCGTTGGTTTCATTAAGCCAGTAGCTCGAGTAACCCTGATCCCCCCAAGTAGATGCTGAAGGTGTTGCGACTTGATGTGCTGTTTGTTGTTGTTTTAAATAATCACTGCAAGTGATGGTTTGAACTTTGTTGGTTTGTTCGCTAGCTAGTCTGAGTATTTTTTCCAACCAATGGGGCCCTTCAAACCACCAATGTCCAAATAGCTCTGCATCGTAGGGCGCGATAATAATAGGTGGTCTATCCATAGTGGCATTAAGTGCCTCTATTTGCAATTGACGTTTATTGATAAAGTCTTGGGCATGTTCGTGTGCTTTTGCCAGGGCTTTTTGCGGGTTATAGAGTTCTTTTGGCAAGTCCTTGCCGGTTACCCGATAGTATTTAATGCCGGTATTGATGCGAATTTCGCTATCAAGTATATAGGGCGCGATATAATCAAAATCAAGATCAAAACCGATGTCTTTGTAGTATTCGCGATAATCATAATCGCCGGGATAGCCTTCTTGAGAGCTCCAGACTTGCCGTGATGATTCCGGATCTCGACCAAAGGCGGTTACGCCATTTCCACAATCCAAGGGTGCATAAACACCATTTTTGGGTGATTCAGTGGCATCTGTTATGCCGTGGGTATCAACAAAGAAATAGTTAATGCCGGCTTCAGCCAATAGCGTTTCTAAGCCTGGATAATAAGCACACTCAGGGATCCAAAAACCAGCAGGTGAAAAACCTAAGTGAGCTTCAAATGTTTTAACGCCGATGTTGATCTGGTTGCGAACAGCTGTTTCACTAATATTTAGTAGGGGTAGAAAGCCGTGAGTAGCGGCACAGGTTATGAGTTCGAGTGTGCCTGCAGCATGATGTTTTTTGAAAGCACTTAATAAATCGCAGTTATATTGGTTTTGATAGGTGTCCAGTGTCTTTTGAAAAAGTTGTAGGTAATATGTGGCCAGTTTTTGATAGTCAGCTTGTTTTTTTGTTCTTGTAACTTCTTTTTTAGCCAGTTCCAGTAGTTTATGCAGATATTTTAAGTAGCGAGCTTGTAATAAGTCATCGCAGAGCATGGAAATTAGTGGGGGAGATAGTGACAAGGTAAGGCGATAATCAATTTTATCTTTTTGTAATCTATCCAGTGCGTCTATTAAGGGAATGTAGCATTCGGTAATGGCCTCGAATAACCAGTTTTCTTCAAAAAAACTCTCGTGCTCAGGATGCCTAACATACGGCAGGTGGGCATGGAGTATGATACTGAGAAATCCTGTTTTCATGTCGCTGCTAATTAACTCTTTGGCCGGAGGTGAACGTTTTCCAGAAAAAGGGGGCTTTCTGATTAACTTTGGGGCTTTCCGTTAGGGTCTTAAATATTATCTGACTTTCTTTAATTGGATCTTGTATTACCTTTCCAAGTGGAATATGAGTGGTGTTGGAGGAGGCTAATGGAGTAAGAGTATTGTCTTGATCACGTTTGCCTATACTTGCAGAATAAGCACTTTGTTGTGAGTGGCTGGGCAAAGAAATGTTTTGTTGGGACTGGATGCTATTAATGGCAACGTCAAACCAAGACTTGGTTTCAGTTATATTTATTGTCGTTTCAGGCTTTGCATAAACTCGTAAAGTTAACTGATCCTTGAAAGCATTATTTTGTGTATCGCTAGTTTTGCCATCACTCAGATTCCAGTAGGCATGGACATGATCCGGGTCAATCGGTAATAAAACTAACTCTTGCTTGTTGTTAGAGGCTTTGGGTGCAAAGTCCAAACTAATGTCTTCACTGATCTCAAGCATTTCTTGTGGCGAAAGATTATATTGATAAGTAGGGGTTGTGGTTTTTGCTAACAAATTTGGCGCAAACTCTTGGTTGATTTCCTGGCTGATCTCAAGCATTTCTTTTGAGGAAAGTTTGATTTTAGGATTATATTTTGAATACGAAAACTCCATTACCTGCCTTAAATCGTTGCTTACTCTTCTAAAGATCGGCTAGTTAGCCATGCTAATAAATTTTTTGTGTTTGTGTTCCCTCTGTAGCTTATTTTTAAATGTGAACAGATTATAAGTATACGTGTTAAATTCGGTGCTTTCATCCAATTTATCACAAAAGAAATTAAAATTTTGTCGTTTATTTTAATATGACGTCAAAGAAATCAGGCTCGATTGATTGGGCCAATTAAGTTATTGTATTTGGTTTGTGAAATGCTGGATAAAAAGCACCTTATTAATTTGCCCATAGTTTAAGCTTATGAAAGATTCGTTAAATTTATTAGAAATAAAATCCTTTCTTGAAGAAGATATAGGATCAGGTGATATAACTGCTGCTATTATTCCTGAAACTACTCGGGCACAAGCAGAAGTACTCACGCGGGAAGCGATGACAATGTGTGGTCAGGCTTGGTTTAATGCTGTGCTAAAGCATCTGGATGCGGGTGTGGCGATTGACTGGTTGGTAAAAGAAGGTGAAGCTGTAAAAAAAGACACCTTATTATGTAAGGTCAGTGGTTCAGCCAGAGCTTTACTGACGGGCGAGCGAACGGCGTTAAATTTATTACAACTGTTGTCGGCAACGGCAACGGTAGCAAGGCAATATGCAGATGCTGTTGCCGGCACGGGCTGTAAGGTTCTGGATACGCGTAAAACCATTCCTGGCTTAAGAGATGCTCAAAAATATGCTGTTGCTTGCGGGGGTTGTTATAACCATCGAATCGGTTTGTATGATGGCGTTTTAATCAAAGAAAATCATATCATGGCGGCTGGGTCTATTACCCAAGCTATTAAGGCGGCTCGAGAGCTTACAAGGGTAACTGTGGAGGTGGAAGTCGAGTCTATGTCTGAGCTGACTGAAGCAATCGCAGCAAAGCCAGATCGGATTATGCTGGATAATTTTAGTCTTGAAGGTTTGCGTACGGCCGTGGTTTTAAATGCAGGGGGCATAGATCTGGAAGCTTCCGGGAATATTGGCCTAGATAATATTAGGGATATTGCTGAAACAGGCGTTGATTACATTTCTATTGGGGCTTTAACCAAGCATGTTAAAGCGGTTGATTTATCCATGCGTATCAAGCTGGTAAGTTAGTTAAATACTGCTTTACAAAATAATATAGATTCAATAAAAACCCAAACAGGTGGCATGCATGTCTGAAAATATTGAAGCATTATCTAAACAAATCAGTCATGGCGGTTATGTGATTGGTGTAACTGATGGTACTTATCAAAATGCCTTTACTGCGGCATGGGTGATGCAAGTCTCTTTTAATCCACTTTTATTAGCGATTAGTATCAATCCGGAACATTACTCTTATCAGTTGTTGCAAGCAGGCGGTGTTTGTACGGTTAATGTGTTGGGGCAAGAGCAATATGCCATCGCTGATCATTTTGGCCATTCAGACAAGGATAAAATGATGGGGTTTCAATGGCAGACTGATAAGACGGGTGCGCCTATCTTATCAGAAAGTCTGGCTTATTTTGATTGTGAGGTCAGTCATTACAGCGATGCCGGTGATCATAAAATCGCCATCTGTAAAGTTATCTCGGCGGCTAGACTCAAGGAGGGTCACCCATTGTTGTATGGCCAGACTGGGGATATGGATGGTAGTAGTGACTTATATAAATAAGTTTTGACTATCAGTCGGCATATTCAAAAACTGTAATGATTTGTTTTATGCCGGGTTGGAGTTTGGTGACGTTGATAACAACGGCGCCTTCATCGCGACGCACAAAGCCCATCAGGTAAACCGTTCCATTTTCGGTAATGACTTTTACCATGGCGGGATCAAAATCCGGCATTGTTCTAATTTGGCTGAGTGCAGTTCTTATGGTGTCAGTAATGAGTTGGTCATTTGCGCGTGAACTTGAGTCGCTGGGGTTTGCGATAGATAAGTTGTCATGTATCAGTTTTACATTAGGGACAACCTGTACTATAGAAATAATTTTTTTCTTAAGCTCTTCATTGGGAGATTCGCCAGTAATAAGGGCTGCGCCGTTATAGGCGGTTATAGTGACGTGACATTGGTTGAGTATATCCTCCTCGGAACTGAGTTCTGAGTAAGCTTCAGCTTCAATACCTTTATCCATTAAAATTGTTTCACGATTACGCCGTTCTTGTAATAAAGATTGTTCGGTTATTTCTTCCGGGTTAGTTGCAACTGAGGTACAGCCAGTTATTAATAAGAAGTTAAGTAGTGCAATCGGCAAAAGTAATTTTTTCATGGCTAGGCCTTAATAATATGTAAGTAGTTATCAACCGAATAATTGATGGTCAATCAAATCGCACAAGCAATGGGTAATTAATATGTGTATCTCTTGAATGCGGGCATTTGAGTTTGATGGTACGCGAATCTCTATATCTGCTTCATGAAGTAAGGGTGCGATCAGGCCGCCATTATTCCCCGTCAATGCTATAACTGATATCTCTTTGTCATGAGCGGTGGTAATCGCTTTGGCTATGTTTGCTGAGTTGGTGCCATCAGTATAGGCCACTAAGAGGTCACCACTTTGTCCTAGTGCCCTAAGTTGTTTTGAGAAGATATCGTCAAAATGAAAGTCATTAGCTATTGCAGTGATGGTGGCTGTGTCAGTCGTGAGTGCTATAACGGGTAATGAGGGTCGGTCGCGCTCAAATTGGTTGAGCATGGCTGATGAGAGAAGTTGGGCGCTTGTTGCTGAGTGACCGTTACCACAGGTCAGAATTTTTTTATCATTTAATAAAGTTGAAACCAGTCGCTGTGAGGCAAACTCTATCAATTCACAAAGATAGGTCATTGAATCTTGCTGGGTTTGGATGCTGTCAGTGAAATGATTAATGATTCTGTCTTGTAAGCTCATGGCATGATGATTTTTTAAAAAGCATTTTGTATCCATTCCAGATTGCCATTGCCCGAAATGGCAACAACATCAAAGCGTATGGGTCTGTCTACTTTTTGGGATGATAGATAGATATGTGTCGCCGCTATTATACGTGAATGTTTTGTTTTGGTTACACTCTCTGCGGCACTGCCGTATTGGTCTGTTTTACGGTAGCGAACTTCAATAACGACAAGAGTTAGATTGTCGGACATAATTAAATTTAGTTCACCTAGTTTACAGCGATAGTTTCGGCAAATGGGTTTAAGTCCTTTACTGATTAAAAAATTATGTGCTTGTTCTTCAGCGCCTTCTCCCTTGATTAAGTGAGCTGCTTTGGTTTTTAGTTGATTTAAAAACACGGGCAATCTCCTGTTTGTATTTATTCCGTAAATATCAAAAATCAAGATACTGATATAATCCGGCAAGCGTTACATTCAATCATGGCTTGTCATGGTTTTATGCCGCATCTTTTAATTAAAGGTTATATGAATGACAGCATCGAATGTTAACTGTTTTGGCAAATTATACGTTGTTGCTACACCAATAGGTAATTTAGGCGACATGAGTTTTAGGGCGGTTGAGGTGTTAAAAAAAGTTGATTTAATTGCAGCGGAAGACACCCGTCATGTGAAAATGCTGCTTCAGCATTATGGTATTACCAATAAATTGGTTTCATTGCATCAGCATAATGAAGATAAAGCATCGTCTGTATTGCTGGAAAAATTGCGCGAGGGGCTTTCAATTGCGCTTGTTTCTGACGCAGGTACTCCGTTACTAAGTGATCCCGGTATGCCACTGGTAAAGATGGTGAAGGATGCTGGTTTGGATGTTGTGCCTATTCCAGGGGCTTGCGCTTTAATAGCGGCTTTATCAGCGGCTGGATTGCCGGTTACACAGTTTTCTTTTGAGGGTTTTTTGCCCAGAACATCATCTGCACGTAAGGCTTTTTTTAATGAGCGACTCATGTTGCCAAAAACATGGATATTTTATGAGTCTTGTCATCGAATCTTGGCGACATTACAAGATATGGCAGAGATTTTGCCTTTGGATCGTCAGATTGTAATTGCCAGAGAATTGACTAAGCTTCATGAAACCATAGTAAAAACCAGTCTGGGTGAGGCGCTGGGTTTGGTAAAGCATAATGACAACATGAGGAAAGGTGAGTTTGTTGTTATTGTTGATGGTGCTGTCGTAGATAAAAAAGAACAATTAATTACATCCGAGCAGGTTAGAGTGCTACAAGTGTTATTGCGAGAGTGCTCTATTAAGACGGCTGTTGCAATGGCAGTAGAAATTACTGGCGTTAGAAAGAAGTTGTTGTATCAGGCGGCATTGATAATGGGTAAAGAAAAAGATGTTTAGGCTAATTTTTCTGTTTCCAGATTATTAAATGTAAGTACTTTTCTAAATTACCTGATTGGCTTTGCCTTGATGAATACAGTATACTGGGCTGTGAAAGAGTTGGCTGGACAGTCGCTGTTTTATCATAAAGATAGAATGGAGGAAAGTCCGGGCTCCATTGGGCAGGGTGCCAGGTAACGCCTGGGAGGCGTGAGCCTACGGAAAGTGCCGCAGAAAATAAACCGCCTATCATAATGATAGGTAAGGGTGAAAAGGTGCGGTAAGAGCGCACCGCGCAACTGGTAACAGAAGTGGCATGGTAAACCCCACCCGGAGCAAGATCAAATAGAGGGACAGACGCGTGGCCCGCGCGGTTCCTGGGTAGATTGCTTGAGCTGCAGGGTGACTTGCAGCCTAGATGAATGACTGTTCTCGACAGAACCCGGCTTACAGGCTAACTCTTTCTTTATTTATTTTAGGACTTATTTATTAGTCACTTATGTTTTTTTCAGCTTACTTAGTGTTTTTAATAAACATTTAAGATTCTATTTGAAATTTGTCGAAATTAAGTAGTGCGACAATTTTTCTCCTCTTCGTTATATTCTGTAATAAAAAAATTGACTCACTATTTGGGTTCAAACTTAAAGTTTATTCTTAACAATATCAATTAACCACCTGATAAAGCATAGAATTTATTTCACTATTTTTTGTGTTGTTTTCGACCTATACAAAAGTGATGTAAGTCATTGTCAAAAAAGAAAGAGTTTAAATGAATTCGTCCTTGACTAAGCACTGTTTGGTATTTATAGTGCAACCAAGTGGTAAAAAAGTGGTGTAAAGTGGTTTTTTGAGATTATCTGGAGTTAAGCTTTGTTTCGAGGAATAAGTTCAATCAATTTAGACGATAAGGGCCGTCTTGCAATACCAACCCGTTATAGGGAAGAGTTGCAAGAATGTTGCGAGCGTCAAATGGTTGTGACTGTTGCTGTTGACGAGCGTTGTATTGGAGAAAGTGGTTGTTTATGGCTTTACCCATTGCCTGAATGGGAAAACCTTGAGCAAACAATCAGTAAATTACCCACATTAAATAAAATGGCCGGCAAGTTAAGGCGCTTCGTTATAGGTAATGCGTCTGAATGTGAAATGGATGCGCAGGGTCGTTTGTTATTACCTGAAAAGCTTAGAAAATTTGCCAATATGGATAAAAAAATTGTCCTGGTTGGTCAACTTAATAAATTTGAAATTTGGAATGAAGATGCTTGGACAGCCAAAGAGAAAGAATGGTTGGATGGCGATGATAGTGAAGGCTTGGAAGAGTTAGGGACTTTATCTTTCTAATACGGGAGTTTTGTTAATGGAACATTTACCCGTGATGTATGCAGAAGCTCTGCAGCACTTGGCGATTAAAGAAGATGGTATTTATCTTGACTGTACTTTCGGACGTGGCGGACATAGTCAAGGTATATTAGATTTGTTGGGTCAAAACGGGCAATTGGTTTGTTTCGATCGTGACGCTGAGGCGTTTAATTCGGATTGCGCACAAGCTATGTTGCTAGATAAGCGGGTCGAGTTAAAACATAGTTGTTTTTCACAATTAGAGGCAATTGTTGAAAATGCAGGTTTGGTAGGAAAAATTGATGGAATTTTGATGGATTTAGGTGTCTCGTCTCCTCAGTTGGATGATCCAGAAAGAGGTTTTAGTTTTTTGCGGGATGGTCCTTTAGATATGCGTATGGATGGCAATGCTGGTATCTCAGCTGAGCAATGGTTGAGCAGTGTTGATGAGAAAGACCTCGTTAAGGTTTTATTTGAGTATGGCGAAGAAAGATTTGCGCGACGTATAGCAAAAGCGATAGTAGAAAAAAGACAAGAATTGCCTATTACTACAACACGGCAGTTAGCGAAGCTGATTGAAGATACCATTCCTGTAAAGGAAAAGCATAAGCACCCGGCAACTAGAACATTTCAAGCAATACGTATTGAAATTAATAGAGAGTTGGATGAGTTAAGGACTGTTTTGGAGCAATCCGCACGAGTTTTGAAGCCGGGAGGCCGATTAGTAGCTATTTCTTTTCATTCACTGGAAGACAGGATTGTAAAGCGCTTCATTAGAAATGAGTCTGGTGCCAAGTATAATCCCGGCAAGCTACCAATAAAGGAAGTCGATATTGCCAAAGGTATTTTGAAGAAAGTGGGTAAGGCATTTAAAGCCGGAACACAAGAAATAAGACAAAATCCAAGAGCAAGAAGTGCGGTTATGAGAGTTGCTGAGAGAGTTTAAGTGATAATAAATCGACTTTTGAGTATTGCGGGTTTAATTCTTCTATTGTCGGCTTTAGCTGTGATTTATAGCAAATACTACTCACGTTTGATTTTTATTGAGATTCAAAAGCAAGAAAGGGCGTTGGATCAGTATGAGGTCGAATGGGGACAGATGCAATTGGAACTGACAATGTTGGCAGAACAGAATCGCTTGGAATTAGTGGCGCAGGAGGAATTAAAGTTGATGATGCCATTAAGAGAAAAAATTATTTATATAAAGCCGTAAATGATAGATTTTCGAGTTAGAACCACTGTAAAGCGATCGTCAGATGACTTTACTGGCAGAAGAAAATTCCTGCTTGTTTTTATGATGTTTTGCATGGTTTTGTTAGTGGGTCGTGCAATTGATTTACAGGTCCTGAGTAAAAAGTTTCTTAAGGATCAGGGTGATATGAGGCAGGTGGATGACGTCTCTGTTTCGGCATACAGGGGAATGATCGTTGATAGAAATGGAGATCCCTTGGCAATTAGCACGCCGGTTGAGTCTATTTGGATTAATCCGCGAGAGCTCAGGTTTGCAAAGGAAGATCAGATTAGGCTTATGGAGAAGTTGTTGCATTTACCCTCGGGAAAGGTAACAGAATTTATAAAGGAAGATTCACATAGGCAATTTCTCTACATAGCTCGACGGGTTAATCCACAACTTGGCGATAAAGTGAAAGAATTGAAGCTTACGGGTGTTTATTTTGAGCGTGAATTTAAGCGTTTTTACCCTACAGGTGGAGTTTCAGCCCATTTGGTAGGGTTTACTAATGTTGATGATATTGGGCAAGAAGGTATGGAGTCCGGTTATGAAAAACTATTAAAGGGAACTACAGGCAGTAAAAGGGTTGTTAGGGATGGGCAGCGTCGAATTATTGAAGATATAGAAAGTATAAAAGAACCTGTTTCTGGCAAAAATCTTGAGCTAAGTATTGATCAGCGGATTCAATATCTGGCTTATAGGGAATTACAGCTGGCAGTCGCTGCTAATAAGGCAAAATCAGGCTCGTTAGTGGTATTGGATGCAAAAAATGGCGAGATTCTGGCTGCAGTTAATCAACCATCATTCAATCCGAATACCAGAAACAACCTAAAAGAAGCTTTTTACAGGAATAGGGCCGTTACTGATGTGTTTGAGCCAGGATCAACCGTTAAGCCCTTTGTTGTTGCTGCTGCATTAGATGGGGGCTATATAAGTCCCAATGCGACTTTCGCTACAAACGGAAGTTATCAAATTGGACGCAATACGGTTAAGGATGTTCATAACTATGGCACACTGGATTTGACTCATGTCATAAAAAAATCCAGTAATGTTGGTGTCAGTATGATGGCATTAAAGATGCCTCCAAAATATTTTTGGGGTGTTTATCACCAGCTTGGATTTGGTGTGTCGGCTGGTTCGGGTTTTCCTGGGGAAGCTAGTGGAACTATGCTTGATTATAAAAGATGGCATGATTTTGATCGTGCAATTTTATCTTTTGGATACGGTTTAAGCAGTTCGGCTCTTCAACTGGCAAGGGCTTATACGGCTCTGGCGGATGATGGTATTTTGCATTCAGTGAGTTTACTGAAGCGTGAAGAAGATGATGACGAAGTAAGAGTGTTTTCAGCTAAAACGGCAAAGAGTGTTCGTAAAATGATGGAAACCGTGCTTATGAAAGATGGTACGGCTTATGAAGCAAGGGTTGATGGCTATAGTGCTGCGGGTAAAACTGGTACAGTAAAAAAAGCAGGTTCCAGAGGCTATACAGAGAAGAGTTATTTCGCTGTTTTTGCTGGAATGGCGCCGGCTAATGACCCACGGTTGATTATTGTCGTTATGATTGATGAGCCTTCAGCAGGACAGTACTATGGCGGATTGGTATCCGCCCCAGTGTTTTCCAAAGTAATGGCAGGTGCTTTGAGAATACTGGAAGTTGCTCCTGACCAGCAAGATACCATGCCTGTTTTGTTAACTCAGAAAAGCCAATAACATTCTGTAGATGAGACTTAAAGATTTATTGGAAGGATTTGTAGCTTATCCAAATTCAAGTTTTGAAACTGCAGAAGATAAGATAATCACTGGGCTGACTTTAAATAGTCGGGAAGTTTTAGCTGGAAATGTATTTATTGCCTTGGTTGGTTCCAGGCAGCATGGGCTTGTTTATGCTGCACAAGCAATCGAACAAGGAGCGGTTGCAATAATTTATGATCCTTCTGGTTGCGGTAAGGAGATGGCTGAGCAGATCGATAATGTGCCGATGATTTCGGTAGATGATTTGGCTATTAAGTTGGGCAATATTGCCGCCCGATATTACGACGATCCGTCTGGGGCGATGGCTGTAGTAGGTATTACAGGGACTAATGGCAAAACATCTTGTAGTCAGTTTTTAAGTCAAATGTTAGATGATTGCGGAATAATCGGTACTTTGGGTTGGGGTGAGTGGGGCAAGCTGGGTAAAACGCTGAATACCACTCCGGATGCTTTGGAAGTCCAAAGAATATTGACTGAATTATTAAAAGATAACAAACAAATAGTCGCCATGGAGGTTTCCTCTCATGGACTAGAGCAGGGTAGGGTCAATGGTGTTACTTTCAAAGGAGCAGTATTTACCAATATTAGTCAGGATCATCTGGATTATCACGGCACAATGGATGCCTACCTGCAGGCAAAGTTGGAGTTACTAAACAAGCCCGGACTTAGGTTTACAGTAGTAAATCTGGATGATTCTTATAGCGAGAAGGTTATTAATGCAGTGCCAGAAGGCATCGTTATATGGGGTGTCAGTGTTAAGGGAAAAACTTTGGCTTCTAGTGAATGTGTTAGGGCAGAAAATATACTAAACAAAGAAGATGGTATCGAATTTGACGCGTGTTGGCGTGGAGCGAGCTTCCCTGTAAAGGTTCCGCTTTACGGTGATTTTAATATCGAGAATGTATTAACTGTTTTAGCCGTGATGCTGGCAATGCAGGTTCCAATGCCAGAGGCGGTAAAAAAACTAAAGCTAATAAAGCCGGTAGTTGGACGTATGGAGCGTTTTGGTGGGGATGGACTGCCATTGGTTTTTGTAGATTATGCGCATACCCCGGATGCTTTGGATAAAGTTTTATTAAGTCTGAGAAAGCACTGCAAGCAAGCTTTATGGGTGGTGTTTGGCTGCGGTGGCAATAGGGACAAGGGCAAGCGGTCTCAAATGGGGCGCATAGCAGAGCAACGAGCTGATCAGGTAATTGTTACAGATGATAATCCACGTTTTGAAAGTGGATTGGATATAGTTAATGACATCTTGGCGGGATTTAGTACTGCTATAGATTTTACTTCTAATAATAAAATTGAAGTGATTCAAAACAGAGAACGGGCAATCCATAAGGCGATAGCTGGAGCCGCCGATAAAGATTGTATTGTAATTGCGGGTAAGGGCCATGAAAGCTATCAAGAAGTTAAAGGAGTGCAGTTAGCATTCAGTGATAGTCAGATTGTAATTGACGCATTAAAGATGAGAGCCGGATAAAATGAAAATGATGCTGAGTGAATGTGCTGATGTTCTGCGAGGAAAGCTCGTCGGAGAAGATGTGTCTTTCACATCTGTCAGTATAGACACGCGAGCGATCAAGCCAGATCAGCTTTATATTGCCATTAAAGGGCACAATTTTGACGGCAATGAGTTTGTTGATCAGGCTAAAGAATTAGGTGCTTGTGCGGCAATTGTGAATAAAGGTGTTGAATCAAATTTACCCCATGTTGTAGTAGAGGATACTCGGTTAGCCTTGGCAGAACTGGCAAGTGCTTGGAGAAATAAAGTTACCTCAAAGGAAAGCAATAAGCTTTCAATTGTCGGAATTACAGGTAGTAACGGCAAGACGACAGTTAAAGAAATGGTTGCAGCAATATTGGCTGTGAATGATTCTGTATTGTTTACACAAGGCAATTTTAATAATGATATTGGGGTGCCTTTGACGCTGTTTCGAATTAATAAGCAGCATCGTTATGCGGTCATTGAGATGGGTGCAAATCATGCTGGAGAAATTGCCTACACCAGTCAATACGCACAAGCCGATGTGGTCATTATTACTAATGCGGGTGCTGCACATTTAGAAGGATTTCTAAATCTTGAGGGTGTTGCTAAAGCAAAAGGAGAAATCATTGAGACTCTTAAAAAAGACGGTTTTGCCATTATCAATCATGACGATGATTATTTCGACTACTGGAAGTCAATTGCTGGAAATAGACAGGTCATATCATTTGGTTTGAATAAAGCTGCCAATGTGACAGCTAAAGCCATTGAAATAGATATAAGCAATGAAACCTTCGTTACAAAATTTGATTTAGTTACCTCATTGGGCTCGGTTGAAATTAGCTTAAAGTTGGCTGGACAACATAATGTGCTTAATGCACTGGCTGCCGCAGCGGCATGCTTGGTTCTGGGAATAGACCTTCTGCAAATTAAGCAAGGCCTTGAAGATGTTAAGCCGGTAACAGGGCGATTACAGTCTTTAGTGAGTCGGTTAGGCAATGTCGTTATTGATGATACCTATAATGCCAATTCATCCTCGCTTAAAGCGGGTCTTGATGTGCTTGCCAGCTTTAAAGGCAAGCAGTGGTTAGTTTTAGGTGCTTTTGGTGAATTGGGCCCTGACAGTCCTAAAATACATGAAGAAATGGCAGGTTTTATTAAAGCCAGTGGAGTAGTTAGATTGTTGGCTGTTGGTACTGATAGTGAAAAAACAGTTCAAGCTTTTGGTAAGGGTGCAACTTTTTTTGAAAAGCAACAAGATCTGATTGACGCATTAAAACAAGAATTAAAAGGCGATGAAACGATTTTGATTAAAGGTTCACGAGCTCAGCGCATGGAAAATGTAGCAGCAGCACTGGTTGAAAACTACAGGAATTAAGCAATGTTACTCTATTTTGCAGATTATTTAATGACGTTTGATGGTGGTTTTAGAGTATTTCAGTATCTAACGTTTCGAGCTATTTTGGGAGCATTAACTTCTTTGGTTATTTGTTTTGTAATCGGTCCGGTAATGATCAGGAAGTTAAGTTCCAACAAAATTGGACAAAGCATCCGTGAACTGGGGCCACAATCACATTACGAAAAATCAGGAACACCCACTATGGGTGGAACTTTAATATTAGTCGCAATTGCTATTAGTACTTTGTTGTGGGCAGATCTCGGAAATCGCTATATATGGGTCATTCTGTTAGTCACAATGGGCTACGGTATCATAGGTTTTATTGATGACTATAGAAAAGTAATAAAGCGAAATAGCGATGGCTTATCGGCTAAAGCCAAGTATTTATCTCAGTCATTAATTGGCTTAACGGCTGCAGTTTTTTTATATAAAACTGCAGTCTTACCAGCAGAAACACAATTTATCATTCCTTTTTTTAAAGATTTTATGATTGATATGGGTTGGATGTATATAGTGCTGACTTATTTTGTAATTGTTGGAACTAGTAATGCAGTAAATCTGACAGATGGTCTGGACGGGTTGGCCATTATGCCTACAGTCATGGTTGCAGGCGGCTTGGGAATTTTTGCTTATTTATCAGGCCATGTGACGTTCTCGGGTTATTTGGCTATTCCTTATTTGCCTAACGCTGGAGAGCTAATAGTCTTTTGCGCCGCTTTAGTAGGTGCCGGATTAGGTTTTTTATGGTTTAACGCCTATCCCGCGATGGTATTTATGGGGGATGTAGGTGCGTTGGCATTGGGAGCGGCATTAGGCGTATTGGCGGTTTTGGTTAGGCAAGAAATAGTGCTGATGATTATGGGAGGCGTTTTTGTTATGGAAACAGTTTCAGTAATGATTCAGGTCGCATCTTTTAAGCTTACAGGTAAGCGAGTTTTTCGTATGGCTCCCATTCATCATCATTTCGAATTGAAAGGATGGCCAGAGCCAAGGGTTATTGTACGTTTCTGGATTATCACAGTCATATTGGTGCTTATTGGCTTGGCAACATTAAAATTGAGATGAGAAAAATGCAAAGAGAAAATAAACTTATTTCTATAAAAGCCTGTTTGAGAGTGATTGATAAATGAACATGGCTAATTTAGCGATCTTGGATTCGTTAAAAAAGAACTTTGCACTGGATCCAGAGTGTTCAAAGATTTTAGTTGTGGGCCTTGGGCATACCGGTATTTCTGTTGCACATTTTTTACAAAAACAGGGGTTTAAATTTGCAATAACCGATAGTCGCGATAAACCACCATTAAAAGATGCATTTTTTCAGGAAATGCCTGACACGCCTCTATTTACGGGCGGATTTGATGAAACAGCCTTTAAAGTTGCAACTCATCTGGTGGTAAGTCCGGGCGTTTCCTTGACTGAGAAATCTATAGTTAAAGCTATAGCTAGTGGTGTAAAGATTGTTAGTGATATTGATTTGTTTGCCTGTTCGGTTAACGTACCCATAATTGCTATAACAGGCGCTAATGGTAAAAGTACTGTCACCATGATGCTGGGGGAAATGGCAAAATCCGCAGGAAAAAAAGTAGGTGTTGGTGGTAACTTGGGAACGCCGGCATTAGAGTTGCTGGACCTAAATGCGGAATTATACGTTCTGGAACTTTCGAGTTTTCAACTTGAAAGAACCTCAGCGTTAAAAGCAGCTGCAGCAACAGTACTAAATGTTTCTGCAGATCATCTTGACAGACATGAAGATATTGCTCATTACGCATATGAAAAACAAAAGGTGTTTAGCGGCAATGGCGTTATGGTCATTAATATAGATGATCCAATCGTCAATGCTATGCAGGAAACTGGCAGGCGATTATTTACCTTTTCAATTAGAAAAAATGCTGATTTTTATATCGATCACAAGGACGGTGTAGAGTACTTGATGCATAAAAACGACTATTTAATGTCGTTGGCTGAATTACCGCTTGAAGGCAGACATAATGTAGCTAATGCTTTGGCTGCATTAGCATTAGGAACAGCGATTGGGCTGGGTCAGCAAGTTATGTGTGACGTCTTAAAAAGGTTTAAAGGCTTGGATCACAGAATGCAGCGAGTAGCAGAAATAAGTGGTGTTACTTGGGTAAATGACTCAAAGGCAACTAATATCGGCGCCTGTGTTGCAGCCTTGGAAGGTTATGATCGCAAAGTTATCCTAATAGCGGGTGGTGATGCCAAGGGCGCCGATATGAATGAATTGAAGCCCGTTATTAAAGAAAAAGCGAAAAGTGTGGTCTTAATGGGCAAGGATGCCGGCTTGATTGAGCAGGCATTAAATAATTGTGTTCCCGTCTATTCGGCCAAAAATATGGTGGAAGCGGTGAAGATTTGTGCGGGTATAGCAGAGTCGGGTGATAGTGTTTTGCTATCTCCAGCTTGTGCAAGTATTGATCAATATAAGAATTATCAGGATAGAGGTAATCAGTTTTCCAAAGCTGTATTGAGGTTGCTGGCATGAAAAAGCGGCCGAAACCATCAAGGATCGGTCGGTTTCATTTTGACCCATTATTAGTTGTTGTTACAACGAGTTTATTGTTGATTGGCTATGTCATGGTTGCATCATCATCATTGCATTTAGGTGCAAAGATGAACGGAAATAGTGTCTTACACTATCCCATAAGACAATCATTACATATAGGTCTTGGGCTATTTCTAGGGACTGCTGTAGCGCTTACGCCGATTAATGTCTGGGAAAAGTCCGGGCAGTGGTTGTTTATAAGTGGTTTATTATTATTGATAATTGTTCTCGTGCCAGGACTAGGGGTTAAGGTAAACGGAAGTGTAAGGTGGCTGTCTATTGGTGGGATGAGAATACAAGTATCCGAAATAGTAAAGTTTTTTGCTGTTATTTATATGGCAGGTTATGTAACTCGACATCAGAAATCAATAAAGGAATCAGCGTTCGGGTTGATCAAGCCGTTAATTTTGTTTGCAGTGGCTAGTATATTGCTGTTGATGGAGCCAGATTTCGGCTCCGCAGTAGTGATATTAATTATTGCTATGGGCATTATGTTCTTGGCTGGGGCTCGACTATCGCAGTTCATTATGTTGCTTTCATTTGTAGCCATATTGGCAATGTTACTGGTTTATTTTGAACCATATCGTATGAAACGGGTAACCAGCTTTATGGATCCTTGGGCTGATCCTAAAGATACCGGATATCAATTAGTACATGCATTGATTTCATTTGGGCGAGGAGAATGGTCAGGCGTTGGATTGGGTAGTGGCGTGCAAAAATTGTTCTATTTGCCTGAAGCGCATACTGATTTTTTGTTTTCTGTGATTGGTGAAGAGTTGGGGCTCTTAGGCGTACTAACAATCATAGGCTTGTTTTCATTATTAGTGTGGCGCACATTTCAAATCGCTTTGGCAGCCGAGAAAATAGGGCAGCGTTTTTCAGCTTTTATAGCTTATGGTTTAGGCATTTGGTTTGGTTTTCAATCATTTGTGAATATGGGCGTTAATATGGGTATTTTGCCTACGAAAGGTTTGACCCTTCCACTAATGAGTTATGGTGGCGGAAGTATGATGATTATGTGTTGCGCTATGGCTTTATTATTCAGAGTGCAAAGTGAAGTTGCAGAGATAAATGCCAACTTACCCAAAGAAAGGTCGAGATGGGTAAGCGTATAGTTATCATGGCCGGAGGAACTGGCGGGCATGTGTTTCCAGCTTTGGCGGTTGCAGAGCAGTTAAGAGATGCTGGTTGGGAAGTTAGCTGGCTAGGTACGCAGAAAGGTTTGGAAAGTCGGGTGATTCCTGCTCAGGGTATAGAGCTAGATTATTTGTCAGTTGCAGGTTTTAGGGGCAAAGGGATAGCTTCAAAAATTATTGCATTGGGTATGTTATTGAAGGCTTGCGGACAAGCCAGGAAAATATTGCGTAAGCGTAAGCCTGTTGTGGTTTTAGGAATGGGTGGGTTTGTGGCAGGCCCCGGTGGTTTGATGACCCGGCTTTTAGGTATACCCTTAATAATTCATGAGCAAAACAGGATACCAGGAACAACCAATCGTTTACTTGCAAGGATAGCAAGCCAAGTTTTGGAGGCATTTCCAGCTAGTTTTAACAGTACATTAAAAGCAAAATGTACAGGGAATCCGTTAAGAAAAAGCTTTTTAACAGATTTCGACAGTATGAATGAATATTTAGAGGGTGAGCCTAAGATATTAATTGTTGGTGGTAGTCAGGGTGCTCAAATTTTGAATGAAATTGTGCCTGAGGCAATTGTACAATTTCAAAAAATTAATGGAACAAATAAAGTGGTTAGCATAAAACATCAAACCGGTGAGGCAATGAAATCGCAGGTAGAAAGTCGCTACAAAGCTTTGGCTATTCAAGCAGACGTGAGTGCTTTTATTGCGGATATGGTTGCCGCTTATAAATGGGCAGATTTAGTGATTTGTAGGGCGGGTGCGATGACAATCAGTGAAATTGCAGCGATTGGGGTTCCCGCTATTTTAATTCCATTACCGAGTGCAATTGATGATCATCAGACAGCAAATGCCCATTACTTAACGGATGCAGGTGCAGGGCTTTTATTGAAGCAAGATAATTTGAATCCGGTATCGCTGGCGGAACATATAACTGAAGCACTTAATAAATTGGTTGATATGAGTATTGCAGCTCGCCAATGTGCAAGACTGGATGCTACAGAAGTAGTTGCCGGCTTATGTATCGCTGAGGCTGGTTTATGAAGATTTCAGCGGGTACGCATATTGCCTCTACATTAGGAAATATCAAGCGCATACATTTCGTTGGTGTGGGCGGTACGGGTATGAGTGGAATAGCGGAAGTATTGTCGAACTTAGGTTATCAAGTTTCTGGTTCTGATATAAAAGAAAGTGCGGTAACCCAAAGGCTTGCAGAGTTGGGTGTGATAATTAAGATTGGGCATAAAAGGGAAAATGTCACTAATGTCGATGTTGTCGTTGCATCAACGGCCATAGATCGTAGTAATGAAGAAATAGATCAGGCGCATCTAAATAGAATACCGGTCATTCCGCGTGCAGAAATGTTGGCTGAGTTAATGCGGTTTAGATTCGGTATTGCTGTTGCTGGTACACACGGTAAAACGACTACAACCAGCTTAACAGCTAGTGTGCTCGCAGAAGGAGGATTGGATCCTACCTTTGTAATCGGTGGACGTTTAAATAGTGCAGGCAGCAATGCCAAGTTGGGTTTAGGTAATTATTTGGTTGCTGAAGCCGATGAAAGTGATGCGTCATTTTTATATCTTCAGCCCATGATAGCCGTGGTGACCAATATAGATCAGGATCACATGGAAACGTATCAAAATAGCTATCAACGCTTGAAAGATACGTTCTTGGAATTTTTACATCAACTACCTTTTTATGGTTTGGCAGTGATGTGTCTGGATGATGAAGGAATTAGAGAAATTCTGCCGCTGGTATCCAAGCCAGTAATAACTTATGGCGTTCATGAAGAAGCGGATGTTCGGGCTGTAGATATAAAACAAAACGGTATGCTCACTACCTTTAGTGTCATTCGTCAGGGGGGGTATCCCTTGTTGCAAGTGACTTTAAACATGCCTGGATGGCATAACATGCTTAATTCATTAGCGGCAATTGCAGTAGCAACCAAATTAGAGGTTGCTGATGAGGCCATTAGTAAAAGTTTGGGTGCGTTTAAGGGTGTAGGTAGACGTTTTCAGGTTCAGGGAGACTTGGCTATTGAGGGTGGTAAATTAACCCTAGTTGATGATTATGGTCATCATCCTCGAGAAATTGCTGCAACGCTTGAAGCTTTGCGCCAAGCTTGGCCGGACCGGCGTTCAGTGATAATTTTTCAGCCGCATAGATATACAAGGACGCGTGATTTATTCGAAGATTTCGTACAAGTTTTATCAACGGTTGATGTACTGATTTTGATGGATGTTTACTCTGCTGGAGAGGCTGTTATTACCGGTGCGGATGGTAGGGCACTCAGTCGTGCAATTCGTATGCGAGCCCAGGTTGATCCGGTATTTGTTGATGGATGGCAACAACTGCCAAAAATATTGGCAGGGATCATTAGGCCGGATGATGTGATTTTGACGATGGGTGCCGGTAATGTAGGGCATTTTGCAACTCAGTTGCCAGAATTATTGACGGAAGCACTGGAGAGTCGGGTTTTTACTGCGCAGACCTTAGCAGTATGAAGGGTAAGGTCTTAAGTAATGAAAAGCTGGCTAAATATACCAGTTGGCGAGTAGGTGGACCGGTTGATCGGCTTTATATTCCATTTGATCGTCAAGATTTGTGTGATTTTATAAAAGCTTTACCCGTATCTGAGCCCGTGTTTTGGATGGGGTTGGGTAGTAATTTATTAGTCAGGGATGGCGGAATACGTGGAACGGTAATTAATACCAAGGGACGCTTGAAGGAAATGAAGCTAGCCGAAGACGGCTCGGTTTATGTCGAAGTTGGTGTTCCTTGTGCTCATGTCGCCCGTTTTTGTGCAGAACACGGTTTGGTAGGCGCAGAGTTTTTGGCAGGGATTCCAGGAACAATGGGCGGAGCTTTAAAAATGAACGCTGGTGCTTTTGGCGGAGAAACTTGGAGCATAGTTAAGCAAGTTGAAACGATTGATCAGATTGGCAATATAACACTTCGTTATCCGGACGATTTCAAAGTGAGTTACCGCTCTGTAAAAAATGCTGAGAATATCTGGTTTTTGAGTTGCAATTTACAATTGCAGAAAGGAAATATTTTAGAAAGTCAGCAAAAAATAAAAGCTTTATTAGAAACAAGAGCAAAAACACAGCCAACTAATCAACCCAGTTGTGGATCGGTTTTTAAAAATCCAAAAGGAGATTATGCGGCAAGATTGATAGAAGCAACAGGTTTGAAAGGGTATTCAATTGGCGGCGCTTGTGTTTCTCCAAAGCACGCAAATTTTATAGTCAATATAGGTAATTCGACGGCAGCTGATATCGAACATTTAATTTATTATGTTCAAAATAAAGTAAAGGAGCATCAAGGTGTGGAATTGCAGACTGAGGTTTGTATGGTAGGTGAGCATCAAGTTGAAACGCAAGATATTGCAACGCTGCCATTTTCGGAAAAGTTTGGTCGTGTAGCGGTCTTAATGGGTGGATCAGCTGCAGAAAGAACCGTTTCGTTGAGAAGTGGCGCTGCAGTCTATGACGCATTAAAACGTAAAGGTGTTGATGCTATCGCCATTGATGTAATAAGTAGTCCAATTGATGCTTTGGCCGGAACAAAAGTGGATAGGGTATTTAATATCATTCATGGTCGTGGTGGAGAAGATGGCGTACTTCAAGGTGTTCTTGAAGTGATGGCTATTCCTTATACCGGTAGCGGAGTGATGGCTTCAGCCTTAACCATGGATAAGCTTAGAACTAAGTTGTGCTGGCAAGGATATGGTTTGATAACGCCAAAATGGTTTTTATTGCAAGATGAAAATGATTTGGATGCCTGTATAGAGAAACTTGGCTTTCCGGTTATTGTTAAGCCTGCACAAGAGGGATCCAGCATCGGTATGAGCAAAGCAAACTCGCGAGACGAGTTGCTTAAAGCTCTACAAGTCGCTTTGGAATATCGTTGCGATGTTTATGCTGAAAGCTGGGTCACAGGTAAGGAATACACCGTTGCGGTTTTAAATAATGAAGCTTTGCCGGTTATCAGGCTTGAAACACCCAACACATTTTATGATTACGAAGCAAAATATAACGCGACTACTACACAATACCATTGCCCTGCAGGCTTAAGTCAAGAGCAGGAGCAGTTTATAAGAAGCTTGGCAGTAACAGCCGGTAAAGTAGTGGGTGTCAAAGGATGGGCAAGAGTTGATGTTTTTATTGATGAAACGGGGCAATATCAACTGATTGAAATTAATACGGTTCCAGGGATGACTGATCACAGTTTGGTGCCGATGGCGGCTAAACAGGCCGGCATTGATTTTGACGATTTGGTTTTACGGATATTGGAAACCAGTTTAGGGTAATGAGTAATGTAGGTAGTAAAACCCTTTTGATAGGTTTGCTTTTATTTGGGCTGGTGGTAACGATTGGTTATCAAGTGCTCATTAAAGAGCGCATTAAATCCTTACCGATTAAAAGTGCTTCTCTACCTATTAAATACGTCAGAATTGAAGGTGTTTTTCAATATCTCAGTAAAAACGAGGTACAGGCTGTTTTACAGCCATTGGTGTTGACCGGTTTTTTTGATGCGGATATGCAGGCGATTCATACTGCTGTTTCAGCTTTGCCATGGGTGGAGACGGTAACGGTAAAGCGTATTTGGCCGGATGCCATTGACATTAAAGTACATGAGAAAAAGCCTTATGCTCGTTGGAGTAAAGAGAGTCTGATTACTGAGCAAGGCGATATTTTTAAGCCACTAAATTTAGAGCAGTTTAAAGATATGACCTTATTACAAGGTCCAGAGTTACAGCAAGAAAAGGTACTGGAAATTATGAAAGGCATTAAAACAGCTTTAGCTGATCAGTCCATGAAATTGGCTGAATTTAGTGTTAATGAACGGGGTGCATGGAAAATTAAATTGGCAACCGGGCTGGAAATACTGTTGGGACGTAATGAACAATTAAAGAAATTACAGCGTTTTTTGAAGACGTTGACAGTGTTAAAACAAGAGCAGGTTGAGCAAATGGCAATAGTTGATTTGAGATATCCCAATGGATATGCTGTTTCATGGAAACCCGGGATAATTGAAATTGATTGGAAAGCCCTTGCAAATCCCAGTAACGAACAAGTAAATGAAAAGGCGATAAAGAGTAAATAAAATGGCAAAGAAAACAGAGCGTAATTTAATAGTCGGATTGGACATTGGTACCTCAAAGGTCGCGGCCATTGTAGGGGAGCTCACCAATGACGGTAATATAGAAATTATAGGCATAGGAACTACACCCTCAAGAGGACTAAAAAAAGGTGTTGTCGTTAATCTGGAGTCGACTGTTCAGTCCATACAAAAAGCCATTGAAGAAGCAGAACTGATGGCGGGTTGCCAGATTAGATCAGTATTTGCAGGTATTGCCGGTAGTCATATTAGAAGTCTTAATTCCCACGGCATTGTGGCAATTAAAGATAAAGAGGTAACTCAGTATGATATAGACAGAGTGATTGATTCAGCTCGTGCAGTTGCCATTCCTGCGGATCAGAAAATTTTGCATATCCTGCCTCAAGAATTTGTTATTGATCTTCAGGATGGCATTAAAGAGCCTATCGGGATGTCAGGCATTCGACTTGAAGCCAAGGTACACATGGTGACGGGTAGCGTCAGTGCCTCGCAGAATATTATTAAATGTATTCGGCGCTGTGGACTGGAAGTTGAAGATATCGTTTTGGAACAATTGGCCTCGTGTAACTCTGTACTGACTGAGGATGAAAAAGAATTAGGTGTTTGTTTAATAGATATTGGTGGCGGCACAACGGATATTGCCATTTTCGTTGAAGGAGCCATTAAACATACCGCAGTAATACCGATAGCCGGCGATCAGGTCACTAACGATATTGCTGTTGCCTTACGAACACCGACGATAAATGCAGAAGAAATTAAGCGCAAATATGCCTGTGCCTTAACGCAACTGGCAAATGTTGATGGCACTATTGAAGTGCCCAGCATTGGCGACAGAGCGCCACGCAAGATCTCAATGCAAAATTTGGCCGAAATTATAGAGCCACGCTATGAAGAGTTGATGTTGTTGGTGCAATCAGAGCTTAGACGAAGTGGAAATGAAGAATTGATCGCTGCGGGGATTGTATTAACCGGCGGTAGTTCAAAAGTAATGGGATTAATTGAGCTGGCAGAAGAGATTTTTCATATGCCGGTAAGAATGGGCGGGCCACAAAATGTGTCCGGGTTAACCGAAGTGGTTAGAAATCCTATTCATTCAACAGGGGTTGGATTGTTAATGTATGGAAAAGAGCATCAGAGCTTGGGTAGAAGCTTGGATTCTGATGGTCTGGGTTTGCTTTCAAAAGTGAAGAACTGGTTTCAAGGTAATTTTTAATTAATTTTTTTGTATTTAAGGGGTGTTGTCGTGAAATATGAATTGGTAGATACTTATAGTGAAACCGCCGTCATCAAGGTTATTGGTGTCGGCGGTGGTGGTGGCAATGCAGTTAATCACATGGTTGGCTGTCATATCGATGGCGTTGAGTTTATCTGCGCCAATACAGATGCACAAGCATTAAGAAAAATTACCGTTGATACGGTCATTCAACTGGGTGTCGAATTAACTAAAGGTCTGGGTGCCGGTACTAATCCGGAAATTGGCAAGCATGCTGCTGAAGAAAACAAAGATCGTATCAAAGAAGTTCTGCAAGGCGCTGATATGGTGTTTCTGACTGCTGGTATGGGCGGTGGAACCGGTACCGGGGCAATTCCTGTTATTGCGCAAATCGCAAGGGAAATGGGTATATTGACAGTTGCTGTAGTGACTAAGCCTTTTCAGTTTGAAGGTAAAAAGAAGATGGCTGTTGCAGAACAAGGCATCTTGGAGCTTGAAAAATACGTAGATTCTCTGATTACCATTCCTAATCAGAAATTATTGCCGGTGCTGGGTAATAACGTGTCTTTAATGAATGCGTTTAAAGCGGCCAATGATGTATTATTGGATGCAGTTCAAGGCATTACCGAGCTGATTATTCATCCTGGCATGATCAACGTCGATTTCGCCGACGTTAGAACGGTCATGTCTGGAATGGGCGCAGCGATTATGGGTATGGGTTCGGCAACAGGCGAACATCGTGCGCGTGAAGCTGCCGAAAAAGCCATTGCTTGTCCCTTACTTGAAGATATTAATTTACAAGGTGCTCGTGGCATTTTGGTTAATATCTGTGCAGCAGATATGGGCGTTGCCGAGTTTAACGAAGTCGGTAATATCGTTCACGAGTTTGCTTCAGAAGATGCCGTTATCAAAATTGGTATGGCGATTGATCCAACCTTGGGCGACGAGCTTAAAGTAACTGTTGTAGCAACCGGCATGGGCATGCCACCAGTAGCGGTTAAAGCGCCTGTTAAGATTTTACATAAACCGGCAGCATCAAGCGCTACTTATGATGATCTTGACAAACCCACTGTGATTCGTCAAGGTGGTAAGCACGAAACAAGAGAAACACGTTTTGGTGCTCAAACCAAAAAAGAAGTAGATCTGGATTATTTGGATATCCCTGCTTTTTTAAGACGTCAGGCTGATTAAATAGTCAGCAAGAAAAAGAAGATATTCTCAGGCAGGACGGGGTATTAACCTCGTCCTAGGCTGTGAAGGCCTCCAAAAAACAGCCTGCAGTAACAAATCACAGTAGCCAGAATTTCCTAAAGTAGCGTCGATTAACCGGTTAAATTGGTTTCCAGCCAAAGGCTGATACGAAACTGACTACCTGAGCCAAACTGGCTGTCAAATGACAGCTCGCCGCCCAATAATTTCACTAAGCGTTTACAAATAAGCAAGCCCAAACCCATACTGCTTGGCTTATGTGTGTTGGATGGATCAAGCATTTGAGAGATCTCGTTTTGTCGATACATCGGAATACCTATGCCGGTATCTTTTACAGCAAACGCCACCTGAACACGCCCTTCTTGGGTATCCAATAATTGTGCATTAAGATTAATTCGTCCTTGTCGAGTAAACTTGATAGCATTAGCTGCTAATATGTCTAAAGCATGATTTAGTAAACGCTCATCGCCGAGTAAATCAGGTAACAGCGGATCAATAGCGACATTAACAGAAATACCTTTAACCAGCGCCGTTTTACTGATGCGTTCCCAGATCTGACTTAATAAAGATGATGGTGATAATGGTAAATTTTCAATACTCACTTCATCAGAACTTAACTCTGAAAAGGCTAATGCTTCATTCAGCAGATTTTGTAATTGCAAAGAAGCATTAATAATGAGCCGAGTCTGCTCCTTTTGTAGCGTTGGCATATCGGAATCGCCCAACAAGTCGGAATAATCAATAATGTTCGTTAAGGGCGCCATTATTTCGCGGCTTATGGTCTTGAGAAAGCGTATTTTGGCCTGTGTGGCCGGTTCTGGAATGATTGTGGAACTGAGTTTTTGTTCTTTATGGTGCTGCTCTCGATCACTGCTGTAAATAACGACATTATGAGAAGTCGACATTGTCTTTATATTTTTATTAGCCTGAACTGGTTTTTGTTCAGATGTTTGCAGATTAAAATTAAGAGCACCATTTGCAAGAATCTCAGTGGAGCCTTGACGCATATTCGAAATCAAGCTGTTGTTAGTGTTATGCATAATATGAATCCGCCTCGATTAGGTACCCGTTAAAAGTATCAATGGGTAGTAATAACAATTGTCATTTGAATAATAGTCTATATATACTGCTTTGCTTAAAAAGCACTGATTTGTCTAAAGAGACAAAATAGTAACCGCATAAATAAAGCTAATAGCTATCAAGTACTATTTAAAAAAAGCTATTTTAGGTAAGGTTTAATGCTAAAAAACAGCTATTAGTCCACGAAAAAAAAGAAATTAATCAACCAGTTATAATTCAAAGACTTTCATCTTTTAGGTGGCGGGCTACTTATAGTATTTTTTTAAAATTTTCATGCTTTATGTGTTTTTCGTGGATCAAATTATTTTTCTAGGTTTATACAGAAGACGAGTTGATGTCCAGCCATAATTTAATACGAAATAAACTGCCGTTCCCAATACTACTTTCAACAGCCAGTTCGCCATTCAACAAATTGATCAAGTGCAAGCAAATTAACAAGCCAAGCCCCAACCCACCATTGCAACGGGTAAGCGAGGAATCTAGAGGCTCAAAAGCCTGAAATAAGTCTTTTTGACGATCTAACGGAATACCGGGACCGGTATCTTTTACGCTAAATTCAAGCTGAGCTCGCCCATTTTCCATAGCCAGTAAATGGGCTGAGAGAGTAACGCTGCCTTGCTGGGTAAATTTAATGGCATTACAGGCCAAGAGACTTAGCGCATGTTCAAGCAAGCTCTCATCGCCCAGTAAATTAGACAAAGCATTGTCGATAGCGGTGATAACGGACAGTTCTTTGCTTCGCGCCTCAGTATAATGTTTCTTGGATATAGTATTCAGCAGAGTGGCTATTGAAAAAGGGTGCTTTTCAATAGCCACTTCACCTGAGTTAAGCTGTATAAAAGTTAATGCTTCATTAAAAAGATGCTGTAATTTCCGGCTGGCGTCGGCAATATGAATAGCTTGTTCTTTTTGTTTTAAGGGGATTTCGGTGTTACTCAGTAAGCTTGCAAAGCCGCTAATAGCAAACAAAGGCGTCATGAGTTCGTGGCTGATAATGCCAAGAAAACGGATTTTAGCTTGTGCGGCAGCTTCTGCAGCAAGTGTTGCTTGGCGTAACGCTTTACCATTTTCGGTGAGTTGTTCATCAAGATTGTTAGTGACCCGAAAATAGCAGTCGTTAAACAGCGTCGGAGCAGAGGGTAATAATGTGAAGCTATGGGGTCTTTTGCGATGGATTTTTTTATCTAACTCTTTGATAGCGGCGTTGCAGTCGCCAGCTAACGGCATCTTTTTAAGGCCCTTTACCTTTAATGGCAGCATACAATCCCTTTGCTCAGTAACCAAGGCGCTACGAAGATTAATAAATCTGGATGGGTATTTGGCCATAAAGATTTTTTCCAGTTTAGTTGAGGTTATGACTTACAGACAAAGCAGGCATGTAATGCCACATTACATAGCTCTCAAGTTATCAGACACTAACGTCATTTTTTGTAAATAAAGCGATAAAATTTGGTAATAAAAAATAATTTTTTTTATAAATGAGTAAAAATGTTTATTAAGTTAGTAGGGCTCCAAGTAGTTATGAATTACTTTTATGTAGGAACGGCTTTAGCCGCGAAAATCGTGGCTAAAGCCGTTCCAAAATTGGTTATATTCCCTAAAAACCTTAGCTTTCAAAATTTAGACGGGTTAAGTCAACGCTTATATCCCTTTGGCATTAGATCCAGATACCCTCATGACCGTATTTAGTAAAATCAATTTGCACCCGGCTTGCATTCATCCCAATCTCTGTTGTTAGCCAATAGCCCGGATCAGAATGTTCAACGCTATGCATCAGCGGAATAATACCCAAGTCTTTACCGATAGTTTCAGTATAATTTGGACTGGCCTTAATACGGCTAATCTGGTTCATCAGTCGCGTATAAATACCCGGCACAGGTTGCGGGGGTGGCTTCGGGGTGCTGATCGGTTCTGGATATATAATGCTGTCTTGGCTATGACCCGTTAAGAGTTGTTTTTTATAGGCAGCGATTGCCTTGGCATCATTCAGTCTTGCAGGATACCCGAACTGTATAAACCAACGGTGATAAAGCAAATCTGCCTGAGTACGCGCAATCTCCCGAGCACTGATTCCACACGTCGTCCCATTAATAGTAAGCCTTAAAGCATAGTGAGTCAGCCAGTTAACTTGTTCGGCATCCGTGGCGGGAAAGAAATGCAGCATGCTCATAATGTTTGTGTCTCCGGTTTAGTTTGACGGAACTTGTTGCCGGTATTTGTAAAATCGCTGCGAGTATTTAGTCTTTGCCTGGCACTGCCGGTGTCCGGCTTAAATGATAGCGTGATTAAGCCCGCCGCTATCCGAGTGCATTGCCAAAAAGACTTAAGAGCGCCTAATGGCTTGCAGGTAAGGCACTAAAAGGATTAGCGAGTTTACAAAAAACATTCAGTCTATTGATAAATGTAGTCTATAAGATGGTAAATACAATTATTAAGCAGTAAATGTTATGGGTAAAACACGACAACCCTTTGTAAGGTAGGATTAAATTGTATTTTACAAAAACCGTCAGCAGACACACAGAAAGCCGCGGACCTATCCTGAAAAAGGAATACCGAGGGCTATCAACGTGTTAAAGTCACTTTACTGAGGTTTGAAATGCCATTCAACGCGCTGCGAATGGCCATAGATACAAAGGCGCTTAAGGGAGGTAGAAAAAGAGGGTTTATTTTGTATGTCGGGTTAGCCGTTGCGATTAAGAAGAACATCGAGTACAACATGGGTATCAAATAAAATGTTCAAAGGTATTCATCGTAAGATGATGCTTAAGAACATTATGTATGGATAAAATAGTCATATTTCCTTAAAATATCGACAAATTTTCCCTTTCAGTAACCTTAGCTGTTCAAACGGTCCTGTTTTATTGACCTTTTTGTACATTAAGCTATTTAATCATAAGTATTATGAAACAACACACTCTTACTCTTGGAATCCCTGGCTTTACTTACGCTGATTTATACGATGCGGCACGTCTAACAGATTTATTGGATGTGTTTGATGGGTCGATTAAAAAACATGATGTTGAGCTTTACAATAAATTTGCGGCTTATCGCCAAAACCAAGGCGAGGGTCTAAAGCCAGAAGAAGTTTCTGAGCTATTGGTGAATATGGGGCCTTATGTGGGTCAGTTTGTCGCCAAGCTCTTTAATGTGTCTGAACAGCATCAAGCACAAAGCGTCAAAATCAAGGATGAAATTGACACGATTTTTACCTATAAAAATGAAGTGGTTGAAAAGCTGGGTGTGGTGTTTAAAGGCCAAGATACCAGCGACTGGGCTATTTCTTCTATCCTGAATCGTTTTGATTTATTGATTGAAGCTGGTTTTTCGGAGGCTAATCAAGATAATGATCCTGAGCATCGTGTTGCACGTGTTGGTGCGGTTATTGGTTTATTGTCCAGCCATTACAAGTTGCTTGCCAAAGGTAAGGTCAGCGATTACGAAAGTGCGGATGAACAAGTTTCTGCGTTACGTGCAAAATTGGCAAGCCATGAACTCGCGGCATCTGAATTTAGCGATATTATTAATGCAGCGGATGAGGCTGAATTTATCACTGGTTTAATGGATGTCGTGCAGCGTTGGAGCTTTGTTGCTCAAGAAGATAACGATATAGTCGCTGACTGGTTAAGTTTTAAATTTCCTGAAAAACGTGACTTTGATCAATTGGTCGAACATGACACGATAGATCGTGGTCAATTTACTGCGTGGATGGGTGACTTGGAGCACCGTCGTCGTCGGGATGGTTTTAAACTAACTGATCCAAGATACAAGCAACGTCAGGTTCTTTCAGAAGTTAATCATTGTATTTATTGTCACGAACGCGATACCGATTCATGCTCTAAAGGTATGCGTAACAAGAAAACCAATACCTTTAAAATTGATCCGTTAGGCGTGACAACTATTGGTTGTCCGTTGGATGAAAAGATCTCTGAAATGCATTTGGTTAAGCGCAATGGTGACAATATAGGCGCTTTGGCTATTATCATTATTGATAATCCGATGTGTCCGGGTACGGGGCATCGTATTTGTAATGAATGCATGAAAGGCTGTATTTACCAAAAAACCGATCCGGTTAATATCCCGCAAATTGAAACCAATGTATTGACTGATGTATTGTTCATGCCTTATGGTTTTGAAATATACAGTTTATTGACTCGTTGGAATCCGTTAAATGTTAAGCGTCCTACGATGTTACCTTATAACGGTAAAAATGCGTTGGTTGTAGGTTTGGGTCCTGCTGGTTATACCATGAGCCATTATTTATTAAATGAAGGTTTTGGTGTTGCCGGTATTGATGGTTTAAAGCTGGAACCTTTGCCGGTGGAGTTAACCGGTGATGCCAATACACTACCGATGCCGATTGTTGATTTTAATGATCTCTACGAAGATTTGGATAAACGAATCTTGGCCGGTTTTGGTGGTGTTGCGGAATACGGTATTACTGTGCGATGGGACAAAAACTTTTTAAAAGTTATTTACTTAACACTGCAAAGACGTAAAGCATTTCGTGCTTATGGCGGTGTCCGTTTTGGTGGCACACTAACTATCGAAGATGCTTGGAGTATGGGTTTTGATCATATTTGTATTGCTTCCGGTGCTGGTCAACCAACCGTTATTGATCTTAAAAACAATTTAATGCGTGGCATACGTAAAGCCTCTGATTTTTTGATGGCGTTGCAATTGACGGGCGCAGCCAAAGCATCTTCAATGGCTAACTTACAAGTACGGTTACCTGCCGGTGTTATTGGTGGTGGTTTAACAGCAATTGATACTGCCACAGAATTAATGGCTTATTATCCGGTACAGGTTGAGAAAATTCTGCATCGCTACGAAATATTAGTTAATGTTTATGGTGAACAGGTCGTTCGAGGCCGTTATGATAAAGAAGAAACGATCATCCTTGATGAATTTCTGGCGCATGGCAAAGCAATACATGCAGAACGACAACGTGCGGAAGCCGAGGGCGAGCAACCACACTTCCAGCCTTTAGTGGAATCCTGGGGTGGCGTTACGCTGTTTTATCGTAAAGGCATGGTCGATGCCCCTGCATATCGTCAAAACCATGAGGAAATTAGCGAAGCTTTGGAAGAAGGTATCGCGCTAGCAGAAGGCATGAGTCCGCTTAGTGCTGATGCTGACGAGTATGGACATTTAAATGCTGTAGACTTCGAAAAGCTGGTGCTGGATGGCGGCCGTTGGAAAAATTCCGGTCAAGTTGTTAAGGTTCCGTTACGCAGTTTATATGTGGCAGCTGGGACATCGCCTAACACGATTTATCAAAGTGAATATCCAGAGACCTTTGTGATGGATAAGTGGTTTTTTCAACGCTATGAACCTGAATGGACAAACGATTCTGTTGAATTAGTACCTATGCATGATGAGGCATTTCCTAAGTTGGGTAAGCCGGCGCCACTAACGTCTTATCAAAAAGACGGTAAATTTATCAGCTTTTACGGTGACAACCATCCTGTGTATGCCGGCAATGTGGTTAAGGCTATGGCCAGTGCTAAAAATGGCTACCCTTATGTGGTTAAGTTGTTTGAACAACAACTGGCAAAACTCAATCCTGCACAACAATCAGAACGTGATGTGGTCTTAAACGATTTATTTGCCCGCTTGGATGTCGCTTTTAAAGCAACTATCGTGGCCATTAATCGCTTGACACCGACTATTATCGAAGTAATTGTAAAAGCGCCGCTGGCTGCTGAGAAATTTTATCCCGGACAATTTTACCGGGTTCAGAATTATGAGGCTTTTGCGCCAACCGTTGAGGGTACAGTATTAGCAGCGGAAGGTTTGGCGTTAACGGGCGCTGAAGTGGATAAAGAAAAAGGGACTATTTCTTTGATTGCTCTGGAAATGGGCTCTTCTTCACGACTTTGTGCAACCTGGAAAGTCGGCGATCCGTTGGTCATTATGGGGGTAACTGGAACGCCTACCGATATTCCAAGTAATCAAACCGTGCTGTTAATCGGTGGCGGCTTGGGTAATGCGGTATTGTTTTCTATTGGTAAAGCACTAAGAGCGGCCGGAAATCGTGTTATTTATTTTGCGGGTTATAAGTTGGCACAAGATCGATTTAAGGTTGAAGATGTAGAGGCCGCAGCTGATTTAATTATCTGGGCAGTTGATAAAGGTGAAGGTGTTGAAGCCATAGTGCCAACTCGCCCACAAGATAAAACTTTTGTGGGTAATATATTGGAATGTATGGTGGCTTATGCTAAAGGTGAACTAGGTGAGCAACCCATATCACTTGCAGATGTAGATCATCTAGTGGTTATCGGTTCGGACCGTATGATGGCAGCCGTAAAATCTGCGCGTTTTGATGTGTTAAAGCCGTATCTAAATAAGGCCCATCATGCTATTGGTTCTATCAACTCACCGATGCAGTGCATGATGAAAGGTATTTGTGCCCAGTGTTTGTGTAAGCATGTGGATGCGGATACAGGAAAAGAATATTTTGTTTATTCCTGCTATAACCAGGATCAGGACTTGGATAAAGTTGATTTCCCGCATTTGAATGCTCGTTTACGTCAGAATACAGTGCAGGAAAAATTATCTAATTTGTGGTTGGATTATTTATTGGCAAAGCAGAAGTCTACTGAAGCTGTTTAAAGCTTTTACTATAAAACGGTGGGTAGGCTTAATTATTAGCGGCTCACCTTTGGCCGGTTGCCATATATCGACTGCTCGTAATGGCTTCTAAAAGGATTAGTTTTTGAATACCCAACTTCACTGCCTTTGCGGTTCTGGCATAAATTATAAAGAATGCTGCGAGCCCTTTCATTCTGCTGAAAAAATACCGGCAACTGCTGAAGCGCTTATGCGTTCTCGATATACTGCCTATGTTTTTCGGAATGTCGCTTATTTACAGGAGACGTGGGAGGCAAGCACGCGGCCCAAAGTCATAGATTTTTCCAGAGAAAAAATTGAATGGTTAAGGTTGGAAATTACCGAGATAAAAAAAGGAAAGGTAAAGGATGGCAAGGGTTTGGTGGCTTTTAAAGCCTATTATTGCCAAGATGATGAGGAATGCATTATGAATGAGATTAGTCGATTTACAAAAATTAACGGTCGCTGGTTTTATCTTGATGGCATTATCAAATCAATGGGTAAGGTAGAACTGCAAACTAATCAAGGTAAGAATGCGCAGTGTTCGTGTGGTAGTGGCAAGAAATTTAAACGCTGTTGTGGGGCGTAAGAATATTGTAACTGGCTTCTAGAATATCGGTTGTTAAAAGCCAAAAGATGAGCCTTCATTTATGAATCACCACGACAATAGGTTGACTTAGTTAGGAGTAGTCGTAGAAAATAGCCGATTTAGATTGATAATACTCTTATAATTGCGCATGGATAACAGCGTTTCTTCTCAAGACAGTATAGTTTCTGTTCGTAACTTGTCTTTTTCACGAGGCAATAAGAAAATATTTGACGATATTTCGCTGGATTTTCAGCGGGGTAAGATTACTGCCATAATGGGGCCTAGCGGCACCGGTAAAACCACTTTATTAAAATTGATAGGTGGGCAGTTGTTTCCAGAGAACGGCTCTATTACTGTGGATGGTGAAGACGTTCATAAATTGCGACGGACTGAGTTGTATGAGTTGCGCAAGCGTCTGGGGATGTTATTTCAAAGTGGCGCGTTATTAACGGACATGAATGTTTTTGATAACGTGGCTTTTCCCTTACGGGAACATACTCATCTTCCTGAATCCATGATTCGTTCTTTGGTATTAATGAAGTTGCAGGCAGTTGGTTTAAGGGGCGCGCGAACCCTTATGCCCAACGAACTTTCCGGCGGTATGGCTAGGCGTGTTGCTTTGGCAAGAGCTATTGCCCTAGATCCAATGATGATTTTGTACGATGAGCCGTTTACTGGTCAAGATCCTATTTCTATGGGTGTTTTAGTCCATTTAATCAAGTCGTTAAACAATATACTGGGACTAACCAGTATTATTGTCTCTCATGATGTTCATGATACTTCCGCAATTGCTGATTACATTTATGTGTTGTCAGGTGGAAAAATTGTTGGTCAAGGTACTCCGCAAGAAATACAGCAATCTGATTCTGAATGGGTGCAACAATTTATGACAGGTGCAGCAGATGGGCCGGTTCATTTTCACTACCCTGCAAAAGACTATGTTGATGATCTTATGTCAACGGGTAAACGGTACTAATTTTAAATTGAACGTAAATATAATCTGTATCTAAAATGATTCAAATAATACAAAACTTGGGTAAAAGTACACGAACCAGTTTTACTAAGCTGGGTAGGGCAACTTATTTCCTGTTTCAAACTATTTCAGGCACATTTGGGATATTACTCCGTCCTAGATTACTCCTAAATCAGCTTTATTCGGTGGGCGTTTTATCCTTTTTGATTATCACTATTTCCGGATTATTTGTCGGTATGGTTTTGGGGTTACAGGGTTATTACACGCTCTCTGATTTTGGTGCAGAAGAAACGTTAGGCGTTATGGTGGCGGCATCATTGGTTCGCGAGCTTGGGCCTGTTGTGTCAGCTCTTTTATTTGCCGGTAGGGCTGGGTCTGCTTTAACTGCTGAAATTGGTCTGATGAAAGCAACAGAGCAGCTATCGGGCATGGAAATGATGGCAGTTGATCCTATTAAGCGCATAATTACCCCGCGATTTTTGGCCGGATTAATATCAATGCCGCTACTGGCCGGTTTGTTCAGTGCCGTTGGTATTGTTGGTGGCCAAATAATTGGGTCAGGTTTGTTAGGCGTAGATCAAGGTGTTTATTGGTCTCAAATGCAGGCAAGTATAGATTTTCATGATGATATTATTAATGGCGTAATTAAAAGTATCGTTTTTGGTTTTGTAGCATCTTGGATAGCCTTATTTGAAGGATATGATGCAATTCCCACTTCGGAAGGTGTTAGTCGAGCAACTACGCGTACCGTCGTAAATTCAGCTTTTAGTATTTTAGGTTTGGATTTTATCCTGACCGCACTTATGTTTGGAGACAATTAAAATGCAGCACACCAGTACTCAGGACACTCTTGTCGGGCTTTTTGTAGCATCAGGCATTGTCGGGCTGTTATTTCTTGCCATGCAAGTCAGTAATTTAAGTTCTTTTATTGATGAGGACAGTTATACGATTACTGCCCGTTTTGAAAACTCCGGAGCTCTTAAGGTTAAATCTCAGGTTTCTGCAGCCGGTGTAAAAATAGGTCAGGTTGTTGGAATTAATTTGGATCCAAAAACCTATGAATCTGTTGTTCAGATGAGCATTTACTCAAAGTTCAATACACTACCTGATGATACAACTGCAAGTATTTTTACAGCTGGTTTGTTAGGTGAGCAGTACGTGAATCTTGAACCTGGTGGTTCTGATATTTATTTACAAAAGGGTGGAAAGATTGAGATTACTCAGTCAGCCATTATTCTCGAAAAAGCGCTTGGCCAATTCTTGTTTAAGTCTGCGGAAGAGAAAAAGTGACAAAACTGAATATTGTTGATCAAGGAGCAGGGCACTTTATAGTCGATGGTGACTTGACTTTTGCTACTATCGATATCCAGACAGTCAAATCATTTTCGTTTTTAAGTACTGCAAAACATATCACGATTGACCTTGGTCTTGTTGTTTGTACCGATAGTGCAGGGCTAGCGTTAATGATTGAATGGATCAAATATACACGGCAGCACAGAATACAGATAACGTTCAAAAATATTCCCGAACAATTATTCAACCTTGCCAAGCTAAGTGGCTTTGAAAAAACAAGTCATTTTGCAACGCAGCCCCTAGAGGAACATGATGTTGAACCTCTACCGTTAACAGAGACAATTTAAAGTACCGAATATGGATAAATTAATTATTACCGGTGGCGCACGTCTTTCTGGAGAACTTCGTATCTCTGGTGCAAAAAATGCAGCATTACCCATTCTGGCGGCCACTTTACTTTCAGTAAAACCAGTTAGTGTGGGTAATATCCCTCACTTACATGACATCACCACGACCATGGAGTTATTGGGACGTATGGGTGTTCGTCTGGTTGTAGACGAAAAAATGAATATCGAAGTTGATAGTAGTACTATCACCAGTTATGAGGCTCCGTATGAATTAGTCAGAACCATGCGTGCATCAATATTGGTACTGGGACCTTTGTTGGCAAGGTTTGGAGAGGCTCATGTGTCTCTCCCAGGTGGTTGTGCAATTGGTACGCGGCCAGTTGATATTCATATTAACGGCCTTATTAAGATGGGCGCTAATATTACCGTTGAAGGCGGCTTTATACATGCAAAAGCAGATCGACTTAAAGGTTGTCGCTTGGTGCTTGAGCAAATTACGGTTACGGGCACAGAAAACTTATTGATGGCCGCTACGTTAGCAGAAGGCACCACCATTATTGAAAATGCTGCTAAAGAACCTGAAGTCACTGATTTAGCTTATTTCCTCAATGCAATGGGCGCTAAAATTACCGGTATAGGTACGGATGTTTTGGTTATTGAGGGCGTTAAAAGTTTAGGCGTAGAAGAGCTGCACTATGACATTCTTCCAGATAGAATTGAAACCGGTACCTATTTGATTGCAGCGGCCATTACGGGCGGTAAAGTTAAGCTTAAAAATACTCGTCCTGATATTTTGGATGCGGTACTTGAGAAGTTGGTTGAAGCTGGAGCAGAAATTACTACCGGTGATGATTGGATTCAGTTGGATATGCATGGAAAAAAACCCAAAGCCGTATCACTTCGGACGGCCCCTTATCCTGCTTTCCCTACCGATATGCAGGCTCAGTTTATTGCTATGAATGCGATTGCTGATGGAGTGGGGGTTATTACCGAAACAATTTTCGAAAACCGCTTTATGCACGTTCAAGAATTACAGCGCATGGGGGCCAATATACGCTTGGAGTCCAATACAGCTATTTGTACTGGTGTTAAAAAGCTGATTGGGGCTCCAGTAATGGCGACGGATTTAAGGGCGTCTGCAAGTTTGGTTGTAGCTGCTTTGGTTGCGGAAGGCAGTACTTTGGTTGATCGTATTTATCATATTGATAGAGGTTACGATCACATTGAAGAAAAACTTTCACAGTTAGGTGCGACTATTCGTCGTGTTCCAAGGTAAGGTTTTAAAATGCTGACTATTGCCGTATCCAAAGGCAGGATTTATGAGGACGCTTTACCCTTGTTGGCAGAGGCTGGAATAATTCCGGTTGATGACCCTAAAACATGTCGAAAATTGATACTTTCAACCACTCGTAAAGACGTTCAGTTGGTGATTATTCGTGCTACTGATGTGCCTACATTTGTTGAATATGGAGCTGCAGATCTAGGTATTGCGGGCAAAGATGTATTAATCGAACATGGCGCTGAAAGTTTATATGAGCCTTTGGATTTGAATATTGCTTGTTGCCGTTTAATGACGGCTGCCCATAAAGATGCCCCAGAGCTAAAAGGTCGTATTCGTGTAGCTACCAAGTACGTCAAAATAGCCCAGAGTTACTTTGCCAGTAAGGGCATACAAGCTGAGATTATCAAGCTTTACGGCTCAATGGAGCTTGCACCATTAGTGGGCTTGGCTGATTGTATTGTTGATTTGGTTGATACGGGCAATACCCTAAAAGCCAATGACTTGGAACCGCGAGAGCTTATTATGAATATAAGTTCCAGACTGGTTGTTAATAAGGCAGCAATGAAAATGAAACATGAAGCAATTTCTATATTACTGACTCAATTTGAAAAAACTTTGGCAAACAGGTAAGTCTATGTCCAGTTTAAGTATCACTAAGTTAGATGCTTCATCCGATGATTTTGATCAGCAATTGCAATATTTGTTAGCTTGGGATGAAGCCGATGACTTGGCTATTCAACAGCTTGTGCTCGCGATTATTGCGGATGTTCGAAAAAATGGTGATAAAGCCGTTATTGAATATACCAACCTTTTTGATCATCGTAGCATCGAAAATGCTAGTGAGCTTGAACTGTCGAAAGAAGTGCTTAAATCAGCTTGGGAGAAGTTGCCTGATAACCAGGCGCAGGCTCTTCAAGTTGCCGCAGATCGTATTCGTGCTTATGCTGAGCATCAAAAAATACAATCTTGGCAATATACAGAAGCCGATGGCACGAAGTTGGGGCAAAAAGTAACGCCATTGGATAGAGTGGGACTTTATGTGCCGGGCGGTAAAGCGTCTTACCCCTCATCGGTCTTAATGAATGCTATTCCTGCAAAAGTAGCCGGTGTGGCTGAATTGATTATGGTTGTACCTGCGCCTCAGGGAGAGACCAATGAACTGGTTTTGGCGGCAGCGTTTCTCGCTGGGGTGGATCGTGTGTTTACAATGGGTGGTGCACAAGCCATTGCTGCACTTGCTTACGGTACAGAAACGATACCGGCCGTCGCGAAAATTGTCGGGCCAGGTAATATCTATGTTGCTACTGCAAAAAAACTGGTGTTTGGGCAAGTTGGAATAGATATGATTGCGGGTCCTTCAGAGATTCTGATTATCTGTGATGGCAAAACCAATCCCGACTGGATTGCTATGGATTTATTTTCCCAAGCAGAGCATGATGAAAATGCACAGGCCATTTTAATAAGTGATGATAATGACTTCCTGAAAGCGGTTGAAAAAAGCATTAATACATTGCTGCCTAAAATGGAGCGTGCTGAAATAATTAAAGCTTCTTTAATTGGACGAGGTGCGTTTATTAAAGTTGAAAGTTTGGAACAGGCTGCGGCTATCGCAAACATAATTGCGCCTGAGCATTTAGAGTTATCGGTATTAGAGCCTGAAGCATTGAGTGAAAATATCCGTCATGCCGGCGCTATCTTTATGGGACGTTATACGGCTGAAGCTTTGGGTGATTATTGCGCGGGCCCTAATCATGTTTTACCAACTTCCGGCACAGCGCGATTTTCATCGCCTTTAGGTGTTTATGATTTTCAAAAACGCACTAGCTTGATTAATTGTTCCCAAGTTGGCGCCGATGCCTTAGGTAAAACGGCATCTATCTTAGCGCGTGGTGAAAGCTTGACTGCTCACGCCCAATCAGCAGAATACAGAATTAAATCAGGTTAAAGGCTAAGCAACGCTAGGAAAAATAATCTTTTATTCTTAATTTTCTCCTTTACCTTGGGTCTTTTACTTTGAACCTTCAACCTGTTGACCTTTTAATATCCTCTGTTTTTCGCAAAGAAGTCTTGGCAATGGCGGCTTACAAAGTAGCTGATGCGACCGGCTTAATTAAACTGGATGCTATGGAGAATCCTTATAGTTGGCCTGAGGGCATTAAAAAAGACTGGCTTGAAGCAATTAAAGACTGTCAGTTAAATCGTTATCCGGACCCTGAAGCGAAACGACTTACAAAGACGATAAAAGAATTAAATCAATTATCAGGCCGGTTTGACGTGTTATTGGGTAATGGTTCGGATGAAATAATTCAATTGCTGTTAATGGCACTACCTGAAGCTTCCTGTGTATTGGCTCCTGCTCCCGGTTTTGTTATGTATAAACAGCTGAGTGATTGTTTGGGGTTAAAATATTTTGGTATTCCACTTCTGGCTGAATCGTTTGATCTAGACTTGCCAGTCATGTTGGCAGTTATAGAGCAGTATCAGCCTTCAGTTATTTTTCTGGCTTATCCGAATAACCCTACTGGTAATTTATTTAGCGAATCGGCTGTTCTTGAAATAATAAAAAAAGCTAAGGGATTGGTTGTAATTGATGAAGCCTACGCTCCATTTGCTAATGCCAGCTTTATTGGCAAACTGGATCAGCATGATAATTTGTTGGTGATGCGAACTGTCTCAAAATTGGGATTAGCAGGTTTGCGTTTGGGTTATATTATTGGTAACTCTTCGATTATTGAGCAACTTAACAAAATTCGCCTTCCTTATAATATCAACGTGCTTTCTCAAGTTAGCGCAGATTTTGCGCTGTCAAATAAAAAGCTTTTTGATCAGCAAACTCAAAATATTTGTGCGGAAAGATCTATTGTTTTTAAACAACTTAATGAGATTGAAGGCATTGTCGCTTATCCAAGTGCAGCGAATTTTATTCTCTTCAAGACCCCAAAAAACAGCGCAGTCGATATTTTCTTATCAATAAGGCAACAAGGCGTTTTAATTAAAAACCTGAGTGGTCAGGGTGGATTATTAAGTGATTGTTTACGGGTTACTATTGGAAAGCGGGAAGAGAATCGAGCGTTTCTTAAAGCTTTAAGGGTAAGTCTTCAAGAGTTAAATTTGTAAGTATCAACAAATTTCAGCTATTGTTTAGAGATAGTAAGTCTCCTGATAGAAATAGTAGAGGTAAATGATATGCAACATTGCAAACAATTAAGTATAAGCGCTTCAATTTCACATGCTTCTAGTGGTATATTGACGCAGAATAAAAATGAGCTTTAAAGCCACGAATAAAATCAGGAGATTTCCATAATGAATAATAAAGGCGTAGATAAGTCTAAGCGCCAGTTTTTAACCTCGGCTTTGACCGTGGTTGGCGCTGTTGGTTCTGGCTATTTAGCTGTTCCTTTTCTTGCTCAAATGCAACCTAGCGTAAAAGCAATGGCTGCTGGAGCACCTGTTGAAGTTGATATTAGTAAAATGGAAGTCGGACAACTGATCAGAGTTGCCTGGCGTGGTAAGCCCGTGTGGGTTCTCAACAGGACACCTGAAGTCCTTGCAACGCTAAAAACTTTGGATAGCGAACTCAGAGATCCATTATCTAATGAATCAGAACAACCCGCTTCCAGCAAGAATCTGGGTAGGTCACTCAAGCCGGAGATTTTTGTTGCTGTGGGATTATGTACTCATTTAGGCTGTTCTCCCACTTTTCGCCCCGAAGTAGCGCCCATTGATCTTGGTGAAAAATGGAAAGGTGGTTTTTTCTGTCCGTGCCATGGTTCTTGGTTTGATTTGGCAGGTCGTGTTTATAGTGGTGTTCCTGCACCTACTAATCTGGAAATCCCGCCTTATCGTTATGTTAATGATACACGGATAATCATTGGTGAAGCCTCTGAGGAGAAAGCAGCATGAAACCAACCCGTTTAACTGAGTGTGGTAACTGGGTTCTAGAGCGTTTTCCAGTCACAAAATTTTGGAATGATCATATGGCGCATTACTATGCGCCCAAAAATTTTAATTTTTGGTATTTCTTTGGCTCATTGGCATTGCTGGTTTTGGTAAATCAAATAATTACCGGTATTTTGCTGACGATGAACTACAAGCCCGATGCTAAGCTTGCATTTGATTCTGTAGAGTACATTATGCGTGATGTGCCTTGGGGATGGTTGGTACGCTACATGCATTCAACCGGCGCATCTGCCTTTTTTATTGTTATATACCTGCACATGTTTAGGGCTTTGATTTACGGATCATTCAAACATCCTCGTGAGTTGATATGGATTTTTGGGATGTTATTGTTTGTCGCATTAATGGCTGAGGCATTCATGGGGTACTTGTTGCCTTGGGGGCAAATGTCCTTTTGGGGTGCACAAGTAATTATTTCCTTATTCAGTGCTATTCCAGTTATAGGTGATGATTTGTCGCTCTGGATTAGAGGTGACTACGTTATTGCTGATGCAACGCTAAATCGCTTTTTTGCCTTTCATGTGATCGCTGTGCCGTTGGTATTAGTGATGTTGGTTTTTATGCATTTAGTGGCGCTACATGAGGTAGGATCAAATAATCCTGACGGGATTGAAATTAAGGCCTCTAAAGATCCATGGGGACATCCTGTGGATGGTATTCCTTTTCACCCATACTATACAGTTAAGGATCTGGTTGGGGTTGGTGTGTTTTTATTGTTTTTTGCCACGGTTATTTTCTACATGCCGGAAATGGGCGGTTATTTTCTTGAGCACGCCAATTTTATTCCTGCTGATCCAATGAAAACACCCGAGCACATTGCGCCAGTCTGGTACTTCACACCGTTTTATTCTATTTTAAGAGCGATTCCAGATAAATTCGCAGGCGTTATTGCAATGGGTGGTTCTATTGTCGTGTTGTTCTTGATGCCTTGGCTGGATCGTTGTCCGGTCAAATCAATTCGTTATCGCGGTGGTATTTTTAAGAAAGCCCTGTTTTTGTTTGTAATAAGTTTTTTAGCATTAGGTTATTTGGGTACTCAACCGGTAACACCTTTAGCAACAACTATGGCTAGACTTTTTACGACTATTTATTTTGGCTTTTTTCTGTTGATGCCAATATATACGCGTTGGGAAAAAACAAAGCCGCTACCAAAACGCTTAACAAGAACGCACAGTCTTGAGGAACAGTTGCATGCCCTTGAAGAACAGTTGCCGGCATTAATTGAGGAAATCACTGAATTAAAAGCGGTGGATACTGAGATTGGCCATCTAGCATTTAAAAGTACCTTTTTTAGCAGAAGACCTAACCCTCAGGGCATGGCTCACGTAATCAGTCGGTTGGTTAAAAAATTAAAAGGGAGTCTCGACTGATATGAAAAATTTAATAGCATTAATTTTATTGTTAACGTTGTCTTTTGGGGTGGTTGCTTCTGAAGCTATAGAGCTCCAAGAGGCAGATATTGATTTGTCCGATAATGAGTCCTTGCAACGAGGTGCCCAACATTTTGTTACCTATTGTTTGGGGTGCCACTCTGCCAAGCATATGCGTTACTTACGTTTTGCGCTGGATGCTGAGGTGGATCAAAAGAAAGTATTAAAGGATATTGCTCCTGAAGGAGCAAGCATATACGATCAACTTCGCAGCGCCATGAACAAGCATGATGCTGAAAAATGGTTTGGAGTACAGCCACCTGACTTGTCATTAATTGCCAGGTCGCGTGGAGCAGATTGGTTGTATAGTTATTTAAAAAGTTATTACCTAGATGCATCCCGACCATTTGGTGTAAATAATTTAGTTTACGAAGATACCGCCATGCCTAATCCATTATGGCAATTGCAAGGGGAACAGCATTCTGAAATTAGAAAAACTATTTATGGTGAATACACCAAATTAGTGCTTGAAGAGACGGGTACTCTTTCTGAGAAAGAATTTGATATTTTTGTCAATGACTTGGTTAATTTTCTTGTCTATGTCGGTGAGCCTGTTCAACTGGAAAGAGAGCGGATCGGAAAATACGTGATAATATTTTTGCTTATGTTTCTTGTAATTGCTTATTTACTAAAAAAAGAATATTGGCAGGACGTGGACTAGTTTTTCTAAGGAAGACAGGGATGTTTTCTTCTTACATATCGCTTAAGTTCGAGATAACGCTAACATCAAAAGAGTTCTTGTATATGCTACAATAGTTTTTTTTATCGCTCTATACGCCCCAAGAGGTTGCTATTCGTGGCAAATATTATCACTCGTAAATCTGTAATGACCCTTTTTTCATCTCCAACATGCGCAATGAGTCATTGTGCCAGGTTTGTTTTACAGGAGAAAGCGGTTGCCGCAGACATAGAATATTATGACCCGACTGATCCCCCAGAGGATTTGCTTGAGCTTAATCCCAGTGGTACTTCACCAACATTGATAGAGCGAGATTTGGTACTTTATGACTCGCGAATTATTATGGAATATTTGGACGAGCGCTTCCCCCATCCCCCCTTACATCAAATGGATCCGGTTTCTCGTGCAAACGCCAGAATGCAGATTAAAATAATAGATCAAAATTGGTATCAATTACTGGATGAGATTTTATATTCAGGAGAGAAAAAATCTGCCCGTGCCAAGAAAATGCTAAGGGAAAGCATACTTTCAAATGCACCGGTTTTTGCAGACAAGCCCTATTTTATGGGCGATGAATTTTCATTGATCGATTGCGCAATTGCACCTTTATTATGGCGATTACCTAGTTTAGGTATTGATGTGTCTACACCTAATGAAGTTATAACTAATTATGCGCAGCGTATATTCAAAAGACCAGCTTTCAAACGTAGTCTTAGTGAAGCTGAAAAAGAAATGGTCGAGCCTTTAAAATAACTATCGTACAATGACTTCTTTAAAGCCATATTTAATTCGTTCTATTTATCAATGGATTATTGACAATGAGTTGACTCCCTATCTGCTGGTAGATGCAGAAAACAGTCATGCAATTTTGCCACAACAATTGATTGAAGATGGCAAAATACTATTAAATGTTAGGCCTGAAGCTATACAAGGGCTTTCTCTAGAAAACGATGGGATTGAATTCAACGCGAGGTTTAGCGGTAAACCGATGCATATAGTTGTGCCCATAGTCGCTGTAATGGCAATCTATGCAAAAGAAAATGGCAAGGGTATGATCTTCGATCAAGAAGATGAAGACTCAGATGAACCACCTCCACCCGAAAATAAGCCCCCTGTAAGACCTACTTTACGTGTAGTTAAATAATTGTGCTATCGCGTGCGGTAATGTAGGCTAAGATATCCCTTTAGTGAAGGGATATTTCGCAGAATTAAAATGTCGATTTTACTTATGGGGATAATTCAGCATTCGAATAATGAGCTTTTTTAATATCTGTTTAAAAAATTTCTGAATTAGAATCTTCAAAGATGGCTACTAAGTAACTCGACATAAGCTTCAATTAATTGACCCTAAGTAATAGCGGTAATTTAATTAGTCGGTTCAATGGATTCAAATAACTTAAATCACCCTCCACCAAAAAATCTCTTTTATTTCAAGACTGCTTAATTTTAGTTGAATGTTTTTAAAATCATTAAGATGCTGGTTCAGGTTGTTTTTTATTGGATAGGCTGTATTTTTGTAAATCATTTATAATACGTCACAAGCAAGTGAATCTAAAAAAAGAAGCTGATGGTTCGTATCGCTTTGGACGGTTTGATATTAAAGGCCATTAGGGTTAAAGCATGACTGAATTTATTTCTGAAAAGGCTGTAGGGCAATCTGCCAAGCTAAGCGTATATATTATCACTTATAATGAGGCGGATAAGATTGCTGCTGCGGTGCAAAGCGTGACATGGGCAGATGAGGTGTTGGTGTTGGATTCTAACAGTAGCGATGATACTGTTAGGATAGCTACTGAGATGGGTGCTACGGTTAAACAGCTTCCATTTACTACTTTTGGTAAGTTGCGTAATGACGCTATTGCGGCATGTCAGCACGATTGGGTGTTTAGTCTGGATGCAGATGAGCGGTGTACGTTTTCGGCTAAGTCAGAAATTTTGCATGTACTGGCGCAGCCGAACTTTGATGCCTATTATGTGCCGCGCCGTAACTGGTTTATGGGGCGTTGGATTAAGCACTGCGGATGGTATCCCGATTACCGTCAACCTCAATTATTTCGTAAGGGAGCTTTGATATTTGATGATCATGAAGAGGTTCATGAATCCTTCCGTGTTGAAGGCAAGATCGGTTACTTCAAGGCTGCAATCATTCAGGTGCCTTTCCAGAATTTGGAGCAATTGCTACATAAAACACAGCGGTATTCATCACTAGGTGCTAAAAAGTTAGAAAGAAAAGGCAAGTCGGTCAGCATGTCTAAGGCTTTAGGTCATGGTTTATGGGCTTTCTTTCGTATTTATGTAATCAAGTTGGGATTTCTCGATGGTTGGGCTGGCTTTTTACTAGCTTTTGGGAATTTTGAAGGTACTTTTTATCGTTATGCCAAGGCGACAACTGTAAATTTAAACTGGACTCATCCGCCGTCTGATTATGATGATCCAAAGTGATTTTGGTAACCAGAAGGCTGTCAGAGAATAGGTGATCTGTTCTCGGACAGTCGTGGGTGTTCTCTAATAGTAGCAGTTCTAGGAATGTGGTGTTTTATATTGATTTTTAATACTAATCCATTTCATAGGTAGGTATAGATTTTTAGTGCTACGGTAGTTAACAAACTCACCGTATAATAAACAGTTATTTTAGTGATACTTAGGTGTGGTTTATGCAAATTATTCAGGAAGCGCTAACGTTTGATGACGTTTTATTAGTACCTGCGCACTCTTCTGTGCTGCCACGTGATGTAGAAATGAAGACACAGTTGACACGAAGCATTACGCTTAATATTCCACTGGTTTCAGCGGCTATGGATACGGTTACCGAAGCTCGGCTTGCTATTGCCATCGCACAGGAAGGCGGTATAGGTATTATTCATAAAAACATGACTATAGAGCAGCAGGCGAGAGAGGTTCATCATGTTAAAAAATATGAGAGTGGGGTTATTAAAGATCCTATTACTGTTTCCCCAGACGTTAGTATACGTGATGTCATAAAGTTAACTCGTGCCAATAATATATCCGGTGTTCCCGTGGTTAATGGCGATGAATTAGTGGGTATTGTTACTAGTCGAGATTTAAGATTTGAAACGCGTTTTGATGAACCTGTTTCAAAAGTTATGACGCCTAAAGACCGCTTGGTAACAGTAAGTGAAAATGCTGATCGTAAAGAAGCCATTGCTCTATTACACAAGCATCGTATTGAGAAAGTTTTGGTAGTAAATGATTCATTTCATTTGCGTGGCATGATTACTGTAAAAGACATTCAGAAAGCCAAGGATTATCCTTACGCCTGTAAAGATGAACAGGAGCGTTTGCGAGTAGGAGCGGCTGTCGGCACTGGATATGGAACAGAAGAGCGGGTTGCAGCATTAGTGGAGGCAGGTGTAGATGTAATCGTTGTTGATACTGCTCATGGACATTCTCAAGGAGTTTTGGATAGAGTACGATGGGTTAAGCAGGCCTATCCTTCTGTTCAGGTTATTGGTGGTAATATTGCAACTGCTGCAGCTGCACTGGCTTTGGTTGAGGCGGGTGCAGATGGTGTTAAGGTCGGTATTGGTCCAGGATCTATATGTACAACACGCATTATTGCCGGTGTTGGAGTACCTCAAATTACCGCTGTCAGCAATGTTTCAGATGCATTAAAAGGAACTGGTGTCCCACTAATTGCAGATGGCGGTATTCGTTATTCTGGTGACGTTGCTAAAGCTTTGGCTGCGGGTGCAAATGCGGTAATGCTGGGTGGTTTATTTGCGGGAACAGAAGAAGCTCCTGGAGAGGTTGAGTTATTTCAAGGGAGATCTTACAAGTCTTATCGAGGCATGGGGTCTTTGGGAGCGATGGGTCAGCAACAAGGCTCCAGTGATCGTTATTTTCAGGAAGAAACTGATTCCGTAGAAAAACTGGTGCCTGAGGGTATTGAAGGGCGTGTGCCTTATAAAGGGAGTTTGCTTGCGGTTATCCATCAGTTGTTAGGTGGTATAAGGGCCAGCATGGGCTATACAGGAAGTCAAACCATTTCAATAATGCATGACAAAGCCCAATTCGTTAGAGTCACCAGTGCTGGTATGAGAGAAAGCCATGTTCATGATGTCACTATTACCAAAGAAGCGCCTAATTACCGCGTTGAATAAATTATTACCATATAACTTTTCCTAGGCATAATTTGTTCTAAATGTATGGGGTTCGCTATTGTGGCGATGTTCGTAAAAATTATTGTGATAATTGATCAAAATTTTAGTAAATAAAATATAAAAATACCGTGAAACAAGAATCTGCCAATATCCATACTCATAAAATCCTTATTTTGGATTTCGGGTCACAATATACTCAGCTAATCGCGCGTCGTATTCGTGAAATTGGCGTCTATTGTGAAATTTATTCCTGTGAGTGCAGCGAGTCACAAATTACAAATTTTGCTCCGAATGGCATTATATTATCGGGTGGCCCTGATACAGTAACCAGCTATGATACGCCAAGAGCACCAAATACAGTCTTTGAGTTGGGTGTCCCTGTCTTGGGTATTTGTTACGGCATGCAAACCATGACAGAACAAATGGGCGGCAAGGTAGAAACTTCTGATCATAGAGAATTTGGCTATGCGCAAATCAGAGCGCGTGGACATTCAAAATTATTGGCGGGAATAGAAGATCATCTTTCAGTTGAAGGTTTTGGTTTGCTGGATGTCTGGATGAGTCATGGTGATCGCGTTGTTGAATTGCCCGAAGGTTTTTTGGCGATTGCTAGTTCTGATGGAGCGCCTATTGCGGGGATTGCCAATGAAGAAAAATCATTTTATGCCTTGCAGTTTCATCCTGAAGTAACGCATACCAAGCAAGGTGGGCGAATTTTATCTCGTTTTGTACTGGATATTTGTGGCTGTGAGGCGCTATGGACGGCTAGTAATATTATCGAGGATAGCATAAGCGCTGTTCGTGAAAAAGTAGGCAGTGATCACGTTATCTTAGGGTTGTCTGGCGGTGTCGATTCGTCAGTGGTTGCTGCACTTTTGCATAAAGCAATTAAAAATCAGCTAACTTGTGTATTTGTAGATACAGGTTTACTGCGATTGCATGAGGGTGACCAAGTGATGGCAACATTTGCTGAGCACATGGGTGTCAAAGTCATTAGAGTTAATGCTGAAAAACGTTATTTGGATGCCTTGGCAGGTGTTTCAGATCCTGAACTGAAGCGCAAAATTATTGGCAACTTGTTTATTGAAATTTTTGACGAAGAGGCTGCCAAGATAGTTGATGCAAAATGGTTAGCGCAAGGCACTATATATCCAGATGTGATTGAGTCAGCGGGCTCAAAAAGTGGAAAAGCACATTTAATAAAATCACATCATAATGTTGGTGGACTTCCTGAAAATATGCTTTTAAAGTTGGTTGAACCTTTGCGTGAATTATTTAAAGATGAAGTTAGAAGGTTAGGGTTGGAGTTAGGTTTGCCAGCCGACATGGTTTTTCGCCATCCATTTCCAGGGCCTGGTTTGGGTGTAAGAATCTTAGGTGAAGTGAAAAAGCAATATGCAGATTTATTGCGCCAAGCCGATGCAATTTTTATAGAAGAATTGTATAAAAATGATTTATACAATAAAGTAAGTCAGGCATTTGCGGTATTTTTGCCGGTTAAATCAGTGGGTGTAATGGGTGATGGACGGCGCTATGACTATGTTATAGCTATCCGTGCAGTCGAAACTATTGATTTTATGACTGCTCGATGGGCGCACTTGCCTTATGATTTTCTTGATTTAATTTCTCGCCGCATCATTAACGAGGTTCCGGGCATTTCCCGTGTTGCTTATGATATATCAGGAAAGCCACCAGCAACTATTGAATGGGAATAAGTCTAACTGGAGATGAAGCATGGATGCGTTATGCTTTCAGGTTGGCACAAAGGGCCGAACAGCAAGGTGAGGTGCCTGTAGGGGCAGTAGTTGTTAAAGATGATCGTTGTATTGCGGAAGGTTGGAAT
>JAPLRP010000059.1 GCA_026399095.1 Methylococcales bacterium | reverse complement strand
TTGTACTTGCCGACATACTCCACGGCAAACCGCAGAACATTTTCATCCTTAATAGCATCCACAATGACGTATTTGTGCAAACACTCCCCAAACAAATCCTTGGTGGTACGTTGGTTGGCATTATCTGCAAAGATGGGTGTACCGGTAAAACCAAACATCTGCGCATTGGTAAAGAAGTGTTTAATGTTCTTGTGGGTATCCCCAAATTGACTACGGTGACACTCATCAAAAATGAACACAAACTTCTTATCCCGCAAATGAGTCACATGCCCCAAATGCTTAGGGTTCATGATGGCATTATTGAGTTTCTGAATAGTCGTCAGAATCAGCTTGGTACTGTCATCATTCAGTTGTTTAACCAAGGTATGGGTATTGGTCGTTTCATCAACACTACCTTTGCAGAACCCATTAAACTCCCGAGCAGTCTGGTAATCTAAGTCCTTTCTATCCACGACAAACACCACTTTATGCACTTTTGGCATTTTCATGATGATTTGACTAGCCTTAAAGGACGTTAAAGTTTTACCAGAACCTGTAGTGTGCCAAATATAGGCATTGTCGTTGCTGTTTTTAACTCTATCAACTAATGCCTCAGTAGCATAGAACTGATAAGGACGTAGCACCTTAATGATTTTCTCTTCGGTTAGCACCATATAGTGCGTAATCATCTTGGCAATGTGACACGGTTTTAGAAACTCAGCACTGAACTCATGTAAATCAGATAAACGATTATTTTCTTTATCTGTCCAGAAGAAGGTTTGATTGAAGGACTGCTCTTTGTTGTTAGAGAAGTACTTGGTATTAACACCATTACTGATGATGAACAATTGCACATACTGGAACAGAGCAAACCCAGCATCATAGGAATTATGTTGATAACGATTGATTTGGTGGAAGGCAACTTTTAACTCTGCACCTCTGCGCTTGAGTTCAATCTGAACCAAAGGCAAACCATTAATTAACAGGGTAACGTCATAGCGATTCTTACGCTTACCCTGCATGGTGATTTGATTAGTAACTTGAAACTCATTCATGCACCAATCATCAGAATTCAGGAAAGTCAGGTATATGGTTTCTTCGTTGTCACGTTTTAGAGCAAATCTATCTCGTAGAATCTTGGCTCTATCAAAGGTACTGCCAGTATTCAAGTGAATCAGAACACGCTCAAATTCAGACGGGGTAAGCTTGATATCTTTGTTATGAATCTCTAATTGACGTTTAAGATTTGCCAACATTGCAGCTTCATCGTCAATGACTACTTTGCTGTACTCCATACCCACCAATTGAGTAATTAAAGCTGCTTCTAAGGCATATTCCGATTGAAGTGAGGTCATGGCGTTACACAAACATCTGCTGTAACAAACCTTGCTTGTATTGCTTTACGGCATTGAGCTGGGTTTGATGGGTAGTGATTTTCTCGTCTATGGCGGTGAGAAAGTTTGCGATTTTGGTTTGTTCTTTAATAGTAGGATATGGAAGCGGCATCCCTATGAAACTCTCATTTGTAATATTCATACGGTCATGCCTAGCGCCTGAATTTGAAACGCTTTTCATATAATCATGCCATTGAGTAGTTTGGAAATATTGTTCAAAAAAAACCAAATTACCTTCTTTAAATCTGAATACAGTATAAAGGGGTGACATCACTCCAACCTTTAAGTTGTTTCGTTTAATTGGTCCAACAAGAGCATTTGTAGATATTCTTGGATTGTAAACGAAGTCGTTCACCTCAACCACATAGTAACCGCTTAAATTCTTCTGATTAGCAATTTCTCTATCAAAATAATCAGACTGACTTACAATACCTTGTGTAGCTGAATTTGTTAAAACTTCATTTATATCTAACCCTTTATTTTTCTTAGTAACCTTAGTGGCAATAGTTTCTAATTCAATAACATCCCACTCTGGAAACTCTTGCCCATCATCATCTTTGAATCGTAATTCTTGACTGAATATCTGTTGCATTACCCCTTTTTTGTATTGGGATAATAAGGTAGCTTTCTGAGTAAGTAAGGTGATTTTGTCGTCTACTGCGGTGAGAAAGTTGGCGATTTTGGTTTGTTCTGGGAGTGAAGGTGATAAGAAACTATATTCTTTAAGTTCTTCTGCATTCACTCCAGGCTGACCAGACCTCATTGACATAACTGAAAGCCAACATTTGTAAGCTTGTGTTAATGTTTTCGTATAAATGAAATAGGGATGATAACCAACAATAGAAATCTTAATTAAGAAACCAGCAAAATATAAATCCCCATCTTTTTCTTTATAAAGATAACTTTTCCCTACACTTGCACCTGTTCTCGCAAATACTAGGTCACCAATTTTAAGTTTATACTTCTCTTCAATTTTTCCGTCTGGAGAACTTAACGGGCTTGGTATAAACTCTCTTGTTTCTTCATCAATATCTGTTATGCGTATATATTTATGAAAGCCGTCAAAAGGAATAGCAGCGGAGTTCATTCCATACTTAACATCTTTTGATATTTCACCTAAAGATATATGCTCCCAATCACCACTAAACTCCTTAAATCTTAAGGCAGGAACACTCATGCTTTTTCACCAGTAAGGGCAAACGGTGGTTCAATCCCTAATTCCAAACAAAATGCGGCAATGGTTACATCAGTTTCATGACTGTTTTTATCCAATGCAATTAAATGTGCTGATATTGCACCTAAATCAATAGCCTCTTCTGCCTCAAAGGTGTCTACATATCTTGGAATATTTAGGTTGTAATCATTAGCCTTAATACTTTCTAAACTGGTAACATGACTGTATTTCTCTTCATTAGTCCGTGCTTTATAAGTATCAACAATCTTTTGTATATGCTCGGGTCGCATAACATTCGTTGTTTTAACTTTATCAAAATGCTGACTGGCATCAATGAATAAAACATCCTGCGGATTCTTACGACATTTCTTTAGCACTAACACACAGGTAGGAATGCTTGTTCCATAGAATATATTCGCAGGTAATCCAATGACAGCATCTAGGCAGTTCATCTGCTCAATGAGATATTGCCTGATATGACCTTCTGCTGCACCACGAAATAACACACCATGAGGTAATACCACTGCCATCGTGCCTTCTTCTGATAAGTGGTAAATCATGTGCTGAACAAATGCCATATCAGCTTTACTACTCGGTGCTAACTTGCCATAAACACTGAATCTATCGTCATTCATGTGCAGTTGACTGGCACTCCAATTAGCAGAGAATGGAGGATTAGCGACAATAGCATCAAAGCGTAATTCTCTATGCTGGGGTCTTTCTAAGGTATCTTCTTGTTTGATATCAAAGTCAGAGTAATGCACATCATGCAGAATCATATTCATGCGTGCTAAGTTGTAGGTAGTGCGATTTAATTCCTGACCATAAATCTTATCAACATGTCCTGCTTCACGTTTAACCCTTAATAATAAAGATCCACTGCCACAGGTTGGGTCATAAACATTTTTAAGGTTTTGTTTATTGGCGGTGACCAACTTGGCTAATAAGGTTGATACAGGTTGTGGTGTATAGAATTCACCTGCTTTTTTTCCTGCACCACTGGCAAACTCACCAATCAGATATTCATAGGCATCACCTAATACATCAGCAGTGGCATCATCCAGATTGAAATCAATCTTATCTAAATGTACCAAGACCTTGGCAACCAAATCATTCTTGTCTTTTTCTGTGCGACCTAATTTAGAAGAGGTTAAATCCAAATCTTCAAACAGATTAACAAAGTCATCAGCACTGTCTGTACCCAAGGTACTTTGCTCGATATTCTTGAGAATCTTGGTAAGGTCTCCTAAGATGAAATTATGGCTATCACCTATGCTCTGTGAATCTAATTGATTGCTACCTTTCATCGCAATAGCATGAAATGTCTCAGAGGGTTTTAAGAAGTAACCTAATTCTTCAACAGATGCTTCTTCTAATGCAGCAATATAGGATTGACCAACAGCAGTATTTTCATGCAGGTCAGCAAACTTAAGATTCTCTTGTGCGAGTTCTGCATTGGCAAAACGTTGAATCTTTTCTGATAGGTATTTGTAGAAGATAAACCCTAGAATGTAATCTCTAAATTCATCGGCACCCATATTACCCCGAAGTTCATTAGCAATATTCCAGAGTTGTTGTTTTAGTATGCGGTTTTGTTCTTCTGACATTAGGATTCTTAGTAGTAGGTCGTTTCCCCATGATACCAAATAACAACATAACTGGTAGGTTTACATAGTGAGAAGCTTAATCAATGTTGAAATAATTGAAGAAAACTCTTTTTTAGGCAATCAGAAATATCAGCCTATTATGAAACCTCAGAATATTTGTAACAGAATTAAATGCGGAAGATATTGAGAATCTTGCTTGAGGTTTTATAACACGAGGATGTGGTGGGGATTTAGAACTAAGAGGATGGAGGTTTACTATTGAAAATATCTCTTACATCTTCATCGGAACACCAGTAACTGATTGGAGAACTATCCATACTAGTACACAAGCAATAACTAATAGTGCTGTTTTTATGCTGGTTGAGGAGTCTTTTTTCATAATCCTTTTAATTGAATGCTGGTGGTATGAGTTAGAGTTGATTGGATTGATGGGCTAAGATACCAATCCAATCAATTTTCCTGCTTGTAACACTATCTCCAAAATTAGTTATAACCGGATTTGGAGTAAAAGCAAATAACGAGATTGAATCAAGGCAGAACAGGTGGTGGAACTAATACAGTTCTTGTACCATTAGATCCTGCAGAACTCACAATACCTGAAGCTTCCATAGCTTCAAGTATTCTAGAAGATCTGTTGTAACCAATCTTAAATTTCCTCTGTACAGCAGATACAGAAGCACTTCTGGATTCTGTAACAAACTTTACAGCTTCAGAATATAAGTCGTCAAACTCATCAAACGCATCAAACTCAGGATTATTGTAGCTATCAATGTTTACAATAGAAAATTCATTATTGCAATGAGATTTCTGTTTGATTTTCCAGTCACGCAGAGCTTCTCGAATAACTTCACTAGTTGATGCATAGTCTCCTTCAGTAACAGCACTTCTTACAAGGAAAGCTAATTCAGGAGTAAGGGAAATGCTTAATTTTTCGAGCTTTGACATATTAACCCCATGGTGTCTCAAGTTTGAAGCTATAGTAACGTAGTTTCTGTATTAGAGCATATGCCACCATATATTCTTCATATTATGTTCTATTAAGGAAACACACAGTGAAAAATTTAAAAAATATTGTTGTCTTCTGCAGCTGCAACACAACCCTTCTGCAAAACAAATTCCCAAGAATATTCTGTCAAAAATTATGCAGCTCTTTTTCCTGCAGGATTTTTTTGCGGAAAAAAATTCTGCAAAAGTATTGCAGAGAATGGCTCTCTCCCCCTCCGAAAAAAAATTTGCAGAAGAGTATTTCAACGATTGCCATCGACTCTATATATATCATCTCCCCCCAATATGACTGCAGGACTCTTTTTTCTGACTTTTTTAAAAATGGTTATTTCTTGCAAGCAATAAGTTCTACAAAATGATTGTAAAAAATTTTCAGAGAAATATGAATGTGTTTTGCAGAAGTATTTTTTGAGATGTCTATGCAGAAAAATTCATTGGAAAAATCTCCATAAATAGAGGTATGAGTCTCAATATTTAATTAAGTACTCTACAAAATCTAGTCAACCTCTTACCTTATGAATAAATATATTATGAAAATATTTCTGAAAGTTCCTTACCATCAAAAAGATATTGTCAGACAAGCTGGTGCAAAATGGTCTCCATGATATAAAAAATGGTATATCGAAGATGTTGTAGATCTTTTGCCATTCATGACATGGATCGATCCTCGTATGAAAATGCCCCATGTTAGAAAAAATTAATAACAACTATCTGTCATAAAGATACCATTTTCTAGAATTCTGTAGATGCTTGCTTTTGACAGATAGTATTCCACCATTAAATCTTCAATATTGATACAAGATTCAAATTTTTCCAGTAATTCGGATATTTGAAATCCGTGCAACTTCGATTTTCTGTCAAAATTGATGCTATTAGATAATGCTTTTTCAATCCCTTCTTTCAGATATGATGCTCGCAGATCATTTTCAGAAGAAGTTTAACCCTCTGATATATTTTTTTTGGAAATGATTATTGAAATTTAATGGGGATTATTTGAATATGATACTATTTTATGCAGAAAGTAAATAACGGGGTATTTAAAATAACACAAAATAAATACAATGAAATTATATTAAAAAATTGTATATATAAGATTGAGTCTTGAAATGTACAAAGACATTCAAGGAAAGCCAGAACTAAAAGTGGGCTTAATGGTGGGCTTGGAGATATAAATATAATAGTAACTTATTATAAATCAATAAGTTACCATAAAATTGTGGCGGAGAAGCAGGGATTCGAACCCTGGGAGGGGATCAACCCTCAACGGTTTTCAAGACCGCCGCTTTCGGCCGCTCAGCCACCTCTCCACAAGCCCTATATAATAACCTACCAGTTTTAAAAATCAATTACTTTATGAATTAATTACTTTTTGTTGCCCTCAAATTGGTAAACAAACCAATCTTACTCTTTGACAGAAAAGGTATGTACCCAAACCAAGCTATCCAAGTTCCATGTCATTCCAGCATGCATTCTTAAAATAATATCTTTATATACTTCAAGATTAGGATAGCCTTCTGCTTGTGCATGTTCATCGGTCATATCACCTAAACGCTGACGCTTTAAGTCGGTAACAACAAATTTTATGCCTTCCAAGTCAAATGTCTCCCCAGGAAAACCATAAACGCCATCGCGACGTTGCTGGGTTTTAGTTCCGGCTTTTGTAGCAGCAACAAGTTTTGGATGCGTGACCAAACGCTCTATTGAACAAGTTCTTTCGGGGTAAGCGTCCACAGCAGGCTCCATCTAAATTAAAATCTTATTGTACACTATACGATACCCTTAAGATCTCTATGGTTCACAACTTTTTTATCGATTTATCTGATAAACCAACAAGCCAAATCTGAATTTTGTCGGCTGCCTGACGAGTCAAATTAGCAAAGCCATTGATAGCGCCTGCTGCATTAGCCGGCATTGCTGCCTGTTCAAGATAAAATGCTTGAACACCTATTTTTGTTTTCTTATCAACTGAATAAGCCTCCACCAAGAAGCTCATAACCACTCGAGATTGATTTGGCTCTTCAAATTGTTGTTCAAAACTCTTTAACGAAATTATTAATGCGTAATTTTTTATCTTTACACTGGAAATGAGTAATTGCTCAAATAGTTCAGGTGGTGGGGCAACCCAAAGATCCAATGCATAAAAGCCAATACGTGTTTGAGGCGCATACAATAATCGATAACGAAGACGATTATCCCAAAGCCATGTTGGAGCATCTACTGTAATGCCAACACCATCAGTCGGTATTACTTTATTTGTCGAAACAAAACTGGGTAAGCCAAAGTCATGTAATACGGGTTGTTTGGGTGAAAAGGAGCAACCCATATTTAATAGAGCTATAAAAAAAATCAGAAAACCACTGGCTGAAATTTTCATCTTATTGGCTCCTTATAGCCAGGTTCACCTGGCCCGGAATCATGCCGATCAGGCCCCAACAACAATGCTTGTGGATTATTATCCAGCATGGTTGCCGTTCTTTTCACCTGCTGCGCAGCCTCTTGCAGCTCGGTGAGCAGTTTATTAATTTTGGGTAATGTTATTTGTACTAAAGTATCTGTAGCATTATCACCTGTCATTACAAGATGACCTGTCTTTATGCTCAAATTTTTTACATCATGTGTTAAGTCCTGTAAATCGTAGGTCAATGTATTTATTTGAGCCAAGGTTTTTTGGGCATCCTTGGTTAAGAGCGGAACACCGGTCAATGCCTTATCAAGGGTGTTTTGTAACTCGGAAAATTGATTAGTTAGTGTATTTAAATTTTCAAGAATGTCGCCAATATTTTTTGAATTTTTATCATTTAGTAAGGCACCTAGTCGCTCAATTAAGTAATCTGCTTTTTGCAAAAGCTCTTCACCTGAACTCATCAATTTATCACTCATGGATGGCACCAAAGGAATACGAGATAATGGCTCCTCTCCAGGCTTCAAAACTGCGGGTAAATTGCCGGAATCTTCTAATTGAATCTGGGTCAAGCCAGTCACGCCTTTATATCGTAATGTTGCAAAGACACCTTTAGTAAATATGATGTCTTTATCCACTTCAATAGGAATCAAAATAATGCCTGTGTCATAGGGATCAAATCCAATATTAATCACTTTGCCTACCGAGATTCCTCGATAAAAAACGGTTGATTCCGGATTAAGTCCAGCTACAGAGTTACGAGTAGAAATAACATAAACATTTCTTTGCCGCTCAAAATGCCCTACCCAATAAATAATTGTCGTTATACCGACCACAAAAACAATTAAAAAGAGGCCGGTAATTAAAGCGTGTTTATCTCTACCCATGTGTAGCCTCGTTATATTGGAATACCCGTTGTGCTCGTCTGTTATAAAAGAATTGTTCAATAAATGGATGCTTACAACTTAATACTGAAGACAAAGCACCATAAGCAATCAATTGATTATCAGCAAGCACTGCGACCTGAGTACATAAATCTCTCAGGATATCCAAATCATGAGTGACCATAACGACCGTAAAATTATGAGACCCATGCAATTCTGATAAAAGGTTGACAAAATCTTCACTCGAGATAGGATCTAAACCTGAAGTTGGCTCATCCAGCAATAAAAGACCAGGCTCAAGAACCATTGTTCTGGCCAAGGCGACTCGTTTGATCATACCACCCGACAAGTCCGCGGGTTTTAACCAAGCATCATGATCAGATAGCCCTACCATTGCCAACTTCATAAACACAATTCGTTTTATTAATACTTCATCCTTAAACCCCAACTCCCGCAAAGGAAAGGCGATATTGTCAAAAACATTTAACACGCTGAATAATGCACCTTTTTGAAATAGCACGCCACAATTATTACGCAAACGCTGACGGTGATCAGTCGTTACATTTTTTAATGATCGCCCCATAACAAAAACCTCACCCTGTGTCGGTGCTTGCAAACCAATTATTTCACGTAGCAATGTCGTTTTTCCACACCCTGAGGCGCCAACCAATCCCAATATTTGTCCATGCTCCAAGCTAAGATTAATATCCTGATGCACCACTTTATCACCGAAACTGGTATATACATGTTCCAAACGTATCGCATCGGATTGACTCATGGCATACCGACTCCCATAAATAAAATAGCAAAAATCGCATCAATCATAATAACAAAGGTAATAGATGCAACGACTGAATTAGTCGTTTCAATACCCAAACTCTCTGTATTAGGTTTAATTCTAAATCCAAAATGGCTGGCTATTAACGCAATCATAATGCCAAATACAACACCTTTACCCAAACCAATAAAAACATTGAATAAGGGGACAACATTAGGCAATTTAAGAAAAAACTGCTGATAACTGATATCTAGTGTATTTTGCGCAGAAAACATTCCACCTATTAAAGCGGATGCGCTTGTCCAAGCACCTAAAAGCGGCATCACTATCATCAAAGCGATTACTTTGGGCAGAATCAAACGCAACGAATGAGAAATACCCATCGCAGATAATGCATCCAACTCCTCAGTCACACGCATAATACCTAATTGAGCCGTCATAGCTGAACCCGATCGACCTGCGACAAGAATAGCCGCTAACAAAGGTCCTAATTCTCTAATAATACTCAGCCCAAGAATATCAATGATATATATTTCAGCACCAAAAGTTTTTAATTGTAAGGCCGACAAATAACTAAGCACTACGCCAATCAAAAAGCCCACCAACGCAGTAATACCCAATGCCCGAACGCCTGACTCATAAATTGTGATGGAAATTTCTGTCCAGGGAATAGAACTTGGATGACGAAGAAGATAACTTGTATCCAAAGTCAGTCGCCCCATCAAAGTCACTATATCCAAAAATTGTAACCAAAAACCCCCAAGTAAATTCCAAAAGTCATAAAATAATAAACTGAAGCCAGAATCAACTTGCACAGTATCCGGTAATTTCTGAGATTGCCAACGATCAAACAAATGCTTATACTCAGGTCTTATCTGTAACTGTATAGGTATTGTCTGCCCCCACGCTTGCCAGATAATCAAAGCTGCAGCGCTATCAAGAGAATCAAGAGAACGCATGTCCCATTGCATTGCACTATCTACGGCATTAAGGCTTATTTTTTGTTGTAGCTCCGGCATTGAAATCAAACTACGAAGATTCCAATTACCTGAAAATTTGACGCACAAGTGTCCATCCTCAGACTTAACGACCGATAGTGTTGGTTGTTGGTAGGAATTTGCTTCGATTGCAATCATGAAATTATTATTGCTAAAACTAATAGATTCAGTTTATCGCATTATCGCTTTCCACTAAGCAAATTTTTCTGTTAATTTTTAAAATTAATTTTGACTTTGCTTTGCTTTGAAAGAGTTAAAGAAGATATAGAGTAAAACAGTTTGAGAGATTGGCCGACTAAATCGTCATCGGGTAACAAAAAAATGTTACCCGATGTTTGTTATTTATACCGATTTGTCAATAGACTTTAATTCGTAAAATAACTTTAGCAACTTAACAAGGGCTAATCCAGCAACAGAATAAATCATGGCAGCGCCCACGTAAGATGGATAATACTGGGCAACACTTACAAAATAATCTACCAAGGACATTGCTTCGAACCGACCTGAGAACAAATAAAAACTACCATTTGAAATTGCAAAGGCTATCGATGTAGCCAATGTTAACAATCCAACAGACTTAGCAAAAAATCCGATTGTCATTGTTTTAAAGCTTGCTGCGTAACTTCCGGCAAACCACATAACAGCATAAGTCGGAATCAAAAATGCATAAGCAGGTGAAATACACCAACCACTGACACCATTATTAATAGCAAGATAATCAATCAAACCAGCCAAAATAAGTAAAAAACCCAACAAGGCTTTGTTACGATAAAAACCGGCAAAGAAAAACACGGCTAAAGAGGCATCAGGCAGGTGCAAAACGTCACCGAAATGATGATAACGAGTCATGACCATTAACGCAATTAGAGGGATAGGTAAATATTCAGCTTTTAGCCATTGTTTTATGTTCATAGTTTTATAGTAAGTGGTAGGTTAATAATCAAGCCGTCAATGGCGCATTATTTAGTTATTATAATGGATTGAAAGAAAAAAGTTTCTTCCAGGCATATTGTAAGTATCAACTGTTTGATAATTTTTATCCAGAAGGTTGTTTAACTTGGCGCTCAACATCCAGTTATTATTCAAATGATAAGCTGATCTTAAGTCAAGGGTTGTATATCCAGCAACTTTAATAGTATTTTGTGTGTTATCAAAACGATCACTTTGTGCCAGCACGTTGGCACCTAATTCAAATGCGCCGATGCTTCTGGACAAATCAAATGCCAACATTTCTTTAGCCCGGCGGGGAAGTCTGCCATTAGTTTCAACATTAACAGGATTTAAAAGGTTCATGGTTAGCTTGCCATTCCAGCCCAATAATTGGGTACCTATTTCTGACTCCAATCCTTCAATTTGTGCCTTACCGATATTTTCGGCACTAAAATTATAAGTCACCGGATCCATTGTAGGTGTAATTAAATTATCAATGTTGGTATGGTATGCACGAATTTCCCACTGCCCCCAATTATGATTACCAGTAATCCCTGTTTCATAAGACGTTGATTCTTCTGGCTTAAGGCTAGAATTGCCATAATTCGGATAATAAAGATCATTAAGCGAAGGTGCTTTAAACGCATTACCAAAGCTTGCCAACAAGCTTATCCCATAATTCCAGTTATATTTCCAGCCTACATTACCCGTTACATAATCACCAAATTGTTGATTATTATCATAACGAACAGAAGCGTTAACAAAATGGTCTTCCCACAAGCGACTATGTAACTCAGTAAAAGCCCCCGTATCATAACGAGAATTTTTGTTATAACTTTCTGAACTATTAATCTCATCCATACGATAATCAAAACCTGCAGTTACTTGATGATTGTCTGATAAGGTAAATTGATTAAGCCAAGTGGCATTCCAACGAGTGCTGTTAAACTGACTCGAAAAAGCACCACCGGGAGCAAATTGATCATTATCATCCTGACTTTGACCAAAACGCAGCGTTGAGCGCCAGTCTTTAACAACATCCATACTTGCTGACGTACCAACGACCTGCTCTATAAAATTAGTTTTATTCTGATAGTTTCCATCATAGTGAGTTGTACCTTGTGTTCTTAAGAAAAAAGCTTCTACCTCACCATTATTCTCAAAATGATGGCCCACTCTTGCGTTGACTGCTGCGTTATTGTAGCCATCATTATCAGGCTGATTAACCCCGTAAAGACCAAAAGTTGGCTGTTGATTATTATAGCCATGAGAACCAAATCCCGAAGATCCTAATGTATACCAATTATTTTTCCATTTTCCACTGACTGTGCCAGCGGCCTTATAGGTGCTATAAGATCCACCACCGGTATCCAGAGTAATACTTGGCTTCTCGGTTTCAGTGCCTTTACGGGTAAAAATTTGAATAACTCCCCCCATTGCCTCCGAACCATAAAGACTTGATTGTGGGCCTTTAATAATTTCTACACGCTCCACAGAATCCATCGGGATAAACTCAAATGGTGAAGTTCCCAACGAAGTAGAGCCAATTTTGATACCATCAACTAAGACCAAGACATTATCAGAGTTGGTGCCTCGCATAAATAAACTAGTCGTTTTACCGTAACCGCCACTTTGCGTAATATCAATTCCACTAGTGCCTTTTAATAAATCAGGCAAAGTTTGAACTTGTAAGCGTTCTATATCTTTTCGGGTATAAACAGTAGTAGCCGTTGCCAACTGATTCTTGGCAGTTTCTGTTCGAGTTGCTGTAACAACCATATTAGGTAATTCTAACGAATTATCATTAGGATTAAGTTGAGCTTGTGACTGCGGATTAAAACCCACAAGCAATAAGGAGCTGGCAATAATTTTTTGCATGATTGTCCTCTGCGCCGCCCGCGCATAGAGATTGAGTAATAACAACGGAGGACAATAGAAATGAAAGACACAGACAGGCACGCGCATTCACACGCAAAACAGCCCTCCGCTGTTGCGAATTATGCTTACGGCCGGTCTCCGGGCTTATAAGTGGCGCTAACCTGATCCATCACCTTCCCATGTTAATATACACAGTGGCGTATTGATGAATCTTTACTTATATACCGTTGCGGGGGCAGCGTCGGATTTGGGGTAAACCTTACCGACTTCCCGTTTAACCATTAGATTTGACTATCTTCTGGAACCTGAAAGCAAAGATGATTATAGGGATTTATGCCTGTAAAGCAAGTAATTAGAGTTTTTTGGTCATCTATTACTGAGCTCATTAACGCTGACAATTAGTACAAAAGACCGTTGAGCGATTAGCCAACCTTGCTTCTGTTAAGAGCTGCTGGCAGGCATAACAAGGTAAGCCCTTGCGCCCATAAACCTTAAGTTGTTGCTTGAAATAACCGGGATTACCAGTCTCATTAACAAAATCCCGTAATGTTGTTCCACCTTGCTGTATAGAGTTTTGCAAAACAACCTGAATACAGCTCACCAATTTTTGATAACGAGCCAAAGAAACTTTCCCGGCTTGGCGTAAAGGCAAAATTCCCGCCGTAAATAAGGCTTCGTTTGCATAGATATTACCGACCCCTACAACGACATGACTATCCATAATAAATGACTTAACCGGTACTTTACGATTTCTGGATAGTGAATAAAGCAATTCACCAGTAAAATCAGCCAACAAAGGCTCAGGACCTAAGTCTTTAAGCAACGGATGATTTTCTAACGGCTCTGAAGTCCATAACACCGCGCCAAATCTGCGGGGATCGTTATAGCGCATAATGACGCCATTGTTAAAAATAAAATCGATATGATCATGCTTGCCAGTCTCCTGATCTGTTGTAACAATCCTTAAACTGCCTGACATACCTAAATGTACCAACATCGTGCCTGCGCTGGTCGTCATTAACAGATATTTCGCCCTTCTGGAAACTGATTTAATAACAAGACTGGTTAAGATTTGATTGAGGTCTTCAGGAACTCGCCAACGCAATTGAGGCTGACGAACAATAACCTGTTTAATAATTTGCCCTTGAATATGCGGAGCAATGCCTCGACAGGTTGTTTCAACTTCAGGTAATTCAGGCATTTTAAGACAATCTTGATTATTATTTAATAACTTAATTTTAACATAAATTAACCGCAATAATTGAGCTAAGCCTGACTCAATACGCTCAATCAGCGACACTAAGCATTGTATGCCAAGTCGATATAGCCTATATTGATTTCGTAGAACATTACCCGAAAATTTAAAGTGCATTGATCCTTAAAAAATATAAAAAAGAACTTAATTATGAATGATTCAAATTCAGCAATAAACGACCGAATTTTTCTCCAACGATCGCTAGAAGCGTCTATACGTATTGGTCTGTTGCTGATAATTACTTTTTGGTGTTTCAAAATCGTTCAGCCATTTATAGTCCCTATAATTTGGGGTATTATCATTGCTATTGCTGCTTATCCTCTATACATTCGCCTAAGCTCAACCCTAGGTGACCGACATAAACTTGCAGCGACCGGATTTACCTTTGGATTTCTAATCTTAATGATTGTACCGTCAGCAATGCTGACTGAAACACTGATAGAAGGTCTAAAAATGCTGGCGAATAAGATGAGAGATGGTTCCCTATCAATTCCTCCACCACCCGAAAATCTGGACAAATTAATGTTTATCGGGGAACCACTAGCCAAGTTTTGGTTACTGGCGTCTGAAAATATTCAAAGTGCTTTACAACAATTAACGCCTGTACTTAAAATAATCGGTAGTTGGTTATTATCAGCAGCTACTGGGGCTGGCATGGCAATTCTGAATTTTGTTGTTGCCATTATTATCGCTGGTATATTATTAGCGAATTCAAGCGGCAGTAACAAATTTGCTCGTGCAATCACTCAAAAGCTTGCCAATGACAAAGGCGCTGATTTTGCTGACTTAACAGAAGCTACAATTCGCAGTGTGGCTAATGGGATTTTGGGCGTTGCCTTGATTCAATCCTTACTGGCAGGATTGGGCTTTATGGTTGTAGGCATTCCAGCAGCCGGTCTTTGGGCATTGCTTTGTATGATTTTATCCATAGCTCAAATTGGGGTAGCGCCTGTTGTGGTTCCTATCATTATTTATTTATTCTACACCGCCGACACGTTTACGGCGGTGGGATTTCTAATTTGGAGTATACCAATTAGTTTGATAGACAATATTCTAAAACCCATATTGCTAGGCCGTGGGGTTAAAACGCCTATGGCGGTTATTTTTATTGGTGCGATAGGAGGACTACTTAGCGCGGGTGTAATTGGTCTTTTTATTGGCGCTGTCGTATTAGCACTTGGCTATGAACTTTTTTTATTATGGTTAAATACTGATGTACCTTCAGAATAACCATCTTTAATGATTAACAATCAATATCGTTAAGTTATTAAAACACTTTCGAAAACGCTATACCCCCTCTTTTTTATATCCCTAGATATGAGAACAGTTTTGGCGTTAAAACGGTTTTTCTAATGCTTGTAACTCTATTTCATGACAAAATATACCTCAACTAAGCCTTCATCAAAAAGATCATGAAAATAGCTATTTTATCGCGTAACCCTAAACTGTATTCAACCGCTCGATTAGTTAAGGCCGCGCAAGCTCGCGGACACGAGGTACGGGTTTTGGATGTACTGCGTTGCTATATGAACATTACGTCGCATAACCCCTCCATTCATTATCGCGGCGAAGATTTGACCGGGTTTGATGCTGTTATTCCTCGAATTGGTGCCTCAGTAACCTTTTACGGTACTGCGGTACTCAGGCAATTTGAGATGATGAACGTCTTTCCACTTAACGAATCAGTCGCTATCTCACGTTCAAGAGATAAATTACGATCAGTTCAGTTACTCGCCAGAAAAGGGATTGGTTTACCAGTCACTGGCTTTGCCAATAACCCCGATGACATTGAAGATTTAATATCTCAAGTCGGTGGAGCACCTTTAGTGATTAAACTATTACAAGGCACTCAAGGTATTGGTGTAGTTTTGGCCGAAACACATAATGCTGCTGAAAGCGTTATCCAAGCTTTTATGGGACTTAATGCCAACATTATGGTTCAGGAGTTTATTAAAGAAGCCGGGGGGAGTGATATAAGATGCTTTGTAGTCGGTGATAAAGTAGTTGCCTCCATGAAGCGACAAGCTTCTCCAGGTGAGTTTCGCTCCAATCTTCATCGAGGGGGTAGTGCCGAATTAATTCGTCTAACGCCAGAAGAGCGCTCAACTGCAGTTCGTGCCGCAAAAATAATGGGACTAAATGTGTGTGGCGTTGACATGTTGCGTTCAAATCATGGCCCAGTCATTATGGAAGTTAACTCATCTCCCGGCTTAAAAGGTATCGAAGCGGCCAGTGAAAAAGATATCGCTGATTTAATCATTCAGTTTATTGAAAAACGCTTTGAAACCATGGAAACAGCAAAAGATAAATCCCCCTCACGCACGCGTACAAAAGGGAAAGGCTAAATAGGCATCCTCATTAAACGTAACTTAACCTAAGCTTTAACCTTGGGGATGATAATAATCAATATGCCGTTATGATAGACCGTTTCTATTTTAGCGGCATCAGCGGTTCCGGATAATGTTATTGCTAGATTAAACTCGCCTAAAAAACGCTCACAAAAACGATAATCACCATTTTTATCATCCGCTTGTTTATCGTCTGCATGTTCCGTTTTAATTGAGAGTTACAAAACCTTATCTTCAAGCTTTACCGTCATTGAAGATAGATCAGTCCCCGGTGCATTGACTGTCAATATGTACTTATTAGGTTTTTCTTGTAAATCAACATCAGGTACTTTAGTAAAATCACCTAAGGGTGTGTTCATATGAAAGCGGAAAAAGGAGTCCCCAAAAAGCTGTTCCATTTCATTTTGCATGTGTTGCATTTCTTCATAGGGATTCCATGTTTGCCCTTTAAAAACATCTATATCCGGAACAAGTTTGGGTAACGTTAAACCAAGTTGGCTTGGCGTTTTAATTTTTAAGCTACCTGACTGATTTGCAAAATTATTCAATCCGTTTTTAACTGAACAATCATATACGTCTGTATTCCCAGAATAATAACCACTAAAGTGGCTATAGCCATAAGAATTTTATTAATAGGCCTTTAATAACTCCTACTGATTAATTGTGCTTAAGCTTAAGCTTAAGCTAAAACAAAGCAATACAAAGCTAAGTTTCTAAGCAGACATTAATCATCCTTAATTAATGTCTGCTTAGAACAAGTTCTCAAACAATGATTATTTAATGTCTATATTTTTGCGTTTACTTATTTCTGTTTTTGGAATACTGACTGTCAAAATACCCTCTTTAAAAGTAGCGGTTGCCTTTTCATCATCAACATTGTCAGGTAACGCCAAAATGCGCTTAAACTCACCGCGACTAATCTCTCTTCGAAAATATTTATCTTTTTTTTCCTCTTTTTTTTCTTCTTTACTGGATGCTCGTATAGTAATGGTCTGATTCTTAATTGAAACTTCCACATCTTCTTTTTTAACCCCCGGCAATGCCGCTTGGACTTCTATACTATTATCATGATCGATAATATCAACGCGAGGAAAACTGCTGTCCGATAAAGTAGAGACATTAAAATCTAACATACGAGGCCATCTGCGGGAGAGAAAATCATCAAAAAAATGATCAAACTCATCAAACGAAAACAAACTGCCTAATGGTGATTTAGGTAATAATTCAGATTTTTTTGTTGTTTCAACTTCTTTAGTAGACATGATATACCTCTTATTTAATTGTTATTTATCTATTGAATTTAAACCAACTAATTGTCGATGCTTAACCACTGCATTCAACTTTAGCTTTGTTACGTCACAGTAAAAACTCACCTTCAGCTTCCAGCCAATCCTCTAATTCGTGACCTGGCTCAAAACCTAGACTTTCGGCTTTATAATAAGCAAGCTCTGCAATCCTGGCATCACGATCTGGTAGAAAAATTGTATCGCTAAATACTTCAGCTTCTTGACTTACTTTAACTTTTTTTACACTTATTGACATATTACACCTCGATTAGAGATACATGATTTAAAGGGCATTGAACCCAATTGAAAGACATTAAAAAAATAAAGCGGGACGATTAAATCACAAAAATTTAATAAAAAATATTAGTACAAATACCTACAAGCCCTATAAAAAGACTTACTTTTAGGATGATGATGCTTTTAAGAACACTGATGCACTTAAAAACCCGTCCTATCAATCTAACTGAATAAAAAGTCAAAACACTAATATTTATCTAGTACGAAAGAACACCCGACAAATTATTTTTACACACAATCAGTGCTGTTCAAACAGGTTTAAGTTAAACCAGATTCTCAATAAAATTATTTGTCAATACGTAGTCATACTAATAGACATTCACTGGAATTATATGGATTATGGTGTCTATTAAAAATTCAACCAAAAACTTTTCCCTATCACTATCTATTCAAGCTTTACCCAATTTATTGAACGCTGAAAAAAATACAAAGCAACGTTACCTTACTTAATGGGGTTCAAAATGATACGAAGCCTTACTAAATACTATGCATTATTATGCTTACTGACCCTTTTGCTAGCCTTAATGCTTACTAATAAAGGGATAGCGGGCGAGACTGAACAACCTCAACAAGTTATACAAAATATTTCTGAGCAAATACAAAAAAAATTACAGAACCCATCCTTTACCAAAAATTTTTCACAAGTCACTTCATTTGTAAATAATATTATTGATCCTCATGTGGACTTTGACAAAATAGCACCTTTAGTGCTCGGCAAAAACTGGAAAGCTGCAACGCCTTTAGAACAGGAGCGCTTTAAAGATGAATTTAGGACCTTATTGGTAAGAACCTATTCCAGAGCCTTTGTAGAATATAATCAGTGGACTATAAATTTTCTGCCGGTAGAGGTTGCAAATAATGCAACAAAAGCGCTAGTTAAAACCACCGTTGCCCAGTCCGGTCAACAACCCGTTGATCTTTATTACCGCATGTTTTTGAGCAGAGGTGAATGGAAGGTTTACGACATTATGATTGATGGTGTAAGTCTCGTGACCAACTACCGCTCGACTTTTAACGACGAAATTCAAAACAAAGGTTCGTTAACCGCTGTTATTGATAACTTGGCAAAACGTAATGCCGAAGCACTTACAAACAAACCTTCTTAAGAAAGAACATTAGTCGGTTCAAAGAAAGTTGGCATTTAAACGAACTTTTATATTAAGCAAACTTTTTTCAAAATTGAATCCACCTGAAAGTTATTATTTATTATTTTGAATGGAGAATAAAGTGAGAGGATATCCGTTTATTATGTTGTTTGTTTTTATATTATTTTTTAACAGCGCTTTTGCTGTAATTGTAAATCCAACTAAAATCCAAATACCACGAGGGGCCATGCTTTATGAAAACCATTGCATAGCCTGTCATACTCAACAAATTCATTGGCGCGAAAAGAAACAAGCCTATGACTGGAAAAGTTTACTCACTCAAGTTGATAATTGGCAACGCTTTTCAAAACTAAACTGGGGCAAAAACGACATAGAAGAAGTTAGTCATCACCTTAACATAATTTACTATCACTACCCTTTTTCTATTCCTGACCAATAAATATGCCTTAAATTTATAACCCCCCTTAATGAAGTCATGCTCGCAAGAGGCTTGTCATTCATTTAAGCAACGCTAACTATAACCATTAAATATTAATTACACTTAACTCGGCAATCATCAAAAGAAATTTATAATCAAATACAAAAAACTACTTATTCGGAATAAAAATACCGGAGAAAATTGATGAAAGGCCTTGATCGTATGTTAAATGATATTGAAATTGAAGCACGATATACTTGTCATTTAACTGGCAAAGACTCATTAGATCCTAAGGTTATGGCCGCTATGAGAATAGTTCCAAGGCATGAATTTTTACCCGCTGATTTTCAGTATTGTGCCTATGAAAACGGCCCAGCCCCTATCGGATCTGGACAAACCATCTCTCAACCTTATATGGTTGCTTTGATGAGCGACTTATTAAATACTAAATCCTCTGATGTTATTTTAGAAATAGGTACAGGCTCTGGTTATCAGGCAGCTATCCTGGCTCAATTGGTAAAACAGGTTTATTCCATAGAAATAATAAAAGACCTGTCTAAAACAGCCAGTAAACGTCTCAAAAAACTCGGTTATGAAAACATTATACTGAACAACGATGATGGTTATTATGGTTGGCCGGAACATGCTCCGTATGATGGGATCATAGTTACTGCAGCAGCTACTCATATCCCTGCCCCCTTGATTGATCAATTACGGGTTGGAGCTAACTTGGTCATACCAATAGGCTTACCTTATAACTATCAAGAATTGATACTGGTTCAAAAAACCGCACCTGATAAAGTAGTCAATCAAAAAATTCTTGGTGTCAGCTTTGTACCCTTAACTGGTAAACATTAATTACAATACCGATAGGAGCAAGGCAAAAATAAAAGCAATCATTAAAAAAATAGTAAACATCCCCTTTTTTGTCAGATCTGCGTTAAATTGCCCCAGCTTAACCAATAGTTCATCTTTGATATTATTTGAAAACAAAATTCGCTTACACTGCCCGAGGAATGAGTTCTTTTCTTCATAAGCCACCTCTTCCGCAATCAGTTCTGCTATGGTCAGGTAAAAACTACCACATTGAGGACATTTCTTTTCGGAGTCCTTGCGTTGAAAACCGCATGATTGACAATTATTCATTTGTCACACCTAAACTGTGTAGACATGATCTTTTTAACCTCACAATAATGTATTTTTAATAAATCTTGTTCATTTTTTGTTGATAATGATAACTTGAGTGTTATTATTCCAACTAATAATTGCTCATTAAAAATCATATTTTAATCCTTCTCAAGAAGCTTTTTATTAAAAAGTCCATTTATTACTTATTTATAATTCATTTTTACCTCTGTTTATTTATTTTGCTATCATGTAAACCAACTTTTTCACTCGGGTACTTTCATTAGCATACTTGTAGTTATATAGGGTGAACAACGCAACCTTATCAACCATCCCATTACTCTATTTAATAATCTCAAAGGAGTTCGCCATGCTACAACAGTACCGAAAACATGTTGAAGAACGCGCCGCTGAGGGCGTTGTTCCCAAGCCACTTGACGCAGAACAAACAACCGCTTTAGTTGAATTAATTAAAAACCCACCCAAAGGTGAAGAAGAATATATTCTTAACCTTTTGGCCAATCGAGTGCCAGCGGGTGTTGATGAAGCCGCTTATGTTAAAGCGGGCTTTCTTACTGCAATTGCAAAAGGAGAAGTTGGTTCTCCTATTTTAACGCCTTCAGATGCTACCGAATTATTAGGTACGATGTTGGGCGGTTATAACATAAGCCCTTTAATAGACTTGTTAGACAATCCTACCCTGGCGCCAATTGCAGCGAAGGGATTATCAAACACCCTACTGATCTTTGATGCATTTCATGACATTGAAGAAAAAGCTAAATCGGGTAACATGTTTGCAAAACAAGTCATTCAATCATGGGCAGACGCGGAATGGTTTACCAATAAACCAAATTTACCGGAAAAAATGACGGTTACAGTTTTTAAGGTGACCGGTGAAACCAATACCGACGATTTGTCTCCTGCGCCTGATGCATGGTCCAGACCTGATATTCCACTCCATGCAAAAGCCATGTTAAAAATGCCAAGAGAAGGCATAACTAACGCAGAGCTTCAAATTGAAGATTTACAAGAAAAAGGTTTTCCAGTCGCTTATGTCGGTGATGTGGTCGGAACTGGATCATCTCGCAAATCTGCGACCAACTCAGTGTTATGGTTCATCGGCGATGATATCCCCTTTATCCCTAACAAGCGTAACGGTGGTGTTTGTATTGGCAGCAAAATCGCACCCATTTTCTTCAACACGATGGAAGATTCCGGCGCCTTGCCGTTCGAATGTGATGTTACCGATATCGCCATGGGTGATGTTATAGATATTTTTATCTATAAGGGTGTTATTAAGCGTCATGATAGCGATGAAGTTGTCACCGCCTTTGCTTTAAAAACCGACATCCTTCTTGATGAAGTGCGTGCAGGTGGACGCATTCCATTAATCATAGGACGAGGATTAACGGAGCGAGCCAGAAAATCCTTGGGATTAAAAGCTTCAACTGTATTTTTAAAATCAATAACAGAAGAAGACAGTGGCAAAGGTTTTACACTCGCTCAAAAAATAGTTGGTAAAGCCTGTGGCGTCAATGGTGTTCGCCCCAACACCTACTGCGAACCTCGCATGACCACTGTTGGATCACAAGACACGACTGGCCCAATGACCCGAGATGAATTAAAAGACTTAGCCTGTTTAGGCTTTTCAGCTGAGTTGGTTTTACAGTCTTTTTGTCATACTGCGGCTTATCCCAAACCTGTTGATGTTGTAATGCAACATACGCTTCCCGATTTTATAATGAATCGCGGTGGTGTTTCCTTGCGCCCTGGCGACGGCATTATTCATTCCTGGTTAAATCGTATGTTATTGCCCGATACCGTCGGTACAGGCGGAGATTCTCATACACGCTTTCCGATTGGAATTTCTTTTCCAGCAGGTTCTGGCTTGGTTGCCTTTGCAGCCGCCACTGGTGTCATGCCACTGGACATGCCTGAATCTGTTTTGGTTCGTTTTACCGGAGAAATGCAGCCAGGCATTACTTTGCGTGATATGGTTAATGCCATCCCTTATGTAGCAATTCAACGGGGCTTGCTAACGATTGATAAAAAAGGGAAAAAGAATGTATTCTCAGGACGTATTCTGGAAATTGAAGGATTGCCGGATTTAAAAGTTGAACAAGCATTTGAATTATCAGATGCTTCAGCCGAACGCTCTGCGGGTGGTTGTACTATTCGCTTAAATGAAGCGCCAATTAGAGAATATCTCAATTCAAATATCACGCTAATCAAATGGATGATAGCCGAAGGTTATGGCGACGAACGCACGCTTAATCGTCGTATCAAAAGCATGGAAGAATGGCTGGCTACGCCAGTTTTACTTGAACCAGATGCCGATGCAGAATATTTTGAAATTATCGAAATTGACATGAGTGCCATTAAAGAACCTTTGTTGGCCTGTCCTAATGATCCTGATGATATAAAAACACTGTCTGACGTTGCCGGAACCAAGATTGACGAAGTGTTCTTGGGCTCTTGCATGACCAATATCGGACATTTTAGAGCGGCTGGTAAATTACTTGAGAAACAAAAAGGTGAATTACCAACGCGTTTATGGGTAGCTCCTCCCACAAAAATGGATCAAGCCCAATTAACCGAAGAAGGTTATTACAGCACCTTTGGCAAAGCTGGCGCTCGAATGGAAATGCCGGGATGCTCGTTATGCATGGGTAATCAAGCTCGCGTAGCAGAAAATTCTACCGTGGTTTCTACCTCTACCCGAAATTTCCCTAACCGCCTCGGTAATGGTGCAAATGTCTATTTATCGTCTGCGGAACTAGCTGCTGTATGTTCTATTTTAGGTAAAATCCCAACGGCTGAGGAATATATGTTTTACGCTAATCAAATCAGTGAAACTGCTGAAGATACTTATCGTTACCTCAACTTCAATAAAATGGAATCTTATATCAGCGCATAGGAACATTTTAAATCCGACTGACAGATCAGCATGGCATAGCAAACACCTATTCCGTGCTGACTCTTGGGTAATTAATAGCCAATTACAAAGTTTTCAATTAGATTGAAAGTAACATCGTTAGAATATATTTACTTCAAATCAAGATTTAATAAATTCAATGGTCAGAGGATATTTATATTCCTCACCTTTACTTGATCTAATTGCAGCAACTAAACAAAAAACAATATTCAAAACGACTATTAGCCAAGGCAAAAATATTCCTATAATCACAAGCACCAAGACCCAACAAATCGCATAGTAAACCAGAGATGTTAATTGCCAATTGAGTGCGTTTCTGGCATTTTCTTTGACCCAACCATCATTTTTAACCAGATAGACTAGTAAAGAAGGTGCAAAGCCAAAGAATATACCACCTAGATGTGTCAGCACTATAATTAACCTATCTGACTCTGAATCTCTATTATAATTTAAATTTTCCATCACTTATCCTCGGTTCAGTTTTGATTTTTTGCTCATTAACGCTAAAAAGTTAATGAATAGTTCATGACTGTAGTTGAGTTAGCTAATTATTCCAAAACAGACAAATTTATATGTCATTAAGCTAATTTCATACCCAACAATTCATCCCGCCCTGCTAGGCAAAGAATAGAGTCAATATCAGGTATATTCATAACTTCAAAGTTTTATTCTACTCTTTAGTTTCATTTTGTAAAAAATGCTCATATATAGCTCACTCACCAGAGCGACAGTTTGCGCCTGCAACAATGACAACTCACGTCAAACCAATTCCAAACTATGCATTAAAGTGTTTTAACGTACTAAAATAAAAACAAAGACTTTCTTATTTAAAATAAGTTAACTATTTAAAAAACAAACTTAACCATCAATTAGTTTTTGCAATTAATTTATGACAAGGATATAATTGACTCATATCAATAAGTTAAAAGGAGTGATTATGTCATCATCACCCAAAAAAAAGAATAACTCTTAACAAATCAAACAGTTAAGATATCCTTTAAACATAGGACATTTTAGTTATGAATCATAAAGAAAACATTTCAGATGAAGATAATCTAACCCTTGATAGTATGAAGAAAATTCATGCAGGCTACATGCCCAGAATGCGATCGCACTCAACTTTACTCAGCGAGACCGGTTTTGAAGCTAAAGAATTATCGGGTATTTTTGGTATTTGCATACAAAATACCGCATTATGGCTATCAGGTTGGGCAAAAAGTAGCATGATTGCTCTACTTGAAATTGGTCGTACAAATAAAACAAATGTCGTAAACTAATTTGCAAAATTTAGCGCGCTTATCGAGTGTTATCCTCTGAGTTGATAACACTCCATATAAGATTAGAAGTAGCCACTTAACATCAAAAATTATAAATGAGTGTCTGCAAACACTGTTAAATCTAAAAAACAGATATTCTTTCTACGATCAAATTGCGACTGTAAGACCCCCTCCCTCAACTGCTCTCTTTTCTCGAACTTTTTCAAGAAAAAAAATGAATTATAAAGCAGATTTTGTCTACAGCACTTATCACTTAATCAAATATCAAAACAATTCAATCGATAGCTGAAAATTTCGTCAAAATCATTATTAAAATTAAATAATATATCATAACCTATTGATTATTAATTAAGTAATTACATTAATCAATAATCAACCAAACCATAATATAAATAAGTCAGTTAAGGTGTTTGCAAACCGGTAATGCGCAGAGTTACTCATAGCTTCTGGGGATTACCCCAATTAAATAAAAATCGCTTTTACCTGATTCCTAAAGCAACCATTTTATCGCTCCCTAGCCCATCAGATTACTTATCTTTTCAACACCTTATTTAAAATATAAAACTGATACTTGCTCTGGTAATTTTCTACTGTAAAAACGAATCACAAAAAAATTATATGTTTTTCAGTGCTTCTTGAGTTACTCTGAAAACCTGGATATCTATTTTTTTAAAAAAACTGACTAAAGCATTTATGCCCCAAAAACCACCCACATTTAAAACGTCTTTAGTGTTTCAAAACCGAACAATGGCTTATTTTTATAATCAGCTTGAACAACAACACAAGATTTTACAAAAAATACAAGCCGTGTTGCCAGATACATTGGCTAAACAAACGCGGCATTGCTTATTAAGAGAAAGAAAACTAATTATTTATACCGATTCTGCAACATGGGCGACTCAACTACGCTTTTATAACAGCGCCATTCTTGATGCTGTTATTACGCTAACTAAAACGCCCGTTGAGAGCATGAAAATCAAGATCATTACTGGTACTTTAGGGCTTGTATCAAAAACCACAAGATTAGCTAAATTACCTTCTGTAGAAAAAATAGAGGCTATTAAAATGGATAGTCTGACTATTGAGGATAATCAATTAAGGCTTTCACTCCAAAAACTAAGCGCAACACTTGAAAGATTATCCAGCAATATTGAGTAAACTAATCGGCGGTTCTTACCGTTTCGGCAGAACGCATAAAAGAAATTGGCGCATCATCTTCATCAGAAAAAGAAACCATCTCCCAAGCATCTTTATTATCTAACAAAGTACGGAGTAATTTATTGTTCAAACCATGACCTGATTTATAACCGGTAAATTCACCAATCAAGCTATGCCCCAAAAGGTATAAATCACCAATCGCATCTAGAATTTTATGCTTTACGAACTCATCTGCACAACGCAAACCATCTTCATTGAGAATTTTGTCGTCATCAACCACAATTGCATTATCCAGACTACCACCCAAAGCAAGATTATTTTCTCTTAGCATATCGATATCTTTCATAAAGCCAAATGTTCTGGCTCGACTCACTTCCTTAACAAAAGTCGTTGAAGAAAAATCCATAGTCGCTGTCTTTAAATGTTGCTCAAATGCAGGATGCTCAAAATCGATGGTAAAAGTAACCTTAAATCCTTCAAATGGATCAAAAGAAGCCCATTTATCGCCATCTTCAACCTTTATGCTGCGCTTGATGCGAATGTACTGTTTTGGACAATCCTGTTCTTCAACACCTGCTGATTGAAGCAAAAATACAAAGGGACCTGCACTTCCATCCATAATTGGCACTTCTGCCGCACTGACATCAATAATGGCGTTATCTATGCCCAAACCGGCAAAGGCAGAAAGCAAATGCTCTATAGTTGATATTTTCACATCACCTTTAACCAGCGTTGTAGAAAGAACTGTTTCGCCAACATTTCCTGGAGTTGCCTGAATTGTAACGGGCTCAGCAAAATCCACTCTACGAAACTGAATCCCGGTATTGGGTTCAGCCGGACGTAAAGTCAAATACACTTTATCACCGGTATGAAGGCCTACGCCTGTGGCTCTAATGGTATTTTTTAAAGTTCGTTGTTTAATCATAAAATAAATAACGCCGAGTGAAGTGGCAAAAAAATTACAAATTCTACCACAATGTGACCCATAAAAACCTATTCAATTGACTCTCCTACTGACAAAGAAAAGTAAATCAGCTATTTTATACATTTTTAAATACTGAATGGCGATTATCGGTTAAACACCTATCAATCATTAAAAACAGGTTATTTGATCTAGCTAGACAAGCCGAATTGATGCTACTCTTGGTATAGACTCTCAGTAATTGCCTATATGTTAAAAAAAATCTTCCAACGTAAAAAATCAACACAAACTTCGGATTTATCCGGGCTACTTGCCAGACAATACAGGCAACAAGTTGATCAAAAAAATATTCAACACGACAAAGCCCAATGGCTTGCCTTAGAAACCCTGCAATCTCTTTTGGATAGCCTCTTGGCAGTTGCCACTTATAATAGAAAAGCCTATATACAACGACTACTTTCACCTACCCCCCTCAAATGCCAAGGCCTCTATATTTTTGGTGATGTGGGTCGAGGCAAATCAATGTTGATGGCTTTATTTTATGACGCCTGTCCGATCGAACATAAAAGACGCATACATTTTTATATTTTCATGCTGGAGGTACATGCTTTTATTCACAAATGGCGACAACAGCATAAGTCCGACGCAATAACTGCATTAGCAAAAAAAATAAGTGGATCAACCAAGCTTCTCTGTCTTGATGAATTTCATGTTACCGACATAGCAGACGCAATGATACTGGAAAGACTTTTTCGTCAATTTTATGAACTGGATTTAGTGGTTGTAATGACCTCAAATCGCCATCCGGACGATTTATATCTTGGTGGACTGCAAAGAGAACAATTCATGATCTTCACTCAACTTTTGCAAAAAGAATCTAAAATCATAGAACTTGTTGCACATGCAGATTATCGCCTAACTCGGCTGCAAGCCACTAAAGTAAGCTATTATTCCCCTCTGGACAGCCATGCTGATAAATTCCTGGTGGATAACTATAACAAGTTTACCAATTACGCAAAAATACAATCTGGCATTTTAAACATACTAGGTAGAAACGTTACTTTATCTTCAATATACGGGGATGTCGCCCTCACCTCATTTGAAGAACTTTGCGAACGTTCTCTAGGCTCCGTCGATTATGCTGTCATCGCCCGTAATTTTAGCATCTTGATTATGGCTAATATCCCAAAATTATCCACAGAAAATCGAAATGAAGCCAAACGCTTTATGACCTTGATCGATGTATTGTACGAACACAAAGTAAAACTACTGTGTACTGCAGAAGTACCTACCCAAGAACTTTACACTGAGGGTGATGGTGCCTTTGAATTTAAACGCACAGTGTCAAGGCTGATTGAAATGCAATCAACAAATTATTTGTGCAAAAAACACAACGGACATTGATAAATTAAATTTATCGTTTTTTTGTTAAAAATATGGTTTTGTTATTAACAAGTTACGAGTTAAAAACGATTAATCTATTACGATAACTGCGAGGTGCAACGATGGTATTATTAGCAACACCTGTTTGTGAATTTGGTAAAATAGCGTTTAATTTTACCTTACCCGGCATTGATGACCGCACTTGGTCTTTAGAACAATGCATGGGTCGTAACGGACTATTGATTATGTTTATTTGCAATCATTGTCCTTATGTAAAATCCGTGCAAGAACGAATTGCCAGAGATACCAAAGCGCTTAAACAATTTGGTATTGAATCAGTTGCAATCATGTCCAATGACATCACTGAATACCCCGAAGATTCTCTTGAAAACATGAAGTTACTGGCTAAAAAAATGGATTTTAGCTTCCCCTATTTATACGATGAAACCCAACAAATTGCCAAGCGCTATAATGCAGTCTGCACGCCAGACTTTTTTGGGTATAATAAGGACTACGAATTGCAGTATAGAGGCCGGTTTGATGCCAGCAGCAAGGAAACAGTTCCTATTGATTCCAAGCGAGACTTATTTGAAGCCATGAAGCTTGTTGCAGAAACAGGTCACGGACCACAGCAACAAATACCAAGCATGGGTTGCTCTATCAAATGGAAATCAGGCGAAAACCCTAACTAACCACCTATAATGACTGATTATTACTCATACATGATTAAATATCATTTAGCTCATGAAATGAGCTCCCAAAAAGCCGCCTAATTATCATTTCAAACACAAACAAACCAAGAGAGTAAAAAATGTCTATTAAAAGAATGGTTGATCTGGATTTATCAGGGAAACGGGTATTAATTCGTCAAGATTTAAATGTACCGGTAAAAAATGGCCAAGTAACCAGCGATATTCGTATTCAAGCCAGTGTTCCAACCATTAAACATGCCTTGGCTGCCGGGGCTGCAGTTATGCTCCTTTCACATCTTGGTCGCCCCGTTGAAGGCCAATATGACGAGGCATCCTCCTTAAAACCAGTTGCTGAACGCTTATCGCTATTGCTGGGTAAACCTGTAAGATTAGAAAAAGACTGGCTGGACGGCGTCACCGTATCACCAGGTGAAGTGGTTCTTTGTGAGAATGTTCGCTTCAATGCTGGAGAAGAAAAAAATAACGATGAGTTAGGCAAAAAAATGGCCAAACTTTGTGATATTTTCGTCATGGACGCTTTTGGTACTGCTCACAGAGCACAAGCTTCAACCCACAGTGTGGCAAAATTTGCACCCATTGTTTGCGCAGGCCCTTTATTGGCGAGTGAACTGGATGCACTGGGCAAAGCACTAGAAACACCAGCAAAACCGTTAATAGCGATTGTTGGCGGCTCTAAAGTATCGACTAAGTTAACCGTTTTAAAATCATTGTCTGAAAAAGTTGACCAGTTAATCGTCGGCGGAGGCATTGCCAACACTTTTATAGCCGCCGCCGGCTTTCCGGTTGGCAAGTCACTTTATGAAGCCGATTTATTAGATGAAGCCAAACGTTTAATTGCTGCTGCAAAGCTTGCGGGTTCAGATATTCCAATTCCTGTTGATGTGGTTTGTGCCAAAGAATTCTCTGAAACCGCAGTCGCTACCATTAAAAAGGTTCAAGACGTTGAAGCCGATGATTTAATTTTGGATATAGGTCCGGATACAGCAAAACACTATGCCGAATTAATCAAATCTGCCGGTACTATCGTATGGAATGGCCCGGTCGGCGTATTCGAAATAGAACAGTTTAGTCACGGCACCCAATCACTCGCAACCGCTATTGCAGAAAGCAACGCTTTTTCCATTGCGGGGGGTGGGGATACCTTGGCAGCAATCGATAAATACGGCATAAATGACCAGGTTTCCTATACCTCTACGGGTGGCGGTGCTTTCCTTGAATTTCTTGAAGGCAAAGAACTACCTGCTGTCGCTATATTAAAATCAAGGAGCTAGAAATAGAGGAGAGTGTTTAAGGTTTTTAAATCTTGTACCTTAAGCCTGCATCCTGTACCTTGTACATTGAATTCACCATTAGCCTGTTAGACAGGCTAATTGCTTTTTTACTTAATTTAGGTTTTATAATGGCCAGAGTTACAATTGAAGATTGTTTGGAAAATGTCGAAAACCGTTTTAAACTGGTTTTATTGGCAAGCACTAGAGCACGCCAACTAAGCCATGGCGCGACTGAGTTTCTACCTCGTGGAAAAGATAAAGATACCGTTCTTGCCTTGCGCGAAATCGCAGCCGGTCACGTAACGACTGAAAATATTACGCTTCTTCATCGAGTGGGTGAAACACACGACCACAACCCCATGTTCTAAAATCTTGCACCTATGTCGAAAATAGCCGACGCGATCGAATCAAAACGTCCTCAGGACGAACTGATTCAGAAATTATGCAACACCCTATCCGGTTATTTAGATCAAGATCAAATTAATGATTGCGTCCGTGCTTATGAATTTAGTGCGGATGCTCATTCAGGTCAATTACGCAAAAGTGGCGAAGCGTACATTTGTCACCCTGTCTCTGTTGCCATCTCTCTTGCAGAGATGCGTATGGATGCAAGCGGCATTATGGCCGCAATTCTTCATGATGTTATTGAAGATACCCCCATCACCAAAAAAGAACTCACCAATCAGTTTAGCGCAGAAGTAGCAGAACTGGTTGATGGTGTTACCAAACTAACAAAAATTGACGGCAAATCCCAAACTCACGCAGAAGCACAAGCTGAAAATGTGCGTAAAATGTTCCTTGCGATGGGTAAAGACCTCCGCGTCATATTAGTCAAACTGGCTGATCGCCTGCATAACATGCAAACTTTAGGCGTTATGCCTTCAGAAAAAAAGCGCCGTATTGCCCGTGAAACATTAGATATCTATGCCCCCATTGCCAATCGCTTGGGCATGAATAAAATCCGGCACAAATTGGAAGAACTTAGTTTTGAGGCTATGCACCCGCTTCGTTATTCCGTTTTAACCCATGCCATAAAAAAAGCCCGTGGCAACCGTAGCAAAATTATAGATACTATTGAAAGCACCATTCAAAACCGCTTGCAACAAACCGAATTACCTTGTGAAGTGTCAGGCCGGGAAAAAAACGTCTATAGTATTTACAAAAAAATGCTCCAAAAAAAAGTATCTCTATCCTCTATATTTGATCTTTATGCCTTTAGAATTTTTTGTGACAATGTAGACACCTGTTACCGTGTGCTTGGTGTTATTCATAATTTGTACAAACCCATCCCCGGCCGCTTTAAAGATTATATTGCCCTGCCCAAAGCCAATGGCTATCAATCCATACACACTATCGTTATCGGACCTTACGGCGTTCCAATTGAGGTACAAATTAGAACACACGAAATGCATCGCATGGCAGAATCTGGTATTGCTGCCCATTGGTTATACAAATCAGATGACGATAAATCAGAAAAATTTCAGGTACGTGCCAATGAATGGCTTAAAGACTTACTCGAAATACAAAAATCAGCCGGTGATTCTCTTGAATTTATTGATAATTTAAAAGTTGATCTATTCCCCAAAGAAGTTTTTGTATTCACCCCTAAAGGTGGGATTATAAAAATACCGAGAGGCGCTACCATTATCGATTTCGCGTATGCCGTTCATACCGATATTGGTAATGCTTGCGTTTCTGCGCGTATTGACAAACAGTTGGTTCCTTTGCAAACCAAACTGGAAAACGGCATGACCGTTGAAATTATTACGGCAACTTGGGCAAGACCGAATGCGCTATGGCTCAACTACGTCACAACTGTAAAAGCACGTTCCAGTATTCGCAATCACCTTAAAAACTTCAAACAGCAAGAAGCTATTAGTTTGGGTCGTCGATTATTAGAAACAGAATTGCAAACCATGCACATTCATCTTGAAAATATTGAAGAAGCACGAGTACTGGCATTTCTTAAAGTCATGTCAATGCAGTCCATGAATGAATTACTTGAAGATATCGGCTTGGGAAATAAAATGCCGTTTTTAATCGCCAAGCAACTGACCCAAGATGATATCAGTGCCAACATCAAACTGGATAACACCGATAAATCCCAACAATCACCACTGATTATAAAGGGCACAGAAGGCATGGTGATCACACTGGCCAAATGCTGCAGACCTATTCCTGGTGATTTAATTATCGGTTACTTTAACCCCGGAAAAGGCATTGTTGTTCATCACAACGAATGCCGCAATCGATCTATTGTCAGTAAAAAACATACCAACTGGCTAGACGTTGAATGGTGTAAAGACGCCGTCGGGGATTTTTCTACGGAACTTCGTATAGAAATACTCAATCAACGGGGAGCGCTTGCAACCATAGCCTCGACCATTTCCGAACTGGATTCCAACATTGAGAATGTCACTGTGGTTGATCAAGATGACCGAGTTTGCGTTGACCTAATTACCCTAACAGTTAAAGACCGCGTCCACTTAGCCAAAGTCTTCCGCCGCTTGAAAGAATTACCCATCGTTTTAAAAATAACCCGGGTTAAGGGTTAATTAAACACGGCTTTTGCACACCAGTTAAGCTCCTTAACGCCTAACGCGTTATGTTAAGAGATACTTATTGTCTCTTTTAAACATTAGTGCTTTTTGTGTTTCTTGTGGATCACATGAATTTTACAAATCCCGTCGTACCAAAATTACCCGCTCAACTAACTCAATACATTAAATTGTAACCATAGCACTGTAAAGTTATTAAACCCAAGTTGCTATTTGTTACATTATAACATAACCTATTACCCAAGATATCAACGACCGCTTTATAAATTAGAACTCAACAACCTTATGAACAGAAAACTTGGCATTTTTTTCTTATCAACATCCTCCCTTGGATTTAACGCAGTCGCTGCTGATAATGAGATATACAAACTGGATGATGTTTATATAACAAGCACCGGCATAAAACAGTACACCTCAGAATCAGCGAAGCCCGTAACCGTTTTATCCGGCGAAGAACTACAAACAAAAATGGGCACAACTATTGGTGACACCCTCAAAAACGAACTGGGCATTACCAGCCAATCATTTGGACCCGGCGTTGGAACCCCTGTTATACGCGGACAATCAGGGCCACGAGTCCGCGTATTACAAAATAGCGTAGGCAATAATGATGTCTCATCCTTAAGCCCTGATCATGCCAACGGCGTTAATCCAATTAGTGCAGAACGCATAGAAGTCTTGCGCGGCCCTTCCACTTTATTATATGGAAATGGCGCCATTGGTGGCATTGTAAATGTTATCGACAATCGCATACCCGAACAAGTGCCTAATAAATTACTGGGCGGTGCGACTGCACAACGCTATGACTCAGCGTCTGATTTAACGTCAAGTGCCCTTAAACTGGATGGCGGCAAGGATAAATTTGCCTTCCATTTGGATGGCTTTTATAACGATCAAAAAAATACCCATATTGGTGGCCAGCAAATAGACGAATCTGCAGCCCGTGCTACCGACCCAACACTTGAAGGCACCCCCGTATTAAACAATCCAAACGGTGTTATTCCTAATTCCAATGCACGCTCACGTGGAGGCTCTGCAGGCGCATCAGTCATCGGTGATATCGGCTTGGTGGGTGCAGCCATTAATAGCCTCGAAAATAATTACGGTATTCCACCTAATGGCACAGGTGGCGACCCCGTCAGAGTTCAAATGAATCAAACAAAATATGATTTCAAAGGGCAACTGAATAAACCCTTCGCACTGGCTAAAGAATTGCGCTTAAAATTTGGCTACACCGATTATAAACATGTAGAACTTGATAATGGTGAAGTAGCAACTACTTTTCTTAATAAAACCTACGAAAGCCGTTTGGAACTAGAACACCAACCCTTGGGTATTGTTAAAGGCGTTATGGGCTTCCAGTCAGTCAACAGCGACTTTTCGGCACTGGGCGCCGAAGCGTTGGTTCCTCAATCAAAAATCGACTCTTATGGCTTGTTTGCCGTTGAATCTTTCAAAATTAAAGACATTACCTACGAACTGGGACTACGAGGTGAATGGCAGGGCATTAGCCCCGAAACGACCTACAGTAGCGTGTCTTATGTGCCACTTAGCGGCTCAGTTTCAGCATTATGGGATATCACCAAACAACACCAACTGAGTCTTGGCGTCACCCAATCGCAAAGAGCACCACAAATACAGGAATTATTTTCCAATGGTGTACATGAAGCGACCATGAGCTATGAAAAAGGCGATGCAAACCTACAAAAAGAAATCTCTTATAATCTGGACTTAGGTTATAAATTCAATACAACTTGGATGACTTCTGAACTTAATCTTTTCAATAACTGGGTGAATGACTACATATACCAACAACAAGATTATCAAGTATTTAACGAAAACCTTGAAGCCTTTCAACTGATCTGTTCAGACCCCGGCGCGTGCGTGCCTGTCTTGCAAAGCGCCCAAGCCAACGCCATTTTCCGTGGCTTTGAGACCAAAACCCTATTCACGATAATGCAAAATCATTACGGCGCGGTCGATTTAACCTTATTTGGTGATTATACCCGTGGCACTTTTGAACAAGGCGGCAATGTCCCGCGTATGCCACCACTCCGTTATGGATTTGAACTCAGTTACGAGAAAAATGACATAACAACACAAGCTCGTTTAACGCGCGGTGAGGCTCAAAACGATGCCGGAGAAAATCAATCCAACACACCGGGTTATTTATTACTCAATTTAGGCACGCAGTATCAATTAGCGACGTTTCATCAATCAGAAGTCCAGTTGTTTGCCGCCGGCAAAAACATGCTAAACGAAAATATCCGTAACTCAACCTCCTATTTGCGTAACTTCGCTCCCGATCCCGGTCGTAGTGCAGAAATTGGCATTCGTGTTAGCTACTAATAAATGTAACAGTAAAGTATCTTTTCAACTCTAATCATGTCATAACCATTAGATATCATTTCTGCCCAACTTTAAAAACTTTTATTTGCTCTTAACCAAAAAAATTATTCACTTCTTAGCTTGTATAATAATTTTTTATCAACGATAATAGCCTTCTTTTAGCCAATACGGCTGAAGCATAATGGTGATCGTATCGGTCCTCTCGCAACGATACGCTGTAAACCCCGCCAGGTCCGGAAGGAAGCAACGGTAGCAGCAGATTCGTGTGCCGGGATGTGGCTGGTACGATTACCGCCCAAAACTATCACTCTTTTTCGAGCCTGAAATGAATTACCAGGTTCTCGCCAGAAAATGGCGTCCCCACAATTTTACCGAAGTCGTCGGCCAAGAACATGTCGTCAAATCGTTAACCAACGCTTTGCAACATAATCGGCTTCATCATGCCTATTTATTTACAGGAACTCGCGGTGTAGGAAAGACTACAATCGCAAGAATTCTCGCTAAAGCCATCAACTGTGAAAATCTCCAAGACTTCAATCCTTGCGGCGTCTGTAGCGTTTGTCTAGCGCTGGATGAAGGACGATTTCTTGATTTAATCGAAGTTGATGCCGCCTCCCGTACTAAAGTAGAAGATACTCGTGACCTTCTCGATAATGCTCAATATGCTCCTAATCAGGGACGCTATAAGGTCTATATCATCGACGAAGTTCACATGCTGTCCGGGCATAGCTTTAATGCGTTATTAAAAACGTTGGAAGAACCCCCTCCTCACGTAAAATTTCTACTGGCGACAACGGATCCTCATAAAATCCCTGTCACCGTGCTATCCCGTTGCTTGCAATTTAATCTAAAGCGCTTACTACCGACGCAAATTTTCTCTCAAATGGAATTTATACTCCAACAAGAAAAAATTGAATTTGAAGCCCCCGCCTTAAAACTATTATCTCGCGCGGCTGATGGCAGTATGCGTGATGGTTTAAGTTTGTTAGATCAAGCCATCGTTTATGGTAACGGCAAAGTGCCAACAGAAGAAGTCAGATCCATGCTGGGAACCGTTGCACAGCAGCCGGTTGATGACCTGTTAATAGCGCTAGCTCAGAATGATGCACCGGCCATTCTGGATAAAATAAATGAAATTGCCAATTTAACGCCGGACTTTAGTGATGTTTTGCATCAAATGCTGCAAATTCTGCATCGTGTCGCCTTGGTTCAACAAGTACCTTCTGCCATTGATCACGATTTTGATATCGATATGATTGCGACCTTAGCCTCTCAACTGCAACCAGCAGATGTTCAGCTTTTTTATCAAATTGGCTTGGTCGGACAAAAGGATCTTAATTTGGCCCCCGATCCGCGTAGTGGCTTTGAAATGGTCATGTTACGCATGCTGACCTTTAAACCGGCAACGATGGAACCAAGCCTCGTAAAGCCGGTTAAAATTCAGCAAACTGTATCTGAAACGCCTCTAATAAAAGCTCAAGTTGTTATTGAGACGGCGCCTCAAAACCAACCACCTGCCGCTCCTATCACCAATGATTGGCTGTCAATGATCGTTGCAATGAGGCTTACCGGCCCGACTAAAGAATTTGCCAATAATTGTGTTCTGGAACATATTGATGATACCGTTTGCAACTTGATTGTAGATCCTGATCATATCAGAGGATCCGGAACCCAAGAAAGATTACAAAAAGCATTACAAGCCTATCGGGGTAAGCCTGTTAAACTGGCTATCAATGCTAAAAAAACCACGATTGACACACCGGCCGTTCAATTAAGCAAAGACCGCGAAGACAAGCAGCAAGCTTCTGTCGAAGCCATTAATTCAGATCATAATATACTGGCCTTAAAAGAACATTTTGATGCGCGGATTTTACCTGGCACCATAGAACCTGTTTAATACTAGAGAGAAAAAAATGAAAAATGCATTAGGTAATATCATGCAGCAAGCCCAAAAAATGCAGGAAGATCTTAAAAAAGTTCAAGAAGAACTGGCTTTGATGCAAGTAACCGGTGAATCCGGCGGCGGCTTGGTCACTATCGTCATGTCAGGTAAACGTGAAGCTAGAAAAGTAACCATTGATAGCTCTTTATTGGGTGATGACAAAGACATGCTCGAAGACATGGTTGCTGCAGCGATTAACGATGCCGTGAATAAAGTCGGTAAAATGAAAAAAGAAAAAATGTCAGCAGTAACAGCGGGCATTCCTTTACCCCCCGGATTTAGTTTACCTTTTTAAGATGCAACAAAAAGGCATACTCGGGCAACTGATACACAATCTTTGTAGCTTGCCAGGCGTTGGCCCTAAATCAGCGCAACGTATGGCGTTTTACTTGCTTCAACGCGACCGTAACGGCGCAAAGTTGCTGGCTGAAACAATGCTGCGTGCAATCAATGAGATAGGTCATTGTCAGCAATGCAGAACACTGACTGAACAGACGCTTTGTGATATTTGCGAGGATACTTCAAGAGATAACTCGCTTATTTGCATCGTAGAAAGCCCTGCCGATGTCTGGATTGTAGATCAGGCAACCGTATTCAAAGGACGTTATTTTGTTCTTCACGGTCGTTTATCGCCTTTGGATGGCATAGGTCCGAATGAGTTGGGCTTGGATTTGCTTGAACACTTACTGGCAACAGGCACTGTTAAGGAGCTTATTTTGGCAACCAACTCTACCGTAGAAGGTGAAGCGACAGCCTATTTTATTAATGAAATAGCCAAAAAACACAAAGTAGCCGCCAGCAGGATAGCGCATGGCGTCCCGATGGGCGGTGAACTGGAATTTATTGATAGCGGCACCCTGTCCCATGCTTTTAAAGGACGAAAAGAACTTTAACTAGTTGATTGATCGTTGTATTACAGCTTATTTAACGCGAACTTTACTAAACATTTATTGTAAGGGCAAAAAAAATGAACGACTGTTTATTTTGCAAAATGGTTGCTGGTGATATTAAACCGGATGTGGTTTTTGAAGATGAGTCTGTTCTTGCTTTTAGAGACATCAATCCACAAGCGCCAGTACATATTCTTATTATTCCCAAGGTACATATTACTACCTTGAATGATCTTGATAATACCTTGCTGGCCGGCCATTTATTGCAAACAGCCGTTAATCTTGCCAAACAAGAAGGCCTGTCTGAAGACGGTTACAGAACCGTATTTAATTGCAACAAAAAAGGTGGGCAGGAAGTTTACCATGTGCATTTACATTTATTGGGTGGTCGGCAAATGGTTTGGCCTCCAGGTTAGCTTTAATCAGTGTTAAACCTTTAGATTCAATCAGAACTCAAGCTGCCAACTGATAATTGCTGCTTCAAAAATTCAGGAATACGTTGCTCTAACCAATAAGCCGGTTTAAAAGGGTTTTGCCCACTAATAAACCCGACATGCCCGCCTCCTTTGGTAATTTCAAGATGAATGCTGGATGAAAGCTCATCCAAACCCGGCAGCACTTCTTCTGTCATAAAAGGATCATCAAAAGCCTGAATCAATAACGTAGTGATGACTATCGATTTAAGAAACTGCCGTGAACTGGAGCGTTGGTAATAGTCGTGTACATTTTTAAAGCCATGCAACTTGGCCACGACGCTGTCATCGTATTGCCAAAATGATTTAATGGTCTTTAAATCACCTAACTGCTCAATTTTTTCGGCTTCTTGAAGCTTGCCCAGCTTTTCCAAATATCGTTGCTTTGCCTTAACAAAAACCTTTAATTCTGACAATAAACTTTTACGATAAAGTCTGGAAAAACCATTATCTAATTTGGTTGCACAGTTACTTAAGACCAAAGGCACTGAAACCGCTATCGTGGCAAACAAAGTTAATTGATCACCTTGCTCACCCAGCCATTTTAGCAGCACATTACCGCCCAATGAAAAGCCGACCACTGCGAACGAGGTATCCGGCTCACGTTGCCGCAGGGTTTGATAAAGAAAATGAATATCTTCTGTCTCACCTGAATGATAACAACGCGCTGAATGATTTAGTTCACCACTACAGCCTCTAAAATTTAGAGCAACACTGCGAAAGCCTTGCTGCAATAAAATTCTCTGCAAGCCTTTGATATAGACTGATTGAGAACTACCCGTTAAGCCATGTAATAAAATAATTAACGGCTGCATGCCCTCCCCGCACCAATCGATATCAATAAAATCATTATCAGGTGTTGTTAACCGTTCACGTCGTAATAGAGGGGATGAAATTTTACGAATTAAAGCAGGATAGAGCGTTTGTAAATGGGCGTTATTTAACCACCAAGCGGGTTTAAATGTTGTATTGATTAACATAACTATTCATTTATCCCGGAAAAATCATTTGATCATAGCGCCTGCAAAAGATAATTGCCGCCAAGCCTCATATAAAACAATGGCGACCGTATTAGACAAGTTTAGACTCCGACTTTCTGACTGCATGGGCAGATACAAGCAATGATCAGCGCCCATGTCAGCCAAAATATTTTCAGGAATGCCTCGGGTTTCAGGGCCAAATAAAAAAGCATCCCCCGCCCTAAAAACCACGTCACTGACTATTTGTTTACCTTTAGTGGTAAGGGCAAAAGCACGCTCAGGTTTAACCGTTTCAAAAAAAGCAGCTAACGATAAGTGTTCTTTAACAGCAACCCATTCATGATAATCCAATCCTGCTCTACGTAATTTCTTATCGTCCAGCTCAAAACCCAACGGCTTTATTAAATGCAATTGGGTGCCGGTATTTGCACATAAGCGAATAATGTTACCCGTATTAGCCGGAATCTCCGGCTCAAACAAAACAATATGAAACATTATTAAAAACTATTTTGGAACACTGACTGGCGTTAACTTCCACAGCTCATTATTGTATTCAGTAATCGTTCTGTCAGTAGAAAACTTTCCGCTGTTGGCCGTATTGATAATACTCATTTTTGTCCAACGATCTTTATCCTGATAAGCCACTTCTACCCGTTTTTGTGCTTCTACAAAACTTCTAAAATCAGCAATGGTCACCCAAGGATCATGCGGGCTTTTTAATGAACTAATAATGCCGTCAAAAATACCCGGTTCAAATTGGTTAAAATGTCCACATTCAAGAAAGTTCATCACTCTTTGCAAATCTTCATCCTGATTAATGATTGCAACGGGATCATAATGATGTCGCAAACTTTCAACTTGATCTTCAGTTAAACCAAATAAAAAGAAATTATCATCACCCACTTCTTCACGAATTTCAATATTAGCACCATCAAGCGTACCAATCGTCAAAGCACCATTCATCATAAACTTCATATTACCGGTACCGGAAGCTTCTTTTCCCGCGGTTGAAATTTGCTCCGATAGATCAGCACCCGGACAAATTTTCTCCATGCCGGATACTCGGTAATTAGGCATGAAAATAAGTTTTAATTTATCACCCACATCAGGATCATGATTGATAACATTGGCAATATTATTGATTAATTTAATTATTCTTTTTGCCATGAAATAACCGGGCGCCGCTTTACCACCAATCAATACACACCGAGCCGTCCAGTTAGCAGTGTCACCACGCTTGATGCGGTCATAAAGATGAATAACATGCAAAACATTTAATAATTGACGTTTATATTCATGTATACGCTTAACCTGTACGTCAAACAAAGCGTTAACATTGACGTCTATATTCATTTCCTGCTTTTTAAAATCAATTAGTTTTTGCTTTGCACCCTGCTGAACGGCATACCAACGCTTGCAAAATGCCTTATCATCGACATAAAGCTCCAGCTTCTTTAATAAAGATAAATCCCTTATCCAACCGTCACCAATCGTTTCTGTAATTAATCCTGCTAACTCAGGATTACAAGCAGCCAACCAACGTCTAGGCGTCACGCCATTCGTTTTATTGTTAAATTTTTCTGGCCATAGCTCATAAAAATCATTAAATAAACCTTGCTGGAGCAATTTTGAATGTAATTCTGCAACCCCGTTAACTGAATAACTGCCCACTATAGCCAAATAAGCCATTCTAACGTGTTGCTCATCGCCTTCTTCAATCAGAGACATTCTTGATATACGTTCTCTATCACCTGGCCAACGTATAGAAACTTCTGCCAAAAATAGCACATTAATATCAAAAATGATCTCCATCAATCTGGGTAATAATTGCTTAAAGAGATTGACGGACCATCGCTCCAACGCTTCCGGCAAGAGCGTATGATTGGTGTAAGCCATCGTACTTCTGGTGATTTTCCAAGCCTCATCCCACGCCAACCCATAAATATCCATCAATAAGCGCATAAGCTCTGCAACGGCGATACTGGGATGGGTATCGTTTAATTGAAAACAATTTTTTGCTGCAAATTCAGAAAAATCATAGCCGTGCCGGCCTACCCAAAGTTCCAACACATCCTGTAAACTGGCAGAAGCCAATAAATATTGTTGGCGCAGTCGTAATGCCTTTCCGTTTTCATTAGCATCATTCGGGTAAAGCACCATCGTAATATTTTCAGCGCTATTTTTAGCAGCCACTGATTCAGCATAGTCACCCGCGTTGAATTCTTGTAAATCGAACACTTCTGTTGCTGTCGCTTTCCATAAACGCAAGGTATTTACCGTACCATTTTGGTAACCAGGAATTGGCGTATCAAAGGGCACTGCGAGTATGTCGTGAGTATCAACCCAACAACTCCGCTTATTACCATTTTCGTCTATATGACTCTCTGTACGTCCGCCAAATTTAATACGCTGGGTATACTCTAAACGTTGTATTTCCCAGACATTACCATTACGCAACCAGTGATCCGGCTCTTCAACCTGTTCACCATTAACAATGGTTTGAGAGAACATGCCATATTCATAACGTAAGCCATAACCGGTTACAGGTAATTGCAAAGTGGCGCAACTATCTATAAAACATGCGGCTAAGCGTCCCAAACCACCATTACCCAAACCGGCATCCGGTTCGACATCAGTTAATTCTTCAAGGTCTAACCCCAAATCATACGTGGCTTGGGCAACAGCGTCATCAATACCCAAATTTAACATTGCGTTACTGAGTGTCCGACCCATTAAGAATTCCATCGACAAATAATAGGCTTTTTTGCAATCTTCTTTCTTATAGGCCTTGTATGTTTTTTTCCAACGCTCGATGAGTCGATCACTAACAACTAAAGACAAAGCCTCATATACATAATGGACTGATTTACAGCTTTCATCTCTACCAAGCCTATGACCATAATAACGTTTGATATCATCTTCAATTTCTTTTGCAGTCATACCTAAATCCTGAAGGTCGGAAAGTGAACTGACGGGGTTGCTTTTTTTAAATCGTCTATGCGGCATAGTTTCATCACTGGAAAAGTTAAAATTTAATTACCTTAATTATATTAACCTATTAAGGCTAAAACATCGCCTTCTTAAGTTTCATTTTAATGATGACTTAAAACAGGTCAATATATAGAATCTTTGGTGTTTGTTTAAAAATGGATAGTTCGATATTCCATCTAAATTATTCAATTCGGTAAGGCTCCATATAAACAGAATCCACCCTTTGCCCGAGCATTAATAATGTTCCGTTATAGCGCTCATCTCCTGTCGATGAAAACTCAAATGTAAATAATCGCTGTAATTGTATTTTTCCGCTGCGATCTCTTTTAAGCTTAATACTATTTAAAGCGACGTACTCATCCAACATCTGTACATCCATAGCCAAGCAGTGGCCTTTGGCTTTAATATATGCAATTTCTTTAGCCTTTTGCGCGTTAATCCAATAGGCATAAGCCAAAAACATAAAACAGATTAAAATGATATCATTTAGCATAAATCAGCATTAACTATAAGCAATTGCAATTGTTTATTCTACTCAATTATCGCTTTTTACTATAATTGAATTGTCGACTGTGATCACTTTAAACGCAGACATTCAATTTTACAAATCTTAATACCCTAATATAATGGATAGTGTAGATGAAACAGTTTGAACCATTATATAGAACTCTTGGAAAACACCTATGCAAACAGATCTAAGTACAATTGAAATCAAACCAAAATCAATTCATAAGTATTCTGTCATTTGGCTACATGGTTTAGGTGCGGATGGGCACGATTTTGAAGGCGTTGTTCCCGATCTGCATTTATTAGCTCAAGCTCATATCCATTTTATTTTCCCCAACGCTCCTATTCAGCCTGTCACCATTAATGGCGGCATGGAAATGCGTGCGTGGTACGATATTTTGGAAAGGACCCTAGAGCGCAAAGTTGATATATCAGGAATATACCAATCAGCAAGTCAACTGGAGCAACTGATACAAAAAGAAATGGCTAAAGGCATCCCGTCAGAGCATATATTACTGGCAGGCTTTTCTCAAGGCGGAGTCATTGCCATGCATACCGGCCTCAACTTCCCGCATAAACTGGGAGGTATTGTTTCCCTTTCTGCTTACTTTCCGACGCTTGAAAAACTAAAATCAGAGCCTTCCATTGCAAACACAACAACCCCAATATTTATGGGTCATGGCATACTGGACTCAATAGTCGCTATTGAAACAGGTAAAGCCGTTTACAATGATCTTAATGATTTACACTATAACGTTGAATGGCACGATTACTTAATGGAACACTCCATTTGTAGTGAAGAAATAAGCGATATTTCTACATTCATTAATGGCATTTTTAAATAAACCGTTCAAAGCGCTTATTAATGATTATGCTTTTACCGTATCAACTATTTCATTAAACGCATCAACTCTTAATTTTCCGGTTTTAACCAGATCTATACCAGTATCAACAACTATTTTGCAAAGCAATGGGGTCTTGTAAATAATCAAACAAAAATAACCCACTACGGGTATAGCAATTAAAGCCCCTATAAAACCATGAAGTCCAATAGCCCCCATTAATTTTATAAGTAATGCAATAGCATCCAGTGGCAATAAAACCATAGCACCAAAATAAACGATTACCATAAATATAAACAATACAAAAACAACAAACTGGAGCAACCTTACCAACGCAACATTAACTTTTTTCATCATTACTTTCAATTTCCCGATAACTTTAAGAGGCTTTTATAATAAGTAAAACTTATTGGTTGCAGTTAATTCTGTAAAAAGCCCAACTTTTTCAAGCTCAAAATTATACCTTAAAGCAATCAAAATGCTTCATTTTTATTAACCTTAAGAAAAAATCGATACAAAATCCCACCCGCTACAAATCCACCCAAGTGGGCCCACCAAGCCACATCGATAGTCGTCCCTTCAAAAATAATTGCAGTCGTCGCATTATGCAGTTGCAACAACACCCACAAACCCAAAAAAGCGATGGCAGGCACATGGAATAACATGGGAGGGAAAAATACAATCACTTGCTCAAGTGGATATAAAAAGAAATAAGCCGCCAACACACCCGCTATTGCACCGGAAGCACCAATAACCGGAATATCAAGATGGGGATCAAAATACCATTGCAGACCGGTTGCAAAAATGCCACACAATAAATAAAAAAACAGAAAAGGCAGTCGCCCCATCCTGTCTTCCACATTATCACCAAAAATCCACATAAACCACATATTAACAAGCAAATGTGTCCAGCTTGCATGCAAAAATAAATTGGTTACGAAAGATAGATATCCATCAAAAGGTAATTCCGTATAGTAACCGGAATAACGTGCAGGCACCATACCGAACTCGTGCAACAAACTAACCGCTAATTGATCAGGTATTAGTTTCATAGTTATAAAAATGCCGGTACAAACAGCCATTATTGCCCATGTAACATAGGGTTTTGAATAGCATGGCGCAGTATCTCTGATCGGAATCATGGTTTCTACCCTTATACTTGTTAAAAAACAATGATGATAAGCTTAACATTTAAAACATCATTAGCAATCCATTGTGATTTATATCATCCCCCAAGTACAAAAAGCTTATAATGCATCAAAACATTTGCTATTCATTAACTGCTTAACCGCAGCAACCAATCAAGATTCATGCAGCCAAATCCTACAAACGCCCAATCCTCATTTTCAAGCTTATCACTCGCAGAACCACTGCTTTTAGCCGTTAGCAAGCTGGGCTTTGAGCAACCAACACCTGTGCAGCAACAAGCCATCCCACCCGCATTGGAACACAAAGACCTTTTGGTCAGCGCCGAAACGGGCAGCGGAAAAACAGCCGCCTTTTTATTACCCACACTGCATCATCTCATTACGCTACCGACAAGACAACCGGGCACTCGCGCACTCATTCTTGCTCCGACACGGGAACTGGCTCAGCAGATTTTCAAGCAATGCCAGCTATTAATAGAATTTACCGATATTAAAGTCGGCATTATTACTGGCGGCGATGACTTTAGGCTGCAGCAAAACATGCTCCGACGAAATACGGAAATTGTTATTGCAACCCCTGGTCGAATTTTAGAGCTTATGGAGCAGGAAATACCTAACTTCAGTAACCTTGAAATTCTGATTCTCGATGAAGCCGACCGCATGCTGGATATGGGCTTCAGTGAAGATGTATTGTCTATTGTTAAACACTGTAATACACAAAGACAAACCTTGCTATTTTCTGCCACGCTAACCCATTTTGGCGTGATTAAAATGGCAGACAAGATTTTGAAAGAACATAAAGTCGTTGCCTTAAACACGCTACATGATGGTCATCGCAACATTGAGCAACAAATTGTAGTAGCGGATGACAATGACCATAAACAAAAACTGTTAGCCTGGTTACTGCTTAATGAAACGTACGATAAAGCACTAGTATTTACCAACAGTCGGATTCAAGCCGATGTACTTCGTGGCCCATTGCGGGGACAAAAACTCCGTGTCGGTGTATTACATGGCGAAATGGATCAAAAAGATCGCAACAGAATGATGGAACTGTTCCGCGATGGAGAAATAAAAATCATGCTTGCCACCGATTTGGCAGCCAGAGGACTGGACATCAAAGGCATCAATTTGGTCATCAACTTTGATGTTCCCAGAAATGGTATCAATTATATACACCGTATCGGCCGCACAGGCCGGGTTGATGAACTGGGATTAACCATTGCGCTGGTTAAAAGCACAGAATGGAATTTAATGTCGGGGATTGAGCGGTTTTTAAAGCAAAAATTTAAACGCCGAACCATTAAAGAACTGGAAGGAAAATATAAAGGTCCAAAAAAACTAAAGGCATCGGGCAAAGCTGTGGGTATAAAAAATAAAATAGAGCCCAAAAAAGAAGCTGCCGAAAAAGTAAAAATACGCCACAGAGACAAGAAAAATGTAGGCAAACGCCGTGCGCCCTCTGTTAAACCTACTGAACAACCTGAAGTGCCGCAAGATCAACAAGAATAAATAAAAACAGTGTCTACGAAAGACACGAAAAGCACGAAAAAAGAATAAAAAGTTCGTTTGGTGTATGACGCTATGCTAATACGCCCTACCTGTTTAAGTTATTTTATACTCCATAAGTTTTGCGTTTACGCCAAAATGTCGCTCTACTCATGCCTAATGACTGAGCGGCTGAGGTAATATTGCCTTTACTGTTCTCTAATGCCTGACGGATCGCATCTGATTGTTGTTCTGCAGTAACTCTTTTTGAGCTAATTGGCTGAACCGGCAAACTCGGTGCTATAGCACGGGACTCTCTAAATTCAGGTGGTAACTCAGTACAACGCAAGTTAACACCGCGACCGACTGCAAAAGCATATTCAACCACATTATGTAGCTCTCTGATATTACCCGGCCACGCGTAATCCAACAGTAGTCGCATCGCTTGAGGCTCGATTTTCTCTATTTTTCTAAAATTATCTGCATTATGCAGGTTAATAAAGTGCCAGAGTAATAAATTGATATCCTCTCTACGCTCCCGCAAAGGCGGTAGAAAAATCGGTACAACTCTCAAGCGATACATCAAATCTTCACGAAAGCGTCCCCTTTTAACTTCTTCGCGTAACGAGCGATGTGTCGCTGCAACAATACGCACATCAACGTTAATTAAACGATCACCACCCACCGGTATATAATTTCTTTCCTGAATAACGCGTAGCAGTTTTGCTTGCAAATCAAGCGGAAGCTCGGCCACTTCATCCAAAAACAGCGTACCACCGTGAGCCCGTTGAAATAAACCGCTGTGATCCTTAATAGCGCCCGTAAAAGCACCTCGCACATGGCCAAATAATTCACTTTCCAACAGACTGCTGGATAATGCCGCACAATTTATCGCCAAAAAAGGCGCAGCTCGACGCGGGCTTAAATCATGAATGGCTTTAGCAACCAACTCCTTACCAGAACCGCTTTCTCCTCTTACCAATACCGTTGCTGTCGTTTCTGCGGCATTTTCAATAATCTGAAAAACCGCCTGCATCGCTGGTGAACGACTAATTAAGCCCTGAAAACTTTGTTTGCCGGCATCCAATCCGGAAATAGGCGATGATGCAATGCTTAAATGCTCAGTGTTAGGGAATAAACGGCCAAAACCACCGGTAAAAATGCCCGACTTATCATAAATAATCTGTACGGACTTATTTAACTGAACCTGAGTACCGTCTGCTTTAACTAACGTTATTAACTGCTCTATGGACGCATCAACATCAGCAATCATGCACTCTGGCCAGCAAGGTCTACCTAAGCTGGCGTCGCAATTGAAACCGGTCAGCTTTTCAGCCCCTTGACTCCAGTATAAAATCTTTTGGTCTTTATCAAGCAAATAAATGGCATCACTATCACACAAGGTAAGCAACTTTAAAAACAAGGATGATTCAGAATGCTCCGCCATCCATGTTGATAAAAACGCATTAACTAATGACTGTTGTTTTACAGAACTCATTGATTATCGCTATGACTCAAAACCATTAAACTATTACATAACAAAAAGCCCCTGACTTCTATGATTGTAATCATAAAAGTCAGGGGCTTGACGTGATTAACGACTGTATTTTAGTTACGCAGCGTAATGCGATTCTATGTAACGTTGCACTATTTCCTGAAACTCTTCAGCAATTCTATCGCCTTTTAACGTCACTGTTTTTTCACCATCTTCATAAACAGGCGCGACCGGTGTTTCACCAGTGCCTGGCAAACTGATACCAATGTTGGCACTTTTACTTTCGCCCGGCCCATTAACCACACAACCCATCACGGCAATTTCCATCGTTTCTACGCCTGGATATTGTGTGCGCCATATCGGCATTTGATCGCGTAAATAAGTTTGGATATCCATCGCCAGTTTTTGGAAATAATCACTGGTCGTGCGACCGCAGCCTGGGCAAGAAATAACCATCGGCGTAAAAGATCTAAAGCCCATAGTTTGTAGAATTTCTTGACCCACAATCACTTCTTGAGTTCTTGACGCACCGGGTTCAGGTGTTAAAGAAATACGAATCGTATCACCGATACCTTGTTGCATTAATACCGACAAAGCAGCCGCTGAAGAAACGATACCTTTGGAACCCATACCCGCCTCAGTAAGCCCTAAATGAAGGGCGTAATCACAACGACTGGATAAATCCTGATAAATATTAATCAGTTCTTGTACATTACTGATTTTACAAGAAAGGATGATTTTGTTTTTGCCCAAACCGATTTCTTCAGCTTTAGCCGCACTTTCAAGTGCCGACAAAACAATCGCTTTACGGGTAATGGCCGGTAAAGGTTCCGGATGTTTTAACAGCCTGTTTTCATCTAATAAACGGGTAAGCACCGATTGATCCAAACTGCCGCCGTTAACGCCAATACGAACAGGTTTATCATACTGACAAGCAAACTCAATCATTTGCTGAAACTGAGGATCACGGCTTTTACCACGCCCAACGTTACCGGGGTTAATCCGGTATTTATCCAAGGCTTCTGCACAATCCGGATATTTTTCAAGTAACTTATGACCGTTAAAATGAAAATCACCAACAATAGGAACCGTACACCCTTTTTGATTTAAGGTATTACGAATCTCGGCAACCGCTTTCGCTGCTTCTTCTGAGTTAACCGTGATACGAACTATCTCGGAACCGGCAGTCGCTAATTCAATAATTTGATTAACCGTTGCAGACACATTAACGGTGTCGGTATTAGTCATTGATTGAACAACGATAGGCGCACCGCCGCCGACTTTAACGTCGCCGACTAAAACTTGATGGGTGATTTTTCTAAGGCTAATTGACATCGTCCGGATCTTTTAAAAAAGTTAACGTTATGAGCAAATTATACGGCATACAAACCAAGAATCAGAGTAAATTAATCTGTTTTATAGACAAAGCAATAGTAACTTACCCGAACTACCGACTTTTAAGATTTAATAACTCTCATATTCATCGCCTGCTTAATCTGCAAAACAGCCTGCTTGTTTAACTGCCCTACCCTAACGTGCTCCTGACATAAAGCCCCTCTAAAGCCCAGATAATCAGGCGCATAAAGCAACAGCTCCGGTATATCTGACAACCTTAATGAGCCCGCCAATCCACACAGAAGTTCAAGTGCTTTAGCTTGTTTAACAAACTCAGCAATCGCTAATTTAGACATGACTTGCGTTAACGAACCTTTTTGTTTGTTCATGGTGTCCAACATAACCCCTTTAAAAGCGGCTGTTTTTAAGGCACTCAACACAGCAAAATCTGGGTCTGTATCCGCAAATAACACCGCAATTAACGCATGATTTTGGCTCGTTAATGACGCTAATTTTTGTATCGTTCCCTGCCAGTCATCACCCGGGAAAAAGCCGATTTTTATATAATCAACCCCTGTTTCTGCCATTGCTTTAACCGCACTAAAAACCGGTTCAGGCTGCATGGGTAAATCACCAATGGTTGCACTAACAGGACAACGCCCTGCAATGGCAGCAACAATCTGCTTAACAGTAGTTACATCCAAAGCGCCTAACGCCCCCAATGCCGGTTGCTTTAGATCAACAATATCAACCTCTGCACTTAATACCAGCAAGGCTTCTTCAACACTATTGACACTGGCCAGTAGCCCGCTCATACCTTGGCCTCTGCTTTAAATTTTTCAATGACTGTCATCAACCAACCCCACGCTTCCACTTCCCTGTCGCCTGCTGTTTTTTCAAAGCCAATCCGGAGATAATCTATTTCTGTTTCTATTTTTGCCAACGGCAACCAATCCAGTCGACTGATTAAAATAGCCGCCTCCAAAACAGAATACTGGGCACGGTTAAAGCCCTTAAAGGGCGCATGATTAACCGTATGCACCGCCTTACAAAATAATCTCGGGCGCGTTGGATCATCTTCAATTCGCAGCAATTCAAGTTCAGTATGCGCCAACGCACACTGCAGCACTTGACCCTTAATTTTTTCTGCCGCCCTCAACGGCCAGTCACGCCGTCCGGTTAAACAACCTGCAAAAACACGCACATCATCACAGTAATTAAGCACCGCTGTTTTACTTTCCAACAGATTATTAAGGGTTGTAGACGGGCGAAACGGCAGGATAATAAATTCATCCCCATTGCTATGAATACCCATAGGCGCAAGGTGCGCCAAGCCGGAATTATTCTGGGTGGTTACTATCACTTCTTGGATCATTGTGGTTTTTTTAACGTCGTTCCAGCGGGTTTAAAGGTATGCAAATCGACTGTTTGTTCGGCATGATCAGTCGCACAACCCCAGTTAAGCGCTTGATCTTGCGTAAAACGTTTACCTAATTGCCAAGCTATTTCAGCGCGAGCCAATTCAACACCTAAATAAAAAGCATGTCCGCCATCCGTATCAACCTGCAGCTTGGGAAATAAATCAAATGGATCAGTCGCACTATGCAAACCATCGCGATTAAAAATATGCACCCCTTCAGCACTGGTTTGAATGCGAAAACTGGGGTCTGAGATTTGCCCTGCAATGTCTTTAATTTCTTCCAGAGAATACGGAAAAGGTGATATTTCATGCAGGGCCATCAAGCCGGGGTCAATATGCTTGGGCAGGGTATCATTTTCTTTAGCCGCAAATAATATCCGCCTCGCCACATCTGCTTCTTTAATGGCTCGGCAAGCATGACGACTGACTTCAGTCGCCAAAATATTGTTAATATTAAGTTCTGAACATATACCTAATAAAAGGGCATTCATACCCGCTGTATCAGCATGAGTCAGTTCGGTAATATTACCGACACCCATCATTATTTCTATCGTTGGATGATTTTTTCTAACCTCATGATAACGCACCACTGATTGCGTAAAACCAAAATGCAGCGGGTCTAAAATCGGGTCAACAATAAAAGCACGGTTTTTAGCCTGCATTATCTTAATAGCTCTATCCAAAGACGCCAAATCCTCATGTCTTTCAGGAATTATAATCGGTATTGCATCGACCTCGTCTGCAACCCAGAGCGTACCTTCATGCAAACTAAGCATATAATCAGCGCCCGCCTTGGCACCTCTCAGCAAATCACCGGCCTCTAAAGAATCAATACTAACCGTAAACCCTTCCTGCTTTAAGGTACGAATAATGTCTTCCATGTGCGGAAAATCGGTACTGGGCAAGCAACCGATATCAATCACATCCGCGCCATTTTTTTTATAATACCAGGCGCGTTTAAGTACCTCTTCAACACTGACATGAGGTGCATCGACAATTTCGGCAAATATTTTAACGCTGTACCGACTCAAGTCATGTTTTTGTGCGGCTTTACCAAAATACTGCGGCAAATCCTTAAGCTCTTCAGGACCCCGAACCACAGGCAAACCCAAGGTTACTGATAAAGCGGTCAAATCACCCCGACACCGTCCGGGCACAATAATCCGATCAGCACCAAATGTATCAACCAACCGGCGAGCAATCATATCGGCTGTCATTAAAGCGGCAACCTTAACCCCCGGCTGATGAACAGTATAAGTAAAATCCGGTTGCATTTTTTCCAGAATATTACGTAATTGTTTTTCTGCCAACCTACCCGTCAAAAAAAGGATATGTTCGCTCATTAAGCATCACTCGCTTTTGCAACAAAAACCAAACGATCTTTAACAGTCATGATTAACTCATCAACACTGGTAACGATACTTGTATAATCATGCGTACTTAACTTATCAGTACCTTCCAAATCAATTTTACGAGGATAAACCATCACTTTCTTACCCCCAGGCGCTGTCGTTTCCATTTCTGAGGCAATATCACACGGGTAAACAATGCTGGGAATCCGACATTTTCCAGCTTGGGAATATAAGTTGGTCACCAGTGAATCAGAAATTCCCAATACACATTTAGCGACCGTATTTGAAGTCGCCGGCGCCATCACAAATGTATGGTAATAACCCTTATAAAAATGCCCGACAGTGGGCGATGAAGCGGTTTTATCACGATAGACCGGCATTTTTTCGCGAATATCGTTAAGGCTAAACCCATACATCTTTATCACTTCCTCCGCTGCCTGACTCAGATATAAATCAACCTCATCAAGGGTAAGCAGGAAATTGAGACAGTCTTCTATATAATGACCGGAACCGGTAATCGCCCAAGCCAATCGTGGTTTATTCATTAACATATTCAAATTCGAAAGATTTGCAACATTATACCCGAATCTAAACCGCAACACGCACAGGAGCCAAGACATGTTTAGTCAACACAACAAACCACTGATTATGGGTATTTTAAATGTGACACCAGACAGCTTTTCTGATGGTGGCAAGTTTTCTGATTTAAATGAAGCACTGTTTCATGTTGAAAAAATGCTATCTGAAGGTGTCGACATAATTGACATAGGCGGTGAATCAACTCGCCCAGGCTCAGACCCGGTAACATCGGCAGAACAAATACAACGGGTTATTCCGGTAATAATCGCCATCAGACAGCAGTTAAATACATCTGTAGTCATCAGCATAGACACTACCTCCAGCATTGTTGCCGAAGCCGCGCTGAAAGCCGGCGCCACTCTCATCAACGATGTATCCGCCGGACAAAATGATCCCACAATATTAACGTTGACAGCTCAAACAGGGGTACCCATCATATTAATGCATAGCCAAGGTACCCCAAAAACCATGCAGGAAAATCCGTATTACGATAATGTGGTTCAAGACGTTATCAAAAACCTAACAGACAGAATTGCGGCAGCTTTAACAGCCGGTATTAAAAAAGAAAAGATAGTCCTCGATCCCGGCATTGGTTTTGGTAAACGAAAACAGGATAATCTGGATTTATTGGCGCACCTTAAAACACTGGTGGACTTGGGCTTTCCGGTACTATTAGGCACCAGTCGTAAACGCTTTATGGGCACCCTCTGCAATGTCACCGAACCCTCAGAACTGGTAACCGCCACCGCAGTGACCACCGCCTTAGGTGTTATGGCAGGCGTACAGCTATTTAGAGTGCATGATGTCAAAGAAAACCGGCAAGCCGCTGATGTCGCGTGGGCTATAAAACAGGCGGGGAAAAGCGATACTCTTGCCTAAAAAGGGGGTGGGTACCGCCTCGTTGTAATACAACCAGCTAAACCCATTATACTCTGCGTGGGCACAAGAACGGTGCCCACCCTTAGTTCAGAATGAGAATCTAGCAATTAAAAACGCCAATTTCAGGATAGAGTAACTCAGACATATTATCTGGTTACTGTTAACCACTATGTGCGACTTCAGACATATTATCTGATTACTGTTGACCACTATGTGCGTCGTCAGACATATTATCTGGTTACTGCTGACCACGATGTGCGTCGTCAGACATATTATCTGGTTACTGTTGACCACTATGTGTGTCGTCAGACATATTATCTGGTTACCGCTTACCACTATGTGTGTCGCCAGACATTTATAACAAAATACACGCTCCAAGCCACAAGTAGATAAAAAAATGTGGGTTAAAGCTAACATGTTTTGATGGTGTTTTTACCCTATTAATTTTGACAACTTGCCGGTAAAAATGGATACATTGCGACTACCTTGCCACTGCGTATGCTTGATTTTGCCCTTGCTGTACCACAAGTCCACAATATACTTCCGCTAACAGCATCTACTACTGCAAACAGCGCCAGAAATTTTTTATCTAACGCGTTATTCCCCGTCCCGGTGAGTGTAAGCACCACAGAAGCCGCTTTACCTGATCTGTTATTATAATTAACCGTTTTAATATATTTTGAATTGGCAAGAGTGCCGGTCGCTATGGGTGCCTTTGCTGTTAATGGAAGGACGCCATTAATTGCAAGCGTTTCAAGGATGGGATTTTTTTGTGCATCCAAAAAAACAACCGCCTCAACTAATTTGGCTTTAAGGATATAGTTTTGATAAACCGGAAAAGCAATGGCCGCTAAAATGCCCATGATCGCAACCACAATCATTAATTCTATTAACGTAAAACCTAATTGAACTTTAATTAATGCGTTGCTCACAGACACCCTCTTAAACCTCAAAAGGTCAACCTAATTTAATTAAATAATTACAAAAACAGCAATTATTGTTTAATTTTTTAAACAATAATCATAAACTAACGTTAAAAGACTTTCAACAGTAAAATTAATAAGGGATTGTGATTTGATATGGTTTGTCGAACACCAAAAACGAGGCCCGATCAATAGACTGGAAGCGGGGGTTTGAAAACTAACGCATTACACTTTTGGTAAATATGTAGCTATATTGGCGCCTGACCCTGTAACATTCCACTTAGTACCAGAAGCGTGACAGACCGTACTATAGATGATGGCATCACCGTCATTAATACCTGCACCGATAGTTTTTAAGACCACAATAACTTTGCCTGTGCCTACGCCAGATGCAACTGCCCCTGAAGCTGTAACTGATTGGGTATAAGTACCACTAATACTTGCAGGTTCACCTAAGCCAAAGGTTGCATTATCGATAGCCGTATCGCCAAGAGTACGGTCATTACAGGCTAAGCCTATTGCAAGCAATGCAGGACTAGTCAAGCTTATGGCCTCGGTCAACTTCGCTTTAACCGTATAATTCAGATACAAAGGAATCGCTACCGACGCCAAAATACCAATAATGGCAACGACGACCATTAATTCAATCAAGGTAAAAGCTTGTTGTGCTTTTTTAAGTAACGGGTTGATCATAAATACAGTCTCTTTGACTTTAAAAAGAGTAACAGCCGGCCATATCACCTGACTTTAATCAAAAATTATCGCAAAAATAACAGAAAACATTACGATAATTTCAACTTTAATTATATTAACCGAAACAGGTCATCGTTTGCAAATTCATTGAAACAAGGGATCGAAGTGCGTAAAGGTTGGGTAAAACTATAGTGTTGCCGAACAAGATAGAAGATTGTTGGGATTGTCAGGCCAGAAAATCAAGTAGACGTGAGAGCAGAATACAACAGATGAACCTGCACTTAGCTTAGATAAGAGAAAATAGGTTAGTTAAAAGTGGCAGCGTAGTAAAAGAAGATAGAACTTTGATGTGATTATCGGGCACGAAAAGCATGCTCCCAACCAATGTAATAAACATATCAAACTCAAATCTTTTTGAATAATGGCAAAAAATTTAGGACGAGGTCATAAACCCCGCCCCGCATGAGTCTATTAAGTACCCGTACAAACTGAAACGGGACCAATATATTTTTGAAGTACCGTAGAAGCACAAGTCCATGCACCCGTAGTAATATTACGAGTGTAAGTAATCGTTTTAGTTGCAACGGCAGCTGGTCCTCCTACGATTGTGCCGGTAATTACGTATGCACTTGCAGTTGGATCTGCAGGAATAGTAATTGCAATAGTGCTATTTGTATTAGTTGGTTGTACGCCAATAAATGCACTACCAAGCGGAGGAGGATTAGTGGTTGTCGGTATCAATGTATCATTAAGAGCAAGTTCTAATCCAATCTTACCAGGTGCTACCTCAGCTAAAGCCGCTGCCCATTTAGACTTCGATACATAATCTTGATAAGACGGAATCGCAATCGCCGCCAATATACCTATGATCGCTACGACGATCATTAACTCAATCAAGGTAAAACCTTGTTGTACTTTTTTTACTGATGGAATGTTCATGAGTAAAGCCCCTTTAAGTTTAAAAAAATCATACCAAAAAACAGCAGAATCTAAGCCCACCGTTATTAAAAATCGTCATACTATTGTTAGTCTAACTAACAAATCAGTAGGCTGCGCATTACACCCTTTTTTAAAAAAAGGATTTTCTTTCTTATCTAACCTTGCTCTGTATATACGCTTTACATCTTAATTTAAGCACTTTAATCAAGCAACCGCAGTAAATTTAACTATTATTATCAAAAACTACTGTTAAATCTAATTAAGATCTTTTATAACAACCTATAATTAATTGAGTCCACCTGTAAATGCCCTGTTTGTTATGTACTACTCTTTTAACACGACATTATTATATATAACTGTGTGCAATAATAATACCCAAACCACTTTGTCGTCAACTTTCTTAACGCCTTATCAGAGTAGACATTAATGACCGAAATGCCTAATAAACAATACAGCCTGTTATTGGTAGACCATTCTGCCGAGGATTTAAACCTCTTGGCCTCGGCTTTACAAGGTTATCACCTACTAACCGCCAAAACAGGCCTACAAGCGCTGGAGATTGCCAATCGTTTACAACCTGATTTAATTCTATTGGGTATTTGTATACCTGGCTTGGATGGTTTTGAAATTTGCAAACGGCTTAAAGAAGACAGTAAAACCCAGCATATTCCGGTTATTTTTGTTACCAGCTTGACGCAAGAAAAAGATGAAACCCAAGGTTTTGCGGTCGGTGCCGTCGATTATATTACCAAACCGATACGCCCCGGCATTTTACAAGCTCGGGTGGCCGCACAATTGCAGTTTAAAACCAACCGTGATCAACTCGCCTTAACGGCCTACACGGACGTACTGACCGGCATACCCAACCGACGTCATTTTGAGAATGTGATGCAAAATGAATGGAATCGTGCGTTACGTCACAATAACCCTTTGAGTTTGATTATAGCTGACGTGGATTATTTTAAGCAGTTTAATGATACTTATGGCCATGCCGCCGGCGATGACTGTTTAAGGGCGATTGCCAACAACCTTAACCATTCGTTACGACGTTCAAGTGATATGGTTGCCCGCTTGGGTGGTGAAGAATTTGTATGTTTGTTACCTGAAGTCAATCAAGCGCAATCGTTAAAACTGGCTGAACGAATTTTGTACAATATTCGCAATATGCGGCTTGCGCATAATGGCTCTTCTGTCGCTAAGCACGTTACGCTGAGCTTGGGCTTGGCAACCTTGGATTTAAGCAAGCACAACACCTGGCAAGATTTGCTACACCAAGCGGATCAAGCGCTCTATAAAGCCAAAGACGAAGGCCGAAACTGCTTGGTTGCGTAGATTATTAAGTGGTTGGCGGATTGGTGTGTGTTTATTTGGTTTATTGCGTGGGCACAAGGGCGGTGCCCACGCAATGTATAACCAGAACGCTTATTGGCTAACTTGGGCAATCCAGTCTTGCAGATTGTAATAGTTGGTAATACGCGCCACTTTGTTGTCACGAACTTCAAAAAAAGCACCAGCAGGTAAACGATATCTTTGTCCGTTTGCTACTGGCAAGCCTTCATCAGATTTAATATATTCACCTAGCACTACAAATTCAGCCGCCGCGCGTTTGCCGTCTGCGGTTGCCATGATGACCATGTCAACCAGTTGTTCTTTGTAGTTAAAGTTCATGCAAGCCATAAACTGGGTAAAGGCTTCTTTACCAATTTCGCGTTTACCTTGATTAATGTCATGAATAACATCATCGGTCAGTAAGTTTAAAAAGGTGTCCATATCGCCGCCATTAAAGGCTGCATAGTAGCTTTCTACCAGTTTAATGCTGTCTTGTTGGTTCATGTTTTTTCCGAGGTTATAGTTGAGTAATATTCATCATTGTCCATGAAAAATTTGTGTGCTTATGTGTTTTTATTTTTTTTCGGATGCTATTACTCTTCTGAGAGCTTATAGACAGCAAACAATAACAATGCAGCTGTCAATATCGCAATACCAATAATTGCAAGCAAACCCATTAGCATAACTATAACTCCTTGATCTCTTTTGTTCTTTGAGAAATCTTGATTACCAGTAAAAAAATAACTGCCAATAAAAATACTGTAAAAAAAACGCCAAGCCAAAATATTGGATCTACATTATTTTCATCAAATCGTTTAATTATTCCACCAACTACAATTATCAACATACCGAATGTCAAACTCATTGCCACTCTTAATGTGTTTAAAATTTCTTTGACTTCATCTAATTTACTCATAATTTAACAATACATTTTATTTTAATGACTGTCAATTTAACCCATGCGTAACGATGTTTACACCCAGGTTACAAATGAGCATGACCTATTAATGAATAATTTATCACCGTTAAGACCTTACCAACCGCCTTCCCGCAAGGTGACTGTTCGGTTAAATACTAGCTTGCCGTTAACGCTATCAATCGCATCCAGGCAAAAATAACCGGTTCTTTCAAACTGATAACGATTCTCGGGTAAAGCTTGTGCCAAACTGGCTTCAACGCGACAACCGGTAAGTACTTCCAATGAGTCGGTATTAATGGCATCGAGAAAGTTTTCTTCGTTATCAGGATTGGGGACTGTAAACAAACGATCATACAAACGCACTTCGGCGGGGTGTGACTGTTGTTCCGAAACCCAATGTATAACGCCTTTTACTTTGCGGCCTTCAGGATTTTTGCCTAAAGTCTCAGGATCATAAGTACAACGCAATTCAGTAATAACGCCTTCAGCATTCTTAATCACTTCATTACATCTAATGACATAAGAGCCACGCAGACGCACTTCTTCACCCATAATTAAGCGTTTGAATTTGGGTGGTGGTATTTCAGCAAAATCATCTTGTTCGATTAAGATCACTTTAGTAAAAGGCACATTACGTTTGCCGAGTTCTTCTTTTTGTGGATGATTACTGATTTCCAGTTGTTCTATTTGGTCTTCGGGGTAATTATCGATCACTACGCGTAAAGGTTGTAAAACCGCCATGGCGCGCAGGGCATTTTCGTTTAAATCCTCTCGAATACAATATTCGAGTACGCCCATTTCTATCCAAGAATTTTGCTTGGTGACACCGATGCGTTCACAAAAATCGCGGATTGATTTGGGTGTAAAGCCCGCTCGACGAAGGCCGGCTATGGTTGGCATCCGTGGATCATCCCAACCGTGCACATGTTTTTCTGTTACTAACTGATTGAGTTTGCGCTTGCTGACAATGGTATATTCCAATTGTAATCTGGCAAATTCAATTTGTTGAGGATGGCTGGGCGTTTGCAACTGCTCCAACACCCAATCATAAAGCGGGCGATGATCTTCAAACTCCAAGGTACACAAAGAATGGGTAATGCCTTCCAAGGCATCAGAAATACAATGGGTGTAATCGTACATGGGATAAATACACCAAGCATCACCGGTACGATGATGATGGACGCGACGAATTCGGTAAATGGCAGGATCACGCATGTTGATGTTGGGCGATGCCATATCAATTTTTGCGCGTAATACATAATGCCCATCGGCAAACTCACCAGCACGCATCCGTTGAAACAAATCCAAGTTATCTGCTATTGAGCGACTGCGATCTGGGCTTTCTTTACCCGGCTGGGTTAAGGTGCCGCGATAAAGACGGATTTGTTCTGCAGATAAGCTGTCAACGTAAGCTTGACCTTGTTCAATTAATTGTACGGCATAGTCATAAAGCTGCTCAAAATAATCTGAGGCATGATGTAAACCGGCCCATTCAAATCCCAGCCATTTCACGTCTCTTTCGATAGACTGCATGTACTCGATGTTTTCTTTTTCCGGATTGGTATCATCAAACCGCAAGTTGCAAGTGCCATTAAATTCGGCAGCAATGCCGAAGTTTAAACAAATCGACTTGGCATGACCGATATGCAAATAACCATTAGGCTCTGGCGGAAAGCGGGTAGCAACCTTGCCCTTGTTTTTGTTGTCTTTAAGATCATTGTTAATAATCTGACGGATAAAATTTGCAGAAGGTTGAGTTTCGTTTGTAGACATCGATTTTTAGGGGGTTATAGTTATTGTCGTCAATTTATGTGCTTAAGTTAAAGTTGTCGCCTTTAACCTGATTATTTCTTTTTGATATAAAAAACCTGTTTATCATCTTGTTTAACATACTCAATGATCTGATGGCCAGACTGGTTAGTATAAACGCCAAAATCCAAATGTGCAGCTGGATCAGTAGCAATAACTTTAACCACTTCACCACTGGTCATTGCCGTTAACATTTTTTTTAAGCGTAATAAAGGCAAGGGGCACAGTAAACCACTGGCATCAACTTCCTGACTAAATTCAATCATTGTTTTAGTTACTCACTCATCTTTAGAGTGCTTATAATACCATTCCCTAATGAATCTAAGAATCATCGTATCAAAATGGATTATTTTCCTGTTTTTGTAAAACTGAAGGATCAGAAGTGCCTTGTTATTGGAGCCGGTGAAATCGCTGCCCGTAAAATTGATTTATTAGCCCGTGCCGGCGCTAATATAACAGTGATAGCTAATAAGATCAGCCATCATGTTTCTAATCTTGAAGAGTCTTGTCATTTAACATTACTGCAAAAACCTTTTACGACTTCGGATGTCTGCGGCTATAAGCTCGTAATATCGGCTACGGATAATAAAACAACCAATAGCTTGGTAGCCAAAGCGGCTGACGAACAAGGTATTTTGGTTAATGTCGTTGATAGTCCTGATTTATGCAGCTTTATCTTTCCGGCTATTATTGATCGCTCGCCAATTGTTGCTGCTGTTTCTTCTGGCGGTGCAGCACCAGTTTTGGCGCGTTTACTTCGTGCCAAAATTGAAACGATTATTCCGCCATCCTATGGAAGACTGGCGCATCTTGCGGAGCGGTATAGAAATGATGTTAAAAAACTCATTAAAGAACCTGCTCAACGTCGTATTTTTTTGGAAAATATCTTTCAAGGTTCTGTTGCCGAATTGGTTTTTGCCGGCAATGACGAGAGCGCCGAACAACAATTACAGCAAACACTGATCACTCAAAAAAACACAGTGACCCAAGGCGAAGTTTATCTGATAGGGGCAGGACCCGGTGCACCGGATTTATTAACGTTTCGCGCCTTGCGTTTGATGCAACAAGCTGATGTGGTTGTCTATGATCATTTGGTGTCTCCAGAGATTATTGATTTAGCACGGCGGGATTCTGAAAAGATTTATGTCGGTAAACAGCGCGATAAACATACCCTGCCCCAAGAATCCATCAATACTTTGTTGGCAGACTTGGCCAAAGCCGGTAAACGCGTGGTACGTTTAAAAGGCGGCGATCCTTTTATTTTTGGTCGAGGTGGCGAGGAAATTGAAACCTTGATGCAACAAGGAATTAGTTTTCAGGTTGTCCCGGGCATTACCGCGGCTTCCGGTTGTTCTGCTTATGCTGGAATTCCACTGACGCATAGAGACCATGCGCAATCATGTACTTTTGTCACCGGCCACTTAAAAGATAATTCCGTTAATTTAAATTGGACGCAATTAGCCCAACCTAATCAAACAATTGTTATTTATATGGGCTTGGTCGGACTGGAAAAAATATGCCACTCCTTGATTGAACACGGCAGCCCTAACAATTTACCCATTGCCATGATTCAACAGGGCACAACCGTAAATCAGCGCGTTATTACCGGTACTCTGGACACTTTTGCAGCCACCATTGCCGGTATGAATATAAAGCCACCTACTTTAATTATTATTGGCACGGTGGTCACACTGCACGACAAGCTTAATTGGTTTAATAATAATCAAAGCGACTAATCGTAATAATTATTCATAGGCTTTTATCTGTAACAACTGTTCCAAGCTAACAATTTGATAATCATTTTCTTTAGCAAAAATGAGTGTATTCTCTAGCACCTGAACAATTTTATCTGTCGTATCATGCAGCAAAACAATAGCGCCGGGTTTAATTCTCTTTTCTATGCGTTGGCTTATGGTTTTAACTGAATCTTTGGTCGTATCAAAGGAGCGGATATTCCAGCCAAGCACAGCATAATTTAATACTCTTGAAGCTGTTGCAAGGTTATATGTAATTACACCATACGGTGGCCTGAACAACCTCATCTTTTTACCAATAAGCTGATAAACAATCTCTGTCATTTGGCTTAGCTCCTTCTTAAATCCACTTACGCTTTTAAAATCTATCCAGTAAGAATGGGTAAAAGAGTGATTTGCAATAATATGGCCGTCTGAATCGATTTTTTTTAAGATGCGTTCATTTCCCTTAATGTTCTTTCCGATAACAAAAAAAGTAGCAGGTGCATTATATTGAGCCAATAATTTAAGTACCTGTGGCGTATATTGCTTGTTTGGACCATCATCAAACGTAAGTGCAATGAATTTTTCTGGCGCTTTTCCATCACAATAAGCGTGAGTATAGAAATCACTTTGTATGCACGATGACCCGTAAATTTTTAGAGCCATGAACACAATACTAGGCACTGTTAACCAAAACACTGAGAAACCAAAAGCCAGACAAAGAATTATTGTGGCAGTTAAAGCCAGCATAAAACCAATGCAGGTTATTTTATAAGTCATAGGGGGCTTCTGCTGCTTTATATCCAACCAAAGGTGAAAGCAATAATGCCATTAAAATACCCGTTGCAACGGTAAACCCGAAGGCATGTACAATTTCAGTTGAACTCACGGCCAACAAACCAAAAGCCAATAATGTAGTTAAAGCCGATAAAGTAACGGCTAACGAAGTACTGGCACGTTTATCATCAATGTCTTCTTGCACTTTTTCAGCCATAAAAAAGAAAATGGCATCATCAACACCAATACCCAGCACTAACAATAACGCAAATAAATTAAACAAACTAAACAATTGATCAAACCAACCCATCATGGCTAATGAAAACAATGCAGCGACCACAGGAATTAAAGTGATAGACAGCGCATTTCGCCAACCAAACTTTAACCCCAAGCCTGCAAACACAAGCAGATAGGCGACTATTAATAAACCGCTAACACTGACTCTATAGCGTGCAAATAAAGAAGACAATTGCTCAGCCTGATCAACCCAAATAACACCGGGCAAATTTTGTAGTCTCGATAATTTCGATAAATCATTAATACCCATTAAAGAAACCAGACTTAAACAATGACTGGCATCACAGCCCAGCCATTGCTGCTTCTTGGCCTCGTCGGTTGTTTGCAACCAACTTGGTAACGAAAGTAAATGATTGCTTGCCAAGGCAAACTGACTTAACTCCGCTTTAACAGCCTTGTCGCTAAACCCAAGATCAGTCATATATTGATTAATCAATTCGGATTTATAGAGTCTATTATCCAGTAACTGATAGTTTTCTTGCTGTACCTGCTCGCTAGGCCAATAGTCACTCAGTCCTTGATAATGAGTCAATACCTGTTGCTGCCTTAATAATGCCAGTTGTTTGAGCAATTGTTGTTCATTCTTATGCCAGTCCTCGCCATTTAACCCCGATACCAAGAAAAATTGATTTTCTTGGTTCATCGGGAGCAATTGCTTTATTTTATCAGTGGTTTTAAGTAATTCAGCAGGTGCTGACTGTAACAATCTTATATCATCACGAGGAGAGATTTGCCAAAGCCCTCCCCCTATAAAGAGAATAAAAAAAGGTAACAACCAGCGCTTGTTTTTTAACAACCAGACTGGCCAATGTTGTTGCCAGTAATTGGCAATTTTTAAAATAACCGGCTTATGATCCGACCTGAAACCGGTTAATAATAAAGGGAACAACAAAACCACTGTCAACCACGCACCCAATAAACCAACAGCAGAAAAAAGTGCAACTTCCTGTAAGCCTGGAAAAGGTGAAAACACTAAGCCCGCATAACTTAACAGATTGGTTAATAAACCAATTACCAGTCCGGGAAATAGATAATACAATCCTTGTCGCGGGCGCCAAGTCTTGGTACCAAAACTATCACAAAAGAAATGAATGGCATAATCATCGGCGACACCAATCAAACTGGCACCAAAAACTAGCGTAAGAATATGAATTTTACCAAACACCAAAACGCTTGTGACTAACGCAGCCAAAAGACCACTGCCTAGCGCCAGAGAAGATAACAATAAAGGCCTTAAACTTCGAAACGTTAACAACAGCAAAATAATAATACCAATGCTGGATCCTACGCCGACTGTGGAAATTTCCTGCTTGGCTGTATCTGAGCCTGATGCGGTAAACAGCGGCATTCCCGTCACCAATAATTGCCCCCCTTCAGCCTGTACTTGAGAATTTGTACTTTTAACCAAGGCCAACAAAGCTTCGAGTTTATCAAGTTGTAAATGACTATCTTGTAAATCCGTAACCAGTAATGCCCAGAATTGGTTAGCGTCATGCAGAATTACAATTCCCTGCTCCAGGGACAACCTGACCGGATTTTGTGCCTTAAAATAACGACCCAATAATAACAATGGATCATGTTCAAGATCAGCTGTCATTAACTGTCCAAGGGGGTTGTATAAACTTTCAAGATTTTGACTCAGTAAGTCTTTGGGATTATTCGTTAAAGTCTGTTTTGTTTGTGCATCCAATAATTGATAGCGATAGGGAAATAACTGCTGGTATTGTTTGATCATTTGTTGATGTGGCAATTCGAGCATCAACTTGCTAAACAAACCACTCGCTTGTAGTCGTTGTTTAAGTTGTTGTGCTTGAGCAATAGCATCCTTTGACGTTACTGCAGCGACCAACCAAATAACTTTCTTGTTTAAGCGTTCATTATGTTGCTGAACAGCCTTGGCTATTTCCGGGTTTTGCTCGGTAATCGGCAATAAAGCCAAAAAGCCCGTTTCCAGCCAATCTTTAGTCAGTACCTGACGACCAAGTACGCCCATAACAAGCATAAGCAATAACCAAAGCCATGCTGTTATTTTAGGGTGATAAACGTTCAAAATCTGCTTCTTGCTCAGTACTTAAATGGTTAGGATGAGTAATTTGAGTAAAATTAATACGTGTGAAATTGCCAGTGACTTCTTGTAATTCCAAGGTCCTTAACTCGCTATCTCCGCTTAGAGTAATCGTGCTTATTATTTTTTGTAGAAACTCATCTGTCGGGGTCAGTTGTAATTGCCAAGTGTTGTTTTTATTCTCACCTGTCATTAAAAAACCCTCAGTCAATTCATGTAAATTACCACCCAGCAAGGCTTTAAAAACCTTACCAAAAGCCGCTGGAACATTTTTTTCACCCTGCCCTGATATTAGTTGCGATTCATTAACCAATAATAATGATGGGACAGGCGCAAGTGTTTTCCAGATAACACCTTTATTTTGATCATAAGTAAATAGTCCTGAAGACGTCAACGGCCTGCTTAATATCTTTAACTGTTTTTCTTGTTGAAAGGTACCCTGCGTTATAGGCGCTTTTACTAATCGAGAAGTAATGTCCGCTAATAGCTCAGAGGCGTAGTTTTGTGTAACCGGTATTAAAAGCAAGAATATTATGCTTAGATAACTAAGTAACTGTTGGTAGGTAGTATTTCTCCACAAAAGCATCAAATGAGTCCCAACTTCTCAAATAATATCTTTGGCGATTCAAAACACATCGCTTTGCTTTGCATATCCACAGCAACCTGAATACTGGAGCCTTTGGTCAATCTCGCGCCGGTTAACTTATCAATAATCAGGTAGTTTATTTTTAAGCGATTTTCCCACTCTACCATATCAGCTTGCACTGTAATAATCTGCCCGAACACTGCTGGTTTTACATAACGCATACTGAGATCAATAACCGGCCATGAATAACCTGACTCACGCATTTGCGGGTAGTTGTACTCAATTTTATCCAACAAGGCACATCGAGCAATTTCAAAGTATTTTGCATAATGCCCATGCCAAACGACTTCCATCATATCGACATCATGGAAAGGGACAGCTACATCAACTGATGCGTGATGATTGCTTTTAATCATAAAGAGGCCAGTGTTGTTGACGGATTAATACCAAACACGCTCGCAATTCATTTTCTAAGGCCCGATCGGCTAGTAAACTCGAGCTTATCTCGCGAACCAACCGAATGGTATGCTGTAAAGCCGGACTTATTGACTCGATATTTCCCCGTAATTCCACGCCTTGAACGACTGCAAACAAAACGGCAGCAGCGACTTGTTCGGTTAACTCGAGTATGCGTAAGCAATCTCTTGCGGCAATTGTACCCATACTGACTTTGTCTTGATTATGACATTCAGTGGAGCGCGAAAAAACACTGGCGGGCATAGTTAGCTTAAGTGCTTCGGCAGTCCAGGCAGACACAGCAATTTGGAGGGCTTTAAAACCATGATGAATCATGGCTTGTTCACCAGTTGCTCCTGATAAATTAGCCGGCAAACCATGATTGAATTTAGTATCCATTAATTGCGCCATTTGCCTATCCATTAAATCAGCAAGATTGGCTACGGCTGTTTTTAGGCTATCCATTGCAAACGCAATATGACCACCATAAAAATGGCCGCCATGTAACACATGTTCGCCTTCAGCATCAATGATCGGATTATCATTTGCGCTGTTTAATTCATTTTCAATAAACTGCCGCAACCATGGCAAAGAATCTTCCAAAACACCGATAACATGCGGTGCACAACGCAGTGAATATCGATCCTGCAAACGGGTATCATTACGCGGTGCACTGCCAATAAGCTGTAAATCTGCACGAATACGTTCTGCAACCCGATTTTGTCCTGGATGCGGTTTAACCGAAAACAGCTTTTCATCAAAATGATAGGCGTTTCCTTTTAAGGCGATTGAGGCCAAACTGGTGATACGTGTACTGAGTTTAGAGAGATATTCGGCACGCTGAAATGCAAGACAAGCAATGCCTGTCATAGCGGCTGTACCATTCATGATAGCCAGTCCTTCCTTAGGCTTAAGGATCAAAGGCTCAATGTTATTAGCCGAAAAAACAGTTTGTGTGGCCTGTCTTTCACCTTGATAAACAACCTCACGCTCCCCTGCCAATACCGCTGCCAAATAAGACAAGGGTGTTAAATCACCGCTGGCACCTACCGACCCCTCTTGTGGAATCAAAGGTAAAATATCTAACCTTAATAAGGTCGCAAGCTGATGTAATAACTGATAGCGAACCCCTGAAAATCCTCGTGCCAAACTGGTTAAACGCACGGCCAAAATAGCACGGGTTTGTTGCTCGTCAAAATAAGCCCCTAATCCACAACCATGAAAGGTATATAAATTTCTGGGCAATTGTTCTACCAGATGCAAGGGCACAGAAATGGTACAGGAATCACCAAAACCTGTCGTAACGCCATAGACGAAGCCCTGTTCTTTTAACAAGCTATCAATAAATAAGGCACCTTTATCAATACGTTCAATAAAATCTTCTTGTGTACTGAGATTTAATTGCGCCTGTTGACTGGCTATCTGACAAATAGCTTCAATGGTTAACGGCTGACCATTGAAGATTACAGTATTTTTAAGAGTCATCACGAGCCACTTGCCAAAAATCAAAAAAATTAAACCATTGTAAGGGCTCTTTTAAACAATAGGTTTGTAGGCATTCTGCATAGCGCTGAATGATTTGTTGTATAGCATGCTCTCGAGTTTTTCTGGACAACTTCAATTGGTCACTAAAATGCTCAAAATAAATGACATGCTTGTTCTTCTGTTTTAAACAAAATACGGTATATACCGGACACTTCAATAAAGCAGCAAGAATAAATGGCCCTTGCGGAAACAAAGCATTAGCACCTAAAAAAGAAACTTCTGTAACACGCTGCTGATTGCTTACCGGTGTTCTGTCAGCAGCAATAATAACTAATTCACCCGCCTCGATTTTATCGCTTAATAACATGGAGGTAGCCGCTGTAATCTCTGTTACCTGAATAAGATTTAAGCGTCTGTTATCTGTCGACTTATTAAGCAAGTGATTAAATTTTTCGGCATGTTTGCTATGTAGCAATACATTAATGTGTAATGTTTGTTCAATATCACCAATAACGCGACAGACCTCTAAATTACCAAGATGCGAACCCAATAGTACTGCACCCCGCCCTTTAGAAATATCAGAAAATAACTCATCTCGCCCGTGATACTCAATATCATTAACGGTCAACGCACCTGACCAAGCAGCAAGTTTGTCAATAATAGCGTTGGCAAAACTGATAAAGTGCTTAAAACTACAAAACAAACTGCCCGTTATTTTTAAATTAGGTGCAAAAACTGCCAGCCTGTTCAAATAAAACTGGCTGGCTTGCCTGCCCTGCTGATTAACCAACCAATAATAAGTAACCACGGGATATAAAAAGACTTGTAATACCTTACGCCCGAACAAAAGATAAATACGCAACAAGAAGCGCATACCCCAAATAAAACTGTATTCTTCCAGTTGAGCCCAGTGCAATGACTTTTTCATTACCCGTGCCTTAAGATCAATTGGGGTATTCTAATTAACATTCCAAAAAATAATTTGGCATGCGTTTTGGAAATCATGACATTATCTTGCCACAATTTAAAATGCGACACACCGTCAATAGGATAATGAACGGCCGTGATTATGTTGATGGCATTAACACCTTGCCAATACAAGCGAACAACGATATCTATATCGTAAGCCATGCCCTGACTGATATTTGTAGAACCAATCAACTTATCTATAGCATCTAAAGGGTAAAGTCGAAAACCACACATACCATCGGCGATAGCTAATGACAAGGTATTTATTGCTATCCATAAATTAGTCAAGCGACGTCCGTAAAGACGGCTTTTAGGTGCGGATTCATCAAACAGAGGTTGCCCTAAAATCATCGCTTCAGGATTTAATTTACCTACATTAAGAAATCGGGGAATATCATCAATGTTATGCTGTCCATCAGCATCAATTTGTATTGCATGAGAATATCCCAAACGTTTGGCGGCGTTAAAACCGTCTATTACAGCGGCGCCCTTCCCCCCATTTTCGCCTCTATTTAACAAAGTCACCCAATCTTTTTCCTGCCTGGCGCAACTTTCCAACACATTTAAACAGGTGCTAGAACTTCCATCATTAATCAATAGACAAGGAATGGCATAGGGTTTTAATTGTGCGATGACTTCAGCAATGGCATGTTCATGATTGTAAACAGGAATAATAATGCAGGGTTTCATCGCGTTATTGTTTCTTTACTGTATAGCAGTCGACCAGAACTGTGACTTCCAAGGTCGGAATAAAAGTTAAAATGTAACTTCCCTGTTGATCCATTCCAGTTAAGACTCAGCTTCAATTCATCACCAGGCTGAATAATTTTTACAAATTTAATAACTTCCATCAATGAAAACGGTTGATCTATAACAAAAAACAATTTACCAAAATATTCTGCCCATGCAATTTGAACGACGCCCGGTAAAATCGGGTAACTGGCAAAATGATCTGGAAAATAAACCAACTCCGTGGGAACTTTAAGCGTCAACTCAACGCTGCCAAGAATTACATTAACAGTTTGAACCAATGGTAACTTTTTATTATCCGCTTCTAGTAGTGTTTTTAATAAATGCTGATCAATTTTACCTTGATTGGTTAGTGGCAGACTATCTAGAAACAACCATTTTCTTGGCAGAACAACTGCCTCAAACCATTGATTTAGATGGCTACGTATTTTCTTTATAAAAACATTCCTACCTTTTAGTTTTAATTCTTCAAAACCCGCTTCACTCAATGCAATACCAACACCAACCACATCCCGATTTTTTGTTATTGTTATAGCGTAAGCATCAATAATACAAGACATATCACACAGACGTAACTCCAACTCAGTTAAAGACAAACGCTTTTCTTCTATTTTAACAATGCGATCTGTCCGCCCGTGAAAAATAAACTGTCCATCATCCAGCGGGCTTATCTGATCATCCAATTGAAACCCTTCACTCTCATGGGACATTAAAAGATAAGGTGATTGTAACCAATAGTGGCCATCTATCGCTTTTAATTGCAAGCCTTTAAATAATTGCCATAATTTATCATGGTGGCGCCAACCAATACCACCGGTCTCCGAGCTTCCGTAAATTTCAATTACCTGTTGACCACTATAAGCCTTTATCTGCTGGGTGACAGTCTCATGCAAATCGCCACCCGAACTAAATATGGCCGTTAATTGAGCTATATTTTGCCAAGGTGAGCTTTGATCCAAGCGCTTTAAATGCGCTGGACTGGCAATCCAACATGCCGAAACATTCTGAATGCTATTGACTAAGGTTTCCGGATTAATATAGGTATGGCTATGAAAACATCTACCTACTGATAGTGGCCATAAGACAAGAAATAATAATCCGTAGATATGCTGATGACTCACCGTTGCTAAAACTTCTGAATGAGCTAACTGCTCGCCCCACAACGCTTGCAAATTATTTATTTCTAACTGTAGTTGAAGCAAACTCTTTTCTATCGGCTTGGGCTCCCCAGTAGATCCCGAAGTAAAAATCACCATTCGGGTTGCTTTCATGTCTAATGGTGATAATGGAAAAAGACCGACTTCAATTGACGATAGCTTATAATCAAAAGCTCTATCGAAGGCCCAGTCGCCGATTAATTGACATTGATGTAGTTGAAGTTGCTGTGCTGTGCCCGGTCTGTTGTTACCGGCTAACCAAACTTGCTTTCCAGCGTGAAACAAAGCAAATAAGAGCACCGTAAAAGGATAGGCATCTTCTGTAAACAAAGCATATCGCTCAAACGATTGAGCTTGTAACTGTTTAACCCAACCATTGACTGCTGAATAAAACTGATCCGCTTCATAGTAATGCCCTGCATGATAAGCAATTTTTGTTGTCGCTTGTCTTTTTGTTAGCATGCAATGGGACAAAGCAAAAACTTCATCTGGCATGTTTTTGTGTTCTCATCCTGACAATATATTCACCAACCAATAAAATACCCATTAAGAGATAAGCGATAAAGCCATTATATAAACTCCAAATTTCAAAACTACTCCATAATGCTGTGACTAAAGCAATACTGCCGTTAACAATAAAAAAAACACACCATATCTGTGTGACCCTGCGGGTATAAATGATACCTTCTGGCGGTAAATCAGGCTGTTGAATTCTGGCCAATCGCTCTATTAAACTGGTGGGTGATCGTAAACTCCATGAAAAAACCAGCAACATCGTTGCATTAGCTACTGCAGGATAGAATCTTAACGTCAGTAGCTCATTACTCCATATTGCAAAACTGCTATATATCATCGCCATTAATAATAAAGGGCTACTCCAATGCTTTATTCTATAACTTAAACAAAGTCGGATACCCAATAAGACAAACAACATACTTGCTATTTTCCAAGGCTCTAAATACTGCGTACCGAAATAAACAGCAAACGGATAAAATAGGGTCAAAAAACCAATGGCACTATTAATTAAATTAGGCATATTACTTATTCACTTAATAGTCACCTAATACTCAAAGCCTATATCGGTAAAACTAAAGATACGTTATCATTTTTCATTAAGCATACTGTATACAGCCTCAATGACATCACCAATCGTACGGGCCATTTTGAAATCTTCCGGTTTAACGGTTTTACCAGTTAATTCTTTAAGTCTGACGATCATATCGATTGCATCAATACTATCGAAATCAAGATCTTCATAAAGTCTGGCTTCTGGCGTAATAACCTCTTCATCAAACTCAAACATCTCAACCATAATGGTTTTAATAGCGATTAAAATTTCTTCATGATTGTTCATCTTTCTTTTAACCTCGAACTGATTGAATATAATCAGCTAAGGTCGAAACTGAAGAAAAAATCCTTACAACATCTTCTTTATCAGACTCAATTTTTACATTATATTTTTTGCGGATAGCTAATCCTAATTCCAAGGCATCAATGGAATCGAGCCCTAAACCCTCATTAAATAAAGGTGCGTGACTGTCTATATCGTTGATACTGATATCTTCCAACGCCAACGCATCAATAATTAATTGTTTTAATTCATTTTCCATGATTTTTCTAGCTATCTCTCTTTTTCGTAAAATAATCCATTAAATACTGATTAAATCGTCGCACGGCAATCGATTTTTGTTGTATTTCGGTAAATTGATGTGTTTCAATATCTTCTCCCACTTCCATTGTTAAATGAAATCGGTGTTCGGGAATTTGATACCACGGCTCTGCTTTTGTTAAGGTACTTGGATAACAATTTATAGTGACCGGTGTGATAATTTTATTAACCTGCAATGCTATTGCAGCGGCTCCTCGCTGAAATCGGTATGGCCTTCCAGGCACTGAACGCGTTCCTTCAGGAAAAATAATCATAGTCCCTCCACAATTCAAACACGCCACGCAGTCGGCTATTAATTTCTCCGGCTCTCCGTTAGCAATATAACCTGCATTTAAAATAGGTCCTCGCATAAAAAGATTACGCCACAGACTTCCTTTTACAATGCAATTTGCTTGTTTAATTTGGCTAATTAAAAAAACAATGTCTATCAACGTCGGATGATTCGCAATCACTAATTGTCCAGGGCGATTAAGCTTCTCCAGCCCTTTTATTTCATAAGTCATAATGCCGAGTCTGTGCATCAAACCTATAAAAACATAAAAACTGTAATGAACAACCCGCTGCCCCCTATTTATTCGCTGATTTCTAGTACCTGGTAAAATAGATAAAATAGATAAAATAGGGAAAATCAATAACCATAATATCAAACCACCGATACCAAAACATAAGAAACTAAATCCCGTAGCAAAAAGCCTCCAAATATAACTTATCTTATGAATTATTTTTTGTTCCATGTCCAGCTATGTCCAAGATTACCTAAGCTCAGTGATCGCTCCTCAGTAATAAGAAATTTTATAAAAGCCAGCAGCTGTAAAATATGCTCTCCATCATCGCGGGATTGATTAGAACGGCAAAACTGCAAAGGCATTCCGTGGCCACTTAACGCTATTCTTAAAACAAGTACACAAGGAAACGGATGACTAAGTTTGAAAGGCGCAACCGGATAAAAATCAGCAATAGGTTCGTCATAAAATACAATCAAGACGTCCTTAGCCCCTTCATGCAACATACCTAAAGCATCTATAAACGCAGGAGCAATGCCCTCTTGGCCTGAAGCAATGACCGTTATTTCCTGCGTATTGCCATAAGCGATAGAAAACAGACCTGCAATAGCATTGTGAACGGACAAACTAAATGCGGTTGGTGAAAGCTCTTCTTCTGACTGAATTGCCTTTAGCATTGTTAATGATTTACATATTTCACCATGTGCAGAGCTAAATACTACCGGTAATGCTTCCCCCTTATTAACACATTGATCAGCAACATTAAAAACAGCTTTTGCCAACGGGGTCAATCGACGTAGCAGCCTATTTGGAATACTCTCAGGCGCTCCAATACTCGCATCAGTTATCAGGCTATCATTCGAAGACTCTAAACCTGGAGTCCATGCACTCCAATTACTCAAGATAAAATCTAAAGTCTTCATACTGGTATTTGGTAAGCTACTTTAAAAGACATAACGGCTTATTTACTGGTGGAAGGAGGATCCTCAACAACTGATTGCACCACTCTTTATTGTGCCCCTACCTATAGCTTGAACTGTATCACGTGACCCGTGACCGATATCTGTCGTAACATTTTTTGCGGTATTACCAATAGATTGTCCGGCTTCTTTGAATTCTGCACACGCAGATAATAAAATGAAAAAAACCATCATTGCAAAAAAACTTATTACTGATTTAATCATGTTATCCTTAAATTTTATATAAACATTACCTATTAAAATAGTAACAGTTTATCAGAGTACATCTGAACCCATAATTAACAACTAATAAATCTGCCTTTTTAGATTTATCAACTTTAAACCTGTGTAATTCATATAAAATAGTTTGATACCACTTACAGAACCAAACTGTCAAAAATCCACCACTCCAACCGGAATAGATTGAATGCCTAAAGTAATCATTATAGGTGCAGGACCTTCAGGCACTATCGCAGCGTCATTATTGCATAAGCGGGGCTATCAGGTCACCATTCTGGAACGCCTGCAATTTCCACGCTTTAGCATCGGCGAAAGCCTGCTACCTCAATGCATGGAGTTCATTGAAGAGGCGGGCATGATGGATACTATTATTAATGCAGGATTTCAGTTTAAAAACGGTGCATCATTTGTGCACCGGGAACAGCACGCGGAATTTTCTTTTGAAGATAAATTCACGCCAGGAAGGGGAACTACTTTTCAAGTTCAGCGTGGCAAATTTGACCATATTCTAGCTAATGAAGCGCAAAGAATGGGCGTAGAAATACGATGGCAAACGGAAGTTATCGCGGTAAATTTTTCAGACTACCCCAAGCTTGTTATCAAGAATGCATCCGGTGAGATTGAGCACATCGAAGCTGATTTTGTGCTTGATGCCAGTGGTTTTGGCCGTATATTACCCCGCTTGTTGGACTTAGAATCGCCTTCCGGCTTTCCCGTCCGAAAAGCGTTGTTTGGACATATTGAAGATCGTATTAATAACTCTCAATTTGACAGAAATAAAATTAGAATTACTGTTCATCCTGATCATAAAGATGTTTGGCTGTGGTTAATTCCATTCAGTAATGGGCGTAGTAGTATAGGTGTAGTAGCAGAAACTGCATTTTATGATAACTGGGAGAATAATAAAACCGCTCTGCAAGACATCATTAGTCAAGATGACAGCCTACATGCTTTACTAAAAAATGCCTTGTTCGATGAACCAATCAACGACATTGTTGGCTATTCAGCCAATGTAAAAAGCTTATACGGCAAAGGTTATGCACTACTTGGAAATGCAGGCGAGTTTCTTGATCCCGTATTTTCATCAGGAGTCACCATTGCAATGAAATCAGCAAGTCTGGCAGCAGACATTCTTGATCGGCAATTTAAAAATGAAGTTGTAGATTGGGCTGCTGACTATGCAGTTCCCTTACAACTTGGTGTTGACACCTTTAGAGTATTTGTTGATGCATGGTATGACGGACGCTTACAGGACGTTATTTTTCATAAACAACCGCAACCAGAAATCAAGGCGATGATTTGTTCCATATTAGCGGGTTATGCTTGGGATGAAAGCAACCCTTATGTTAAAAATGCTCTTACCAGACTGAATACGCTTGTTGAGTTATGCCGCGCGGGCTAATACTTGTTTATATACTGACCTGCTTAACAAGTTGTGCAAAATGGCAACAGCCGGACATTATTGAGCCGGTTAAATTAATTCCTTTAGCTGCACCGCTAGGCCCATCAAGGCGTATTGTGCAACAAATTAGTGCAACATGGGCCAATAAACAGGAAGTATTGTTATGTGTAATCGAACTTAATAAGCAACGTATTGCCATTGCAGGTTTAAGTCTCGATGGCCTAAGCCTCTTTGATTTAAGCTATGACGGTAACGCCTTATCCTTGAAGAAAAGCCCACTATTACCGACAGTCTTTACTCCTGAATTTATTATAAAAGACCTACAACTGGCTTACTGGCCACTAGCTAATTTACAAAAAACAATGCCAACGCCATGGCGCATCGAAGCTATCTCGGATCATCGACACTTGTATTTCAACAACCAGCTCATTAGCGATGTTGAGTATTTACAGCCAGATGCTGCATGGTCTAAATCTATAACATTAACCAATCACCAATTTCATTATAAACTGCTTATTAAAACGATTAGTTATGAAGCTTTACCTGAATGATTTAGGTTTATTATGTGCAACTGGAAGCTCGAAGTCTGACCTATTAAAACGGTTATTAATGGGCGACCGTTCAGGCTTAGTGCTATCAGACACTTTTGGACCTACGACCATCGTTGGACAAATTACAAGTGAGTTACCCCTTATAGATACTCAATACAGTCTTTATCAATGTAGGAATAACCAGTTATTATTGGCTGCTTTGAGCCAAATCAAAGCAACAGTAGACAAAATGACGGCCAAATTTGGCATTGATCGTATAGGTATAGTCTTGGGCACTAGTACTTCTGGGGTCAGAAATACCGAGCTCGCACTGGATTATCTATCCAAACACGGAAAACTACCTGAGCAATTTCATTATAAACAACAGCAAATGGGAGCGGGTGCCGATTTCCTTAGTGCTTATTTAGGCTTAACCGGCCCCGCCTATACCATCTCAACTGCCTGTTCATCCAGTGGCAAAGCTTTTGCTTCAGCTCGCCGTCTTATTGAACTTAATTTATGCGATGCTGTGATTGTAGGTGGTGCCGACAGCTTATGCAGCCTTACAATTAACGGTTTTTCTGCACTTGAATCATTAAGTACCGGATACTGTAAACCTTTTGGCCTTCATCGTAACGGCATTAATATCGGCGAAGCAGCAAGCCTTTTTGTACTCAGCATTGATCCAGGTCCAGTGCAATTACTGGGGATAGGTTCGAGTAGTGATGCCTATCATTTTTCAGCACCAGACCCATCAGGCAATTCAGTCGTCAAAGCAATGCAACAAGCCTTAACTGATGCCTCCAAAAAAGCCCATGAAGTTGATTACCTGAATTTACATGGTACAGCTACCCTGTTAAACGACGCCATGGAAAGCAAAGCCGTTAACCAGCTATTCAGTGACAAAGTTGCGGCAAGTTCCAGCAAAGGTATGACAGGCCATACATTAGGTGCTGCAGCCGCATTAGAACTCGGCTTTTGCTGGATGCTACTAACAGAAAACCCACACAATACTTTAATCCCTAATATTAACGATGATGAAGCAGATAATAGCTTGGCTCCTCTGAACTTAGTTAAAATGGGGCAGAATTTGGGCAGAAGTATTAACGTATGCCAAAGCAATTCATTTGCATTTGGTGGTAATAACTTATCAATTGTTATTGCAAGAACATAAAAACCGCTGCACTATTTACATAATGCTATATTACAAAAATTTGCCTGCAAAGATCTTAAACAAATACTAAGGAACTTTAGATTGATTAATTACACTGAGATTGCTGAGCTCATTCCACATAGCGGCAGCATGATATTACTGGACAAAATCCTTGAATTCGACGAGCACTCGCTCTCAGCAGAGCTTGTCGTTCGTGATGATGCCTTACTTGGCAATAATAAAAAAGTTCCCGCTTGGGTAGGTATCGAATATATGGCGCAAACAATTGCTGCCTATGCAGGCATTCAGTCTAAGAAGTTAGGGGAGCCAATAAATCTGGGATTTCTACTCGGAACCCGCAGATATACGAGCAATATTGACAGCTTTGATATTGGTACAGTTTTAACAATAAAAATAACAAGGATCATAAATGACGACAAATTAGGCGTCTTTGATTGTAAGATTTACGGCTCAGGTATTGAAGTTAATGCCAATTTAAATGTTTATCAACCTCCTATAAACACCTATTCATGAAAAAAACAATTTTAGTGACGGGCTCAAGTCGCGGAATAGGCAAAGCTATTGCATTATATCTGTCAAAAAAAGGCTTTAATCTGGTTTTACATTGCCGAAATCAAATTGCCCAAGCTGAGGCTGTTGTAGCTGAAATAGAAACGCTGGATCAATCAGCCAGATTATTGCAATTTGATATAACTGACCGCGCCCAATGTGCTGAACAAATCAGTCAGGATATCGAAATACATGGCGCTTATTATGGTGTGGTATGTAATGCCGGAATTACTGCTGATAATGCTTTTCCATCATTAACAGGAGAAGAATGGGATAGCGTAATAAATACCAACCTGAACGGTTTTTACAATGTTTTACACCCCATTATTATGCCAATGATAAGACAGCGTAAACCAGGACGTATTGTTACATTATCATCAGCATCCGGCATTATGGGGAACCGCGGACAAGTCAATTATAGTGCCGCTAAAGCAGGCATTATTGGAGCGACCAAAGCATTGGCTTTAGAATTGGCAAAACGCGATATTACCGTAAATTGTGTAGCTCCAGGTTTAATTGCAACCGATATGCTGAATGACTTACCTCTTGATGAACTAAAGAAAATGATACCTGCTCGGAGAATTGGCCGCGCAGATGAAGTTGCTGCTACAGTCGCATTCTTATTGTCAGAGGATGCGGGTTACATAACTCGACAAGTGATATCTGTTAATGGGGGTTTATGTTAAAACGCGTTGTCGTAACTGGAATGGCGGGAATTTCACCTATTGGTAATAATTGGGAACAAGTTGCAAAAAAACTCAAAACTCAATCTACCGGCATACAGCGCTTAGATGAATGGGATAAATATATCGGTTTAAATACGCGCTTAGGAGCACCTGTCGATTTCATTAAACCGGCACATTATTCAAGAAAACAAACACGAAGCATGGGTCGCATTGCCCTAATGGCAACCTATGCTACAGAGCTGGCGCTCATTGACGCTGGTCTATTAAATAATCCTTGCCTTAATAGCGGCCAAATGGGTGTAGCTTATGGGAGCTCTGCAGGGAGTCTTGATGCATTGGCAGAGTTTGGTAATATGCTGCTTAACCACACCGTCAACGGTCTTAATGCAACCTCTTACATCAGAATGATGGCGCATACTTCAGCTGTTAATATTGGTCTGTTTTTTGGTATTAACGGTCGAATTTATACTACTTCAAGTGCCTGCACATCTGGTAGTCAAGGTATTGGTTATGCCTACGAAGCAATTAAACACGGTTACCAGAAACTAATGGTAGCTGGTGGGGCTGAAGAGTTGTCCGCCTCTGAGGCTGCTGTCTTTGATACGCTTTTTGCAACCAGCGTTCGTAACGATACACCAGAAAAAAGTCCAAGACCCTTTGATCGTGATCGAGATGGCCTAGTAATAGGCGAAGGTGCAGGCACACTGATTCTTGAAGAGCGAGATCATGCATTAGCTCGTGGCGCTAAAATTTATGCTGAACTGGTTGGCTTTGGAACCAACTCAGACGGCTTGCATGTTACCCAACCCGATAGTATCAGCATGCAATCCACCATGCGGTTGGCTTTACAAAATGCCGAGTTGGCTGCAAGCGCTATAGGCTACATAAGTGCTCATGGCACCGCAACCACTCACGGTGACGTTGCTGAAAGTCATGCTACGGCAGCAATATTTGGTACCAACACTCCAATAAGCTCTCTAAAAAGCTATACCGGCCATACTTTGGGAGCATGCGGTGCACTTGAGGCATGGATAGCAATTAATATGATGAACGAAGGCTGGTTTCATCCTACAGCCAATCTTGAAAGCATTGACCCAGCCTGCGCGCCTCTGGATTATATTAAAGACAATGTGCGTTTGTTAAATTGCGACTATATTATGAGTAACAATTTTGCGTTTGGCGGCATCAATACTTCTTTAATTTTTAAACGTACCATGAAATAAGAGAGGACTATAATGAAAATAATATATATCGTTTTTATTTCTTTAATAATGGCTGGTTGCTCAACAACAGGTCATTTTAAAGTTCCTGAAGATTCCAGCCTTTATGTCTATAAAAGGCCTCAACCCGTTGAGATAAAAACAAATGGCGAAGTAACAACCAATCCATTTTTTTGGACTGCCGCGGGTGTGCCACCAGAGAGTGGAATACCTTATAGACTGGAAAAAAATGGAAAAACCATCAAAGAAGGTAAGCTACGCACAAAATTCCGCGTCGAATCTATTTTCTGGCCACCTTTCGCCCTTATCTATTGGCCTATGGGATTTAATTCTGACATTACTTACGACTTGATTAACGATAAACAAGAATAACTGATTATTAACTGGCTTGAAGGCCTCACAGATAAGCAAGTATTTCACAAAAATAACTGATAACGACTATTAACGTACTTTAATATTACAGACAATAAGTGCCTAGTGAAATAAAAGATTGAATTTTTCTGTTAAACTCCCTATTCTTTCCTAGTTTGAATTTTAACTACATTACAATTTTCCACCAAGAGAACTAACGTTTTCTTTTTTAACACTAAAAGAGGTCATTATGAAAAAATCATTAGGCACATTAGCCGGTATTGCTTTAATCGCATTAAGCGGAGCAGCAGTTGCTAACGAACAACTTGAAATTGGTCAAAAAATTTATGACCGTGCTTTTGGTCGTGGTTGCGGTACTTGCCACGATATCGCTTCAAATCCACAGTTAAGCGCCAACATTAAAGCAGGCACTTTGGATAGAGCGAAGTTTGAACAAATTCTTAAAGAAGGCAAAGGCGGCATGCCAAAAGCTATTGAAGAAATCATGAAAAACAAAGCTGTTGAAAAAGCTGGCTACGGCGAAGATCAAGCTGTTGACGCTTTATACGCTTATATCAGCAGTAAATAATAATAAAAAAACAGGCACAAAAAAAGCCGTCCCAGTCTATGATTGGAACGGCTTTTTTATATCTGGCTATAAAGCAGAACAACCCTGCATGGATTGCCCTACTGTTATTTCTTACCTAAATGACGCATGATGGTTTCTTTGTAAGGCAAGCGATAACGATTCTTTAACCAGATACCGCAAACAGCAGCCAACATTAATCCACAAGAAGCAAGTGTCAAGTATACAAGATGCTTTAAATGAGACATTTCCTGAATTAATTGCTTGCTATCAGTCGTTACCGCTTCATTTTTGGCTGATGCTGAATATGACCTGAGTACCTGCACTTCATTTTTTAAATCTTGAAGGGTTGCCAACGAGTTGGTCGCTGAGCCTAATCGAATACTGTCTTCCAAAGACCTTAATTTACTTTCAATTGAACCACTCACCAACCCTACAAACTGCCCTTTTAAGGTATTAACTTCGGCAGACAAAACAGGATTTATTTCTGCCAAATTGGCTTCAGTTTTTTTTAAGCGACCAAGATCATTAGAGGGTAACAAGAAAATGCCGGTAATAACAATGACGGTCATCAAGAAAAAAACCATGGCCATTAACCATCGATTCACTTTCATCAAGGCTTGATGCGAAGGTATTCTTTGCAGAACCACAATCTCTGATTTAGTTTCGTGCAATTCGCTCATTATTAGTTTCCTCTCAAACCAAGCATCCCGGCAGGACTTTGTTATTATTTTGGTAACTACCTAGCCGATAATTATACAAGCTAAATAACATTTGTCCTGCGTTTTTATTGGCGATTTTAACGTAATTGTTTTGCAGCGGCTATCCGCATTCTTAAGGCATTTAACTTAATAAAACCTTCGGCATCTTTTTGGTTATAAGCACCGCCATCATCTTCAAAGGTCGCAATGCTTTCGTCAAACAAACTGTCGGTTTCAGAAGCTCTACCGACTACAGTTACATTGCCTTTGTATAACTTAAGCCTGACCTTGCCATTAACGGACACTTGTGAAGAGTCGATCATGGTTTGCAACATTTTGCGCTCAGGACTCCACCAATAACCGTTATAGATTAACGAGGCATAACGTGGCATTAACTCATCTTTTAAATGTGCCACTTCCCTGTCCAGTGTTAATGACTCAATGGCGCGATGCGCTTTTAACATGACCGTACCGGCGGGTGTTTCATAACAGCCGCGTGATTTCATGCCTACGTAGCGATTTTCAACAATATCCAATCGACCGATTCCATTATCACCAGCAATCTTGTTTAATTTTTCCAAAACCGTGGCTGGCGAAGACGGCACATCATCAATCGCAATAATATCGCCTTGTTCATACGTTAATTCTATATAAGTGGCTTGATCAGGCGCAGCTTCCGGTGAAACCGTCCATCGCCACATATCCTCTTCAGGCTCTGCCCATGGATCTTCAAGAATACGACCTTCGTAAGAAATATGCAGTAAATTGGCATCCATTGAATAGGGCGAAGTTTTGCCTTTTTTCTGTTCTACAGCAATACCGTGTTTTTCAGCATAAGCCAGCAGACTTTGCCTGGAGTTTAAATCCCATTCACGCCAAGGTGCAATGACTTGTATATCAGGCCGTAAAGCATAAGCACCCAGCTCAAAACGCACCTGATCATTACCTTTACCGGTCGCGCCATGAGAAATGGCAGTAGCGCCTGTTTCATTGGCAATTTCAATCAAGCGTTTTGCAATTAAAGGACGGGCAATTGAGGTGCCGAGTAGATACTCACCTTCATAAACTGTGTTGGCACGAAACATTGGAAAAACATAATCACGCGCAAATTCTTCACGTAAATCTTCAATAAAAATATCTTTGATTCCGGCCGCTTTTGCTTTTGCACGAGCAGGTTCAACTTCTTCGCCCTGCCCTAAATCAGCGGTAAAAGTAACAACTTCGCACTGATAAACATCCTGTAGCCATCTAAGAATAACGGAAGTATCCAAACCTCCAGAATAAGCCAACACAACTTTATTGATTTTTGACATAACGCCTTAGTACCCTGATTTAAAAAATTCTATGAATTATACCTGAAAACAAATAATCAGCATTAGTGATGGATGATCGATCTTATTGTTAATACTTTCATCTTGCTTACATAAAGCCTATTTCAGAGGTATCGAGCTGTCACTTGGGTTCATAAAATCACCCTCTTAAACTGGATAAATGTATATCACATCGCAACTTATTGATTAAGACGCACAAGAAACTAGAACTTAACAATGGGTTTAAATAATGGTATTGACTGGTTCATTTGAACCTAAATCTTTACGCATAATCAACCTCTATGATTTTTTAAAACATAAGTTGTTGTATATAAATACTTTTAATATTTATTTTTTTGGCATAGAAATAGCTTAGTCTGTAGTAAATATCTATCTTGATTAACTACAGGTAATCAGATGCAAAATACAAAAATTGTTAAATTGGCTTTGGCTATTCTAAACGCTGCCAGCATGGAAGCAACTTTTGCGGGCGGCCCTTCCGGACCACAAGAAAACTTATTACAGGATTCAGGTAGTTGGGAACAAGTCTATGTAGAGGGTAGCTTGGGTGTGGTAGATCCAGGTCTTGCAAAGGCGCGTATTTGGCTGGAGGCTCAATCCAGAACTGATAATAATTTCACTAATGAATATCAAGGCTTAGCCCGCGTAGGACTTGGTTATTCAGTTACCGATCGCGCAACAATTTGGGGAGGCTATACTTATCTTCCGACCGATAATATTACTGCCGCAACACCACATGCTAAATTTAAAGGCCAACAAGATGCTTTTTCAGCATTTCGCTATGTGATACCAACCAGTTTTGGAACTTTATCTTTCAGAACCATGTTTGAAGCTAATTTCTTACCTTATAACAATAATGAAGTGAGGTATCGTCCTCGCCAGATGGTTAAGTTTATGCATCCCATGAAATTTGAACCGCGCTTAAGCGTGATTGGCTGGGATGAGTTTTTTCTTCGAGCCAATACGACAACTACAGGCGGTCAATCAGGTTTTGATCAAAATCGCGCATTTGTAGGGCTTGGATGGACTTTTAACAAAAACTTCCGTGCCGAAGGCGGTTATATGAACCAATACTTGGAAGGCTATAACTATAACGCAACTGCCGTCATGCACCACTTAGTTATGGCATCGTTGTTTGTCAATTTTTAACAGCTGAGAAAATTGGGGCGTTTGGCTAAAGAACCATTTTTTAACGCTATCACAATACGTCAAATGACTTTTCGTTGAACGTTTGGCATAAAATTAATCGAACAACGATCAACTGCCAATCTTGGTTGATCGTAACAACTAGTTGAGCTTACCTTCACCATTTTTAGACAATAATTCATTTAAAATATTGAGTATCTCTTCATTTGTGAAAGGCTTAGCCAAAAAACTATAGATAATGCCATCAGCTATGGCATTTCGCACGACTGGATCGTCCTGATAATGATAGCCGGAAACCAATACTATGGGAGGTCTTCCCTCTTTCATTTTGATTGCTCGCCTTGCGACATCCAAACCGTCCATATCGGGTAATTTTGCATCTAAAAATACAACAGAGAAATCTCCGTTCGCGAGCTTAAAACACGCATCTTCGCCAGTATATGCAGTAACGAAATTTAAACCTTGTGATTGAATGATCTGGGAGATAACCCAACACATATCAGGTTCATCATCCACTATCAAAATAGATTTATTCATTATTTTAAAGTAAGGGTAGCGTCAGAATTATTGTAGCACCCTGACCAATTCGACTTTCTGCCTGAATAGAGCCAAGATGTTGACGAATAATGCTGTAACAAATTGATAATCCCAATCCCGTTCCTTGCCCTACAGGTGATGAGGTGTGGAAGGGATCGAATATTTTATCCAACTCACCTGCAGGAATACCCACACCAGTATCTGATATTCGCACTACAACCCTATCTTCTATTGTGTTGACAGTCACATTCAACATACCACCCTCTGGCATTGCATTGATAGCGTTTAGAAAAATATTCATAAACACTTGCTGTAACAAACCCGGCACACCAGATACAAAAATGTTATTTTTTTGCAAGGACAACTGCATTTTTATTTTCTGCACTTTAGCTTGATTTGTGACAAGCTCGATGGTTTCTTTTAGCACAGCAATCAGATCAACTTCTACCATTTCAGTATCTAGCGATGATCGTGCAAACCGCAGCAGATTTTCGATAATCGCTGACGCTTTTTGAATATTAGCCTGTATTTTTCGCGCACATTCTTTATGAAAATCAACGCTAATATTATCTTCCATTAAAAATTGTGCTGATGAACAACAAACAGCAAGCGGATTACGAATTTCATGGGCAATACCGCCCGCCATAACCCCTAATGCAGTCAATTTTTGTGATTGCCTTAATTGTAATTCCAGTTTTCGCCGTTCAGCTAAATCTCGCCCCACAACTACAGTGCCCACCGTTTTACCATAATCATCCAACATCGGTGAAAATACCCAGGAAATCAATATACTGCCACCTTTATTTGGTGTTAATAAATGAAACTCTGTGGTGTGTGGTTCATTACTAGCTTTCATGTGCTGAAAAATCAAACGCACTGGTTGTTTTTGATTAGCGTCACAAAGATCGTAAAAGTAGCGCCCATGAACTTCATGCGTCGTTAACCCCGATTGTTTTTCTGCCGCCGAATTCCATGTCAATATACGCCCGTCAATATCCGTCGAAAGTACGATATCGCTGGCACTTTCAACAACTGACGCCAAGTGCCTCTCAACTCGGCGAACTTCTTCAGAAAGTCGAACCTGCTCTGTAACATCTTCCATAATCAGCATAATCTGATCTTTAGGAATCGGCAAGATCAGACACCCTGATCTCTACCCGGCGTGATTTTCTTTTAACGTCAATAAAACATCATACAAATTAAACAGATACCATCATAAAGCTGAAAAAAAGACAATATAGCTTGCTAAGTGCGTCGGATTTTGAAATGATCCCGCATTTGCTACCTCCGCCCTATTAGAGCTCTGTAAACTCAGCCAGGAATTCAAAATGCCTCAGTTACAAGTACCGATGTTTCCTTTTGGAGTTACGCCTGTCACCGCCTTACTCTCCTTCATCAAGGAGGATAATAATATTACCTATTTCAATG
>JAPLRP010000039.1 GCA_026399095.1 Methylococcales bacterium | reverse complement strand
CCATAAATATAAAAACGGCTGGGTTAGCCGTGAGTGGAGCTATATATCAACCAGAGAAGGTGGCAGCGTGAGTTGTTGCTTGTCTCAGGATAGCTGTGAAACTCGACCCGTACTAACTGTTAGCTTTCGCTTGGAGCGAGGTGATCAGTTTGAAAGCGGATTCCAACAAGAAGTAGTTACCTTAGCTGTGTTTATGGTGTTCGCGATATTTTTTCTTAAAGAAAAGTTGGCGTGGAATTATCTGGTTGCATTTGGATTTTTGGGAGTGTCTGCCTTTTTTGCGTTTGCTTTTAAAACGCCTTGAGTTGATGGGTTTTGAGACATTTTGGGGGTCGTTATTAAAATCGACAGACAGGTTATCGAACCCACGTATAAAAATGGTAGAATGCTCAATTAATTACAATCTGAGCGCCGTATAATTTATTCATGTCAACTACTTTAAAGCTTCCACTTGAGTCACTGAAACTAAAGGTCGATTTGACCGGTGTAGAATTACCGGAAGCACCTCGCTTACAAAGTGGTATTTTAGGGCAATCTCGAGCCCAGTCTGCGCTGGAGTTTGGTATTGCAATGCCTAATCCCGGTTACAATATTTTTGTAATGGGGGAAACAGGTTTGGGCCGACTGACGATGGTTACGAGCCATTTGGATATGGTTTCTCAAGCTTTGCCGGCACCCTCTTCGTATGTTTATGTGGATAATTTTGAAAACGCCAGAGAACCGGTTGCCATAGAATTGCCAGCCGAGTATGGGCAAGTCTTTTGCAAGGATATCGAAAAGTTACTGGATGATTTGTTGGCCACGTTTCCAGCTGCTTTTGAAAGCCCTGCTTATCAGCAAAAAAAGTCTGCCATTGAGCGTCAATTTAGCCAAAATTATAACGCGGCGATTGATTTGGTTGATCATAAAGCCCAAGAGCATGCTATTGCTTTGTTTAGGGAAAGTGAATCGATTACGTTTGCGCCTATTCGGGAAAACAAATCACTTAATGAAGAGCAGTTTACGCAATTACCGCAATCAGAACGTGAGGAGTTTCATGCTCATGTTGAAAGTCTGGAAGAATATCTAAGTGATGTGTTACTGGAATTACCTCAGTGGCGCAGAACGATGGTTGAAAAAATCAAGCAATTGGATAATGAAACGATAAGTTTGGCGATTGATCCTTTGTTTTCTGAACTGAACGACAAGTATCAAAACATTGATGATGCGATTACTTATTTAGAAGAAATCAAGAAAAACCTGGATCAAACGATAGCTGATTATCTAATGCCGGCGCGTACTCTCGAGCCACGAGAAACCGCTGCAAAGCGTTTGGCGCTCACTGAGCTTTATGCGCCTAATATTATTGTCGATAATAAACAGGAAAGTGGAGCGCCGGTTATTTATGAACCGCACCCTATTTATCAGAATTTGTTTGGACGCATTGAATATGTCAGTGAACAAGGTGCGTTAGTCACTAATTACCGGAAAATTTGTGCAGGTTCTTTGCATAAAGCTAATGGTGGTTATTTAATTCTGGATGCCGAAAAATTATTGACCTATCCATTTGTTTGGGAGGGTTTAAAGCGTGCTTTACAATCAGGTCGTATCGAAATTGAATCGCCTTATTCTGAGCTGGGCATTAATACGATTACGTTAAAGCCTGAAGTTATTCCTCTAAATATTAAAGTGATATTGGTAGGGTCTAGGGATATTTATTATCTACTTGAAGAAATGGATAGTGAATTTAATGAAATGTTCCGGATTCTTGCCGATTTTGATAGTTACATTCCTCTAAATAATGAATCCATGCAAGGGTTTGCCCGCTTAATGCTTAAGCAGGCCGCTGATTCGGGCGCAAAGCCTTTAACTCGCGCCGCTATTGAAGGCTTGATTGAGCATAGCTGTCGGTTGTCAGAGAACCAGCATCATTTTTCTGCGCATATTAAGGATTCCTTGGATATTATTGCTGAGGCTAATCTGTTTTGTAAGCAAGCTCAAAATGAAGAAATCGATCGGTTACACATAGAACAAGCGCTGGCCGCCAGAGAGCACCGAAATGGCCGTTTATCGCAATCCATACTTGAAGAAATGCTGGATGGTACGATTCTTATTGATACTGAAGGCGAGGCTATTGGTAAAATTAATGGCTTAACAGTTTTGGAAATTGGTGGCAGTAGTTTTGGTGCCCCGGCTCGTATTACGACGACTGTTTATCCTGGTTCCAGAGGTATTGTTGATATAGAGCGTGAAGCCGAGCTGGGTCAGGCCATACACTCAAAAGGTGTGATGATTTTGACCGGTTATCTGGGGCATTCTTATGCTCAGCAATTTCCTTTGGCGATCTCGGCAAGTATTGCAATTGAGCAGTCTTATGGTTATATCGATGGTGATAGTGCTTCTTTGGCTGAGCTGTGCTGTCTAATTTCTGCGCTTACGCGCATTCCGATTATGCAATCGTTTGCGGTTACCGGTTCAATTAATCAATACGGTGAAGTGCAAGCAGTCGGTGGCATCAATGAGAAAATTGAAGGTTACTTTAGACTTTGTCAGGCTCGCGGGCTTCATGGGCAACATGCGGCTATTATTCCTGCTGCCAATAAACGTAATTTAATGTTAAAGCAGGAAGTTATTGATGCGGTAGAAAAAGGCTTATTTGCGGTTTATGCCGTTGCCAGTGTCGATGAGACTTTAGAATTATTAACCGGACGTTTGGCAGGAGACGCCAATGAAGAGGGATTGTATCCGGATAACAGCATCAACTTTATTGCAATCTCACGATTAAAAGAGATTTCTGATATGGCGTCTGATGATGATAAGGAAGATGAGGCTTAAATTTGATGTTAATAGCTTCAGTTTAAGTCATCAAGGCTGAAGCTATTTTAAAATGGACATATCATGGTTTATTTCTTATTCACCCGTCTCGGTAATAATGATATCAATACCATTTTTTCTTAAGCGCGCTCTGATAGCATTAATGCTGTCGGCTTGGGCATAAGGGCCCATTTTGACGCGATACCAGTTTACAATACCCACTTTACCTTTTTGAACCTTGGAGTTTATCCCCATTGAAGCCAGCTTTGCTCTAAGCTGTTCAGCTTCTTTAAAGGTTTTAAAAGAGCCTGCCTGCATAATGTAATGCGTTTCTTTAGCTTTACCCACGCGTTCTTCCCGTGTGCGGGTTTTAATTTCATACTCAGGTACTACTACTTCTTTTTCGGGCAAAATGGTGTAAAAATCAAATTGAGGCGACTTTGGCTCAAGTTTAATTTCAGCCTTTTGCTCTTGTTGTGGTGCGGCGGTGCTTCCTGTTCCCGATTTATTTTGCTCTATTTGTGTAGTTTGTGGAACGGTTGGTTTGGTTGCTGTACTCCACAAATAAACCAAGAAAACTGCAAACGAGATAATTATCGCGGTAATCAGCATCCATTTCCACAAAGCAACGCCAGGTTTTTGGTCGAATTTTTGCCTGCGATGGTCTGTTTTTTTGCCTTGCGGTCTTGGTTTATAATCTCTGGACATCACATGGATTCAGGTGCGTTGATGTTTAAAAGCCCCAAGCCGTTTGCCAATACTTGTCTTACTGCGCACACCAAATTTAATCTGGCATCACGAATACAAGCATCTTCAACGAGAAACTGATGGGCGTTGTAATAAGTATGAAATTCATGTGCCAGATCACGCAGATAGAGTACTACTTGATGCGGTTCATATTGCAGCGCGGCACGTTCAATAACTTCGGGGTAACGGGCAAGTGTTCCCAGTAATGAAGTTTCATGTTCTTCGATTAATCTAGTAAGATTTTCCATGCCGTTCAAGATATTTCTTTCAAAGCCTTTTTCATCCAGTTGACGTAATACACTACAAACTCTTGCATGAGCATACTGTACATAAAATACCGGATTCTCATTGGATTTTGAAGTCGCCAGTTTTAGGTCAAAATCCATGTGCTGTTCAGAGCGACGCATCACATAAAAGAAACGCGCAGCATCTTTGCCAACTTCATTGCGTAATTGTCGCAAGGTAACAAATTCACCGGAACGGGTGGACATTTGCACGCGTTCTTCGCCACGATATAAAACTGCAAATTGAACCAACAACACTTTTAATTTGGATGCATCAGCCCCTAAGGCCTGAATGGCTGCCTTAACTCTTGGCACATAGCCATGGTGGTCAGCGCCCCAAATATCAATAATCTGATCGAAACCACGATCCAGTTTGTTCATGTGGTAAGCAATATCTGAAGCAAAATAGGTATATTGGCCATTTTCTCTAACCACTACACGGTCTTTTTCATCGCCTAACTGACTGGAGGCAAACCAGGTCGCACCCTCTTTTTCATAAAGATGTCCGCCCACGCGTAACCTTTTAAGTGCTTGCTCAACCGAACCGTCATCCATTAAGTCGCGTTCTGAAAACCATTGCTGATAATTAACGCCAAATTCTTCTAAATCAACTTTGATGTCAGCAAGAATACTTTCCAAGCCAATTTGGAAGAAATCTCGGTATTGCGATGCGCCAAGAAGCGTCTTCATTCGCTCTATAAGCGCGTCAATATGCGTGTCCTTATCGCCGCCTTGTGGCTCATCAGGCGGTATGTTTTCCATCACCAATTCAATCGGACGGCGATAATCATTATTGGTATTTGTATGAATATCGTTGGCTATTTCTCGGACATACTCCCCGCGATAAGCATTGCTGGGAAAATGAACCAGCTCGCCGCATTCTTCCAGGTATCTAAACCAGATGCTGGTAGCCAGTATATCCATCTGCCGACCGGCATCATTAACATAATATTCACGATGCACATCAAAGCCGACAGCTTTCAGTAAATCAGCTACCGCAGAACCGTAAGCTGCGCCACGACCATGGCCGACATGCAAGGGGCCGGTAGGATTGGCTGAAACAAATTCAACCTGAACTTTTTTACCCTCGCCAATAGTGCTTAAGCCAAAGTCTCGGGCTTGAGTATGGATTTGGCTGACAATTTGGTATTGGGAGTTTGGGTTAATAAAAAAATTAATAAACCCCGGTCCTGCGAGTTCAACTTTTAAGATGGCCTCATTTTGAGGCAGTGCGGCAATAATTTTTATTGCCAGTTCGCGAGGGTTTGCTTTTGCTGGCTTTGCAAGCATTAAAGCTAAATTTGAAGCAAAATCGCCATGTTGAGAATCACGGGTACGATCTATCGTGATACGTGGATTAATTTCCAGGCCAAGAACGCCTTCTGCTTTGAGGGTTTCAATAGCTTGTAGAATCAGTTCCTCTATTTTTTGTTTCATTGCTTCACTGCGAGTTAGACCACATAAATAGTTGTCCATTATCCATTAAAACAGGTCGATTATCCATTCAAACAATATCAATATAAATCGACCGGATCAACATCCAGTGACCAGCGTACTTTTTTTGCTTGTTTGAGTTTGGCGATTTCGGGTATTAGCGCATCCAATAAGACATGAAGCTCTTGCCGCTTGGTGTTTTGAAACAATAATTGATAGCGGTAAAGCCCCGCACGTCGAGCCATGGGAGCAGATACCGGGCCTAAAATATGGGTATCTCCGGTATTGATTTCTTGTATTAAGGTAGTCAGCGCTTGAAAGAAAATTTTGGGCGTATCGATATCGGTTGCTTGCACGCGTAATAGGGCTTGATAACTAAACGGCGGTAATGAGGCGTCTTTGCGCTCGGCTAATACTGTTTTGGCGAAGCTACGATAGCCTTCCTGAATTAAGGTCGTTAATAAAGGATGTTCCGGTTGCCGAGTCTGCATAATAACCTTACCTGGTTTTTCTGCCCGTCCAGCGCGGCCAGAAACTTGTACAATCATTTGCGCCAGTTTTTCGGAGGCATGAAAATCAATGCTAAATAATCCACTATCAACATCAATAATGGCTACGAGCGTCACGTTAGGAAAATGATGGCCTTTTGACAGCATTTGCGTGCCCAGAATAATATCCACTTTACCTTGGTTGATTTGCTGCAAAAAATGTTCAAGTGAACCTTTACGTTGCGTTGAATCGCGATCAAGGCGAACAATTATTTTATCGGCAAAAAGTTCAGTGAGTATTTTTTCTACTCTTTCTGTGCCTAACCCCAAAGGTGTTAATTCACCCACTTTACAAGCAGGACAGTTTTTGACAAGCGCTTGTTCCTGACTGCAATGATGGCAACGTAGACGTTTTTCATCAAAATGAATCACCAGATTGGCGTCACAACGCTGGCAGCGTGCAACCCAGCCACAGCTATGACAAATCAGTATCGGTGCAAAACCACGCCGATTCAGGAAGAGTAAAACCTGTTCATTTTTTGCCAGGGTTTTATGTATTTCCTGAATGAGTGCTTCAGACAACCCTTCTTGTATTTTTTTATTTCTGATGTCCATCAATTGCAGGACGGGTTCTATTGCGTTTCCAGCTCGATTGGGCAAATGTAGCAACTGGTATCGTTGTTTATTAACATTATGTAAACTTTCCAAAGACGGCGTCGCTGAACCCAATAAAACCGGAATATGTAACAGTTTGCCACGCACAACAGCAATATCTCTGGCTGAAAAACGAAAACCTTCTTGTTGTTTGAAGGAGGCGTCGTGCTCTTCATCAAGAATAATCAACCCCGGATTTTTTAAAGGCGTAAATAATGCAGAACGGGTACCCAGCATGATTGAGCAGTCACCTTGCTGCATTTGTAGCCAGGCATTTTGTCTTTGCTTATCGGTGAGTTTGGAATGTGACAAGGCGATGTTGACGGCAAAGCGTTGTTTAAAACGCTCTTCAAGTTGTGGCGTCAGAGTGATTTCCGGCACGAGTACCAAGACTTGTTGCCCTCGTTCCAGAACGGTATGAATAATTTGTAAATAAACTTCTGTTTTACCACTCCCTGTAACGCCTTCCAGTAAATAAACGCCAAATTGCCCGAGTCTATTACAGACAGCATCTATAGCTGATTGTTGTTCTAAGTTGCATTGCAAAGAATTATTGGATGGCCGTAAAAGTGAAGTGGCATTAAAGGCAGGTTCAATAAGGGAGCGCTCAGCGATAAGGCTGATAGAATGACGTTTTTCTTCCGTAATGTTTAATAACACCTCAGAACTATTTATATCAGTATCGCTTAATCCAAGTTGTAGCAATTGTTTGGCGATTAACTGCTTTACTGCTGTTCGCCAGTTGTCATTCCAAGCGCTTAGTGCTGCTTCAGAAAGACTGAAAGAGTGCGCTTGAAATTTTTCCAATACACTTTTTTGTTTGGGTGCTCGTTGCAGTTCAGAGCTGTCTGTAATTCTCCCTAAGTCTGTGAGTGCGTAGTGCTTTTCAGTTTTAACGGTAATAGACTTTCCCTGGCGTAATGTCACAGGAAAGGCCGTGCTGAAAACTTCTCCCAAAGGATGATGGTAATAGTTACTGGCCCAATGCAACAATCGCAAATCTTTGGCGAATAATAAGGGGTGATTATCCAAAATCCGAATAATCGGCTTTAATTTACTGATTTCCAGGTCACTGTGTTGAGTAATTTCAAGCAGAAAGGCGATTTTTTTTCCCTTTCCGAAAGGTACTTCCAGTCGAACTCCCGGCTTGATATTGTCCATATCAACATCATCAGGAGCAAGATAATCAAATAAACGGTAAACCGGAACGGGTATGGCGACTCTGAAAATTAGCTTATCTTCGGGTAGCAGTTTAGCCATTGTAGTTAATATCTCATTTTTGTTATCGTAACGCCCATTTATAGAGTGTTATAGCCAAATTGCTTCTTGTTCGAGTGTCTTGCCATAGTGCTGTGATAGATGGGCCAGTTTTATGAAGTCATCATTAAGTGCGTTCCTAGCGTTCAGTTTTTGAATAGCATTTTCAAATTGGACGCGAGTTTTTAACCAACACTCGGTGTTGCCAAATTTTTCCAATTTAGCTTCCCAATCCGGCAACCAGTAAAACCGTAATGCAGAATCAGGGTGTAGCGAGTTAAGCAAGCGGACGTAATTACTTAAACCAACACCGTCATAATCCGGAAACAAAATGACTTCATTGGTGCGTTTTTGTTCAGCAAGCCACTGCAACAATACATCAGAAAGCTGGCCGGCATAATAAGCCAGACAACCTTTAAAATCTTGAGGCAACCAATCACACTGGTCAAACAGCGCCTGATTTTCAACCAATAACAACGGCCGGTTACATTGCCAGTCCTGCCCTGAACTTAATCCCGCATTGATTTGTAAGGCAGCAACGCCAAAACGCGCCGTATGTTCAGAAGGTTGCACCCGGTCATTGGCATTCTGCCAAACGACATCAGCATCCCAGGATTTCATCAATAAATACCAACAATCGTGACTAGTTTGACCGGTCTTGCTATTGCGCTCCCTGCCAATATTTCCGCTGCGTGTCGGTAAACCGTCCGGTAAGGAAGTCTCGTCCAAAGGATGCAACTGGCGCAGATAGTTAACAACACTTTGCCGGTTAATGACCTGATAAATAGTCGCTCGACCTTGCTTTTTAAGTTCAATGAGACGGGTTTCACGCGCGAACTGTTCAAGACATTTTTTTTGTCCCGCTGTAAAAGCCGAAGCCATTAACGGCTGGTCACTGCTTACCAGACGTTTTAATGCCTCGCTTAAAATACTCATGGTAATGGCTTGAGATCAGCATTATTGATAGGTTCCAAGATCTGCCAATTCAGCCGGCTGATATGATTTTTGCCGTTGGTCGTACCAATAGGCACACAATACCGCGCAGTAATTTGTGGTTCGGGTGAAGCAAAAATCAATGTAAAACCAAATTCTGCCGCTATTTCTATCAAATTGCGCTGATTGTGTTGATCCAAGGACGCTGCTTCATCCAGATAACACGCGGTTTTTATGGTTTTACGCGGGTCTTGCATTTGATTGAGCATGGCCAAACCGGTAATCAGTTTTGCCATCAGCACGGTGCCGTTGGAGGCGGCGCTGTCGATGTCTTCAAATTCAGCAGGGGTTTGATTTTCTTTGGCGATAATAAAAACCAGCCGGAATAAATGTTCAACCCGCAGACCTCCTCGCGCCTCACCTTCCTTGATTAACGTATCCTTGGCATGATTGAGTTCTTTATCATCCAGCACCGCATTGTGGTCGAACAAATCAAAAGAATTGCCCGATTCAACCTGTTCAGACGTGGAAATCAAAGTTTGTATCGCTTTTACCAAGGCTTCTTCTTCTCGGGGTTCTATTTTAAACACCTTCAGATCGGAAAGCTGGCGGCGATTGATTTTGTTGTTAAACTCGCGCATCCGCCGTTTCAGCGTTTCCAGGCTGTCCCGCAAATCCCGCAAAATAGCTGCAATCTGTACCACTGCAGAACGCGCCTTGCGTTCAATGGCCGCTTGCTCTTGACTTAAGTTTACCGTATAGGCAAACAACGCATCGAGCTCTTGTTCGGTGGAATCCTGTGTTTGAAACTTATTCAAGCCGTCCCGATGCAAATCCATCAATTGCCGGTTAAGGTTATCGTCAAGCGTATTCAGTTTTTGGCAATCGCGGTTATAACTTTCAATACGGTCAGCCAAGACAGGCATTGCCAATTTAGCCATTTCCATACACGGCAAAAAGGGCAGTTGCTCCAAATAAGTAAACGGCGGATGTTGATCCAAACGCTGATGACGGGCATTATTAATGCGTTGATGCTGACTTTGCAGCTCTTTCTGTGTGATTTTATTATCATCCTGCTGTTGGGAGATACTGCTTTTCTGGTCGGTTAGCGTTAACTCTTCCCGTTTAAGCGCTTCCAATTTTTGCAGCACCTCCGCCAGGATTTGCAACCGTTCTGCTCCATTGGCCTGCATCAACAGCAATTCTTTGTAGTCGGTTATATCGGCATCCAATACCTCGATTTGCCGCTCCAATTCCTGTTGCTGGCGCTTTTTTTCGGCCAATGTTTCCACGGTTTGTAACAGATTTTGCAATTCGACCAACTGACGCTTGCAATCGCTGATTTCCGTTTCCAGTTCTTGTGCGGTTTTCAGCGTCAGGTTGGCTTCCAACGCTGACAAATCCAGTGACAAGCCAGGCAGTTCCAAACGGTTGGCCGACAAGTTATTTTCAAGTTGTGCGGCAAACGACTGAAAAGCAACGGCGTTATCAAGTTTAACCGCACTATTTTCAGTGGCCGGTAAACTTAAAACCGACTTTGCCAGCAATCGGGTTAACAGCTCAAAACTATCTGTTGGGAGCAGTTTTTGCAGCTGTAGATATAAATTATTATTCAGACTGGCTAACTGGCGTTGCAAATCCGCGTGTTCTTTACCAACTTTTACAAGGTTGCGTTTGATCGACTCAGGCGATTGTTGCTGCTCGGCATTTTTAATCACCCTAACTCGTTCGTCGCGCTGTTCCTGCAAGCTTTGCCGTTGGTTTTGCAATTGCAGCAAATCGCTAACAAATTCAAAACGCAACGTGAGTTCCTGGCAATGCTGTTCTATTTTTTGCTGGCCTTTTAAAAGGTTATCCGTTTCAGCTTGGTCTTTATAAACGGCTTTCTGGCGATTTTCCAGCGCTTGAATATCCACAACCAACCCCTTAAGCTGCTGAGTCAGTTGTTCAAACGTATTGTTGTAATAAGCTTCCCACTCATACAAGCCTTGCTCAATTACAGGTCGCCACAGAGTAATCTTGCCGCGTAAAGTTCTGCGGGTTTGCTGATTGTCTTCCATGTCGGCAATGAGCGTCTGATTGCGAAAAACCGCGTCATACTGGGATTTGTCGTAGTTGACATCAGCAAAAGACTTATCCCATTCACTTTTAAAATCAACACGGCGATCTTGCAAATCGTTTTTAAAAATTTCCAGCAAATAGTTTTTTACTTCCTTGCTGTCCAAACGATCCAGACGCAAGGTTCGGGTAAGAATGCGTTGATAAGTTGCCGCTTGGGAGGTAAATTCCAGTGGGAAAATAGTAAAATCGGGATCATCCGAACGTTGTTTTTGACGATTGCCGTACAACAAGGCGCGTAACTCGGCTTGTGGATATATTTTGGCCGGCTTGCCGCACTCAAACAGACGGCCGATTAATTGGGGTTGTGTAACCAGCTTGCCATCATCCAACCGATAATCATCAAGATCAAGACTGCCTTGATAAGCAAAGTATTCATAATCATGGCTTAAGCCCTTGCCGACACAACCAATCACCGCCATGCCTGACGGCAACAACACTTCCAGTAGAATATAAGCACTGTTGTCCGGAAAATAAAAGCGCCGGGTATTTTCAAAGCTGTGCGCCCCAAATTCCATGTGCTGTTTATTAAGGATAAGCAGAAACTGCAAGGCATTAATCAAACTGGTTTTGCCGGTATTATTTGGGGCGATAATAGATACTGAATCATCCAGCGGCAATTCGGCGCGGCTGTATCCGGCGCTGTTTAATAACACCAACTTTTGAAAGCCGTACTGTATCAGGCTCAAAACAATGCCTCCTCAGCGTTTTCCACCTGAAGCTGATCAGGTCGCTCGGCTTGCGCCAATTCCTCAAACAAATCCAGGTAACGATGCACGGCGGTCAACAGGCGATAGGCTTGGTCTTCAAACACCAAAAAACCGACGCGGGCCGCACTGTCCAAAATTTCTGTTAACATCTGCGGACTGTTCATTTCTTCGGCTTCCAGGATGGCATGATATTGCTGCCACAGTTTTTCAAGCAACGCCGTATCAAGCCGCCACTGCTGAAACTGGAATAAATGCAAACCTTGATCGGCTTGATATTCAAACAGCAACATCAACAGCAAAGCCAGTCGACGAGTCAACTTGCCGGTATAAGAACTGCCTTGATCGGTTTTAAAATAAGCAAAACCGCGCCCATCCACTACCAATACAAAACCTAACGCGGCAAACAAATCCTGATAATGGCTTTGCTGATTTTCCAGCTCCACCCAAAGCTCAGTGTCCTGAAAACGGTTTAAATGCGTCCCGGAACTTAATAGTTTAAAGAGCGGCTGTAGCTGGGTAAGTTGGGTTAAAATAAGGGTCATAAAGACGTCAATGTATGGCTGTGTAAACGAATCGCGACCTGCTTGAGAGCAATGCGCGTTTCTTTGGGGTCGGGAATGGCGAAGACATCCGCCAAACGAATAAACGTGTGATAAAGCCTTAACAAGGTGATGTCCTGATAATGACCGTAATGGTCGGTTAACCAGTGCATCAAATCCGTTAACGGCAAACTCTGATACAGGTGTTCGCGAATGGCATCTTCATCCACCTGCTCCAGCTCAATGTGGGTGTCTTCAGCGGTCAACTCCGGAAAATCAATGGCTTTAGGTTGATAATGCCGCACTTGCTCCATTAACGTCAACAATTCCGGCCCGATGGCAACCGATACCGTGCGTTCTTTACGCCAAATCGGCAAACTCTGTTGCGAAAAAGTTCTGCGCAAACCTTTTTTACGCACCTCACCCAGTAATTGCCCAATCGCGGCGCTTAACCGGTTATGTCGACGCAACTCTTCCCGTAGCGGCATCAACGTGTTGGTGCATTGTTTCAAAGCGAGCAGTCCGTTTTTCCGTAACTCCTTAACCCTAAAGCCTATTTGTCGCAATAATCGCTGATGACTGTATAAACCGCCTTGAACCAGTAATTGCTGAGCCAGCGCTTCCAAAACTTTTTCAGCTTCTTCGAGCAGCGGATAAAAACTCCCACCCGCGCCGGTATCCATTAACTCGGTCATCGGATGAACATAAAGGTCGTATGCGTCCAGCACTTCACGATAACGCTTGGCCAACGGCATCTTCTCGTCAGTGGCTTTGGCACGTTCAGCAATGTCCTGAATGGCATGGGTATCTTGGTCGAGTTGTTGTAAAATTTGCCGAAGTTGATTGTCAATCCGCACCGCGCCTCGTTGCAATGCCGCCATATCCCTCTCCTGAACGGCCTGCTGCAATTGCTCAAGACCAGCTTTAATATCAACAATCCGGGCTTTTAAAATATCCGACAATCCCAATTCATGCTCATGCAACAAACTACCGACAAATTGACGGACATTTTCGTTAAGCTGCAAGGTGTTGCTATGCGACATTTCAACCAACAATTCGGCGTTAACCAATTGTTGCAAGCGCTCTACATGCTGTTCAGTCGATTCGTGAACATAGACTTTAGCCATTAAGGCCAGAATGTCGTTACGTTCATAGGCAATTTGATCGCGACCCAATAACACGATGCGCTCTATTGCATCCCAGTGTTTTTCAAGTGCTCGGATCAGGCTGCGGGGTTTAATCATATTATGTCTTTGCTTGTTCGGCTTGGATTTTGTATCGGTACATTCGTTTCTATCAACATCCGCATAGTAACGCGGAAAATTAATGCTTAAGAATCAACTTAGCCATGTAAATTAAAATATTATTTAGGTCTTATTGCTAACGGACTATGTCACTTAAACTATTTGAGTTACCCACAAGAGCTGTTGATAACTCTGTGATTATCCTGTTTTTAAGAAGCCTTAGTATTGGTTTTTACTATAGTTATGTTATTTTGAACAGTTTTAAGGCAAAAATTACTTTTTGTTTATTTTCAAGTGCTTGGAAAATAGTCGTTGACAAGAAAATGCTCGCCATCCAGTTTTTTATCTTGCTTTTTTTCTTAGCTCATAAGGTGTGTATAAATATATTTGGAAGTGACGCGTTTATGATCATTTAACAGAGTTAAAGAACTTTAACTATTAAACTTAATCGACATCACTTTTTTTATAATTCCAGATTTGCATAAAACTCAATGTTGCCAGCATTAAAAAAGCGAGCAGGGTCCAGGTCGGCATACTAAAACCTAGTAACGTCCAATCTACTTTGGCGCAGTCTCCGGTCCCACTTAACATTAACTTAAGGGTGTCGAATAAAGGGAAGTATTGAAACATATACGCTAGTTCAGGACCACATTCAGGTACTTTATCCGGCGGTAAATGTTGCAACCATACATGTCTTGTTGAAATGGAAGCACCTAAAAGCGCGGTAAAAGTACCCAGCAAAGCATATCGTGTTATTCCGGTTTGCCCAGGATTATGCAGTCCTGCAATTAAAAAAACTAGCCCGGTCAAAAGAATGGCCAGACGCTGTGAAATGCATAAAGGGCAAGGCTCCAAACCATCAACCAGTTGGAAATAAGCCCCCATGCCCAGTAAACTGATACAAGCCAAGAAGCCTAATAAAAACCAGATTCGAGGATTAAACTTTAGTGCTTTAAACATAATTAACTTCATTTTTAAAATATCTAAAACCCAATATGGGGTGATTTAATTTATTCGGGTATTCTATTTTTTTCTTAAAGACTCTCAACTACTTATTTTAAAGGACTTGACTTAAATGTTTAGTGTCCTATATCCGACTATTAGATATGAAATATTTGATGATTGGATGTGAGTGCTGCTTTCCTGAAACGAAATAATCAGGATCAATTTTAGCCTTAATTAATTCTTGTTAAAGTAATAATAGCCACCATATTTACCCTTTAGGGTCATGCTATTATCATTTTTATCTACAACTGAAAACAGATCAAATCTGCTACTACCTATAATAGCAATTTTTAATTTACCATCTTCTATTTCATAGGATACTGGAGGTTGGTCGTAATAACTTCCTTCACGAGGAATATGTAGGATGGTTACTTTCCCATCTTTAAATACCCAAGTATCTTCTCGATCAATCGCTTGTTTATCTGATAAGGAATTTTTGGTGGCTTGCAGTTTCCATGTGCCTTGTACTTCTTCTTTAGACTGCAAGGTAACATCAGCGTAGACGGTGCATCCAAATGCAGTTAACCCCAAGAATAATGCGGCCAGATTTATTTTTTTCATGATTATTTATCCTTTCGTTGAAATTAATTTTTAGTCAACTCATTCTACTCGCAGGATTATGAAAGATATAGTATTACTAATCTAATCTAATCTAAAGTAGCTATGAACCAAAATCTTAACAGCATGAATATAAAGGGCTTGAAGTTTATGCCACATTCAGGTTAAAAACAAATATAGAATCTATAAGTTACCATAGCGACTCATATCCAATAAACCAGCACTTAGTCCTCTGTATTTACTATGTTGCTGATTAAACCAATCGGCTTGCTGCCAAATTTCCGGATTAGTTCTTCGTACACCATACTTGCTGTAGAAATTATCTAATTCTATGTCAGTTTTTGCATGACTAATGGCATTAATAAATTCAGCTAATTGTGATTGTTTTACACTAAAGAAAAAATTGGGGTAACTACCCATAAACCCGGGATAAACGGTGATTTTATCGTGATCAGGAAGTCTACGGGATCCTTCAGATAACATTTTAGATATATTGCTATAGGCTTTGTCTATTAATAAGGTATAAACCAAATCTTGCTCAGGGTTATTTGTTTTTACCCGTAATAGTGACATTTCTGGTAAAAGGCTTAATTCTCGCCCTTTAAATTTTGCAAGCTTACGCATTTCAGTATCGACTTGTTGTTGAATTGGCGTTGTATTTGCAGTTGTACATGTGTTTTTCTCACATCGATTAATACTATCAAGAGTGCCTGCAGCCTTACCCAATCGTTGCCTAAGCTGATCAAAAAACTCCTTTTTGTAATTTGTAGTTTGATACTTAACATGCGTTTCATGAGCAATACTAAATAGTGGAGTTGCTGTACGCCAACTAACCGAACCGCTATACCAATTACTATAGATGGTCTGTCTTTGCATAGCGGGCATAAAGCGCAAAAAGTTATCTTCTGCATCTTGGCGTAGTATGTCCATATAGGTCCGGCTTGCTACCTGATGCCCTGCCGTTCCGTAAATATTAAAACCGGCTACCAATAAATAATGCAGGCGCTCAAAAATTGGATAATCAATTACCCATCCGGTTAATGGCGTGTTACCAATAAAACCGTTGGTCACTGTTGCGCTATCAAAATGCCTAAAAATAGTAAGTGCCGCGTTTTTATTCTCACCTTCTCCATCCCAAATGTCAGTTAAATCAAATCCTTGTCCTTTAGGTAATACTTGAGCTATAAACTCATCTTTATTTTTGAGATATTGCCTTCCAAAATCATCATAATTAGTCCACCCAAACAAACCAATTTGATCTGCTTCTTCTCCAGGCAGTCCTAAGATTTGATTGTTATTAGCAATAAACTCAGCGCCTTTTTTGGGATAGAATTTGCCTGGTTGAATAAAAACAACCCAGAATTGATCTCTAATACTTTCTGTTGCAATTTCTCCCCGACAGACAGGGCCTTTTATAAAGCCAGTTACAAAATATTCAGCGTCATCCAGCAAGAATCTGTATTTGGACTCATTGGGGATTTCAGAAAATGCTTTAAAGGGATTGGCTGCAACTACTGGTTCATACGAAGGTAATTTTGTTACTTCATAGTCAGATTTAAAAAACAGCTCATCATAGCGTTGTATCTTCTGATTACTCAATTCATAGACAAAGTGGGTTTTATCAACAATGGTTTCGGTAATGGGGCGTAAGCGATAATAAAAATGGTCTGTGCGGGGATCATCATAAGGCCTTACTGTATTTATTTCTTGTATAGGTTCTCCTGGTGCAGTTTTAGATCGTACTAATTGAAAGAATTCATTATCAGGATGGCCTTTGAAATGAAGATGGCCAATAAACAGGTGTTCGTAAATATATCTAAATACGAGTTTCTGTTTGAGCGAGGAACCATTGAAATAACCCTCCCATTGCGAAACAGCTTTAACTGACTGGCTTGATAAGGTAGGAAATGGTTCAACCTTCGCGCCTTCTTTCAGCCATTTCATAATAATATTTGCCTCTTTAAGAGGCAGACCAGGCATGGCGTAAGGCATCCCCCATTGGGGATGCTCATCTTCGTATTTGGGGAATTCTTCTACCGTCGCACATTGCAAATCGTGATCCAGTCCCAACTTATAATCCGTACCAAGTTTTCCTGTTATTGGTTGTGGATTAACGCGTTTTAGATCAATTAATTTAGCTAAAATGGAATTGTCCAGATTGGCTGCTTTAGTATCAATGCGCTCATTTAAAACGGGATAAAAGTCTTTTTTTCTCCATGCTGCAGTATTTGTGGCATCAATAAAAAGGCGGGTTGGATTAGCAGCCTTTAGTCGAGAAGAATCATAGACGAGTTGTTTGGTTGCTCCTCTATCCAACCCTTCAATAGACCCCAGTTTTAACTGGCACGGTGCATCGTAACAACCGTGACAAGACACGCAGCGCGAGTCCAATATTGGCTTTACATCTTTATAAAAAGAGACTTTATGCTGTTGTTGACTGAGAAGAAGTTCCTCTGTTGTCATTATGCGCTGTTTGGGTGCGGAAGGGCCGTATAAGCTTTGATAATCTATGGTCTTATAAGCAATCGATGAACAGCCAGCAATAAAAAGAAATACAATTAGAAATAATTTCTTACCGGACATTACCTTAATTTTGTTCATAATTACACCAAGCTTAAATTATCAATAAGTTGCTTTGAGGATCAAATGAGAGTGTTGCGTGATTTTGCAACAAAGAATATTTAAACACGAACAATGTTGGCCTCAATATCTTTTATCATGTGATTTGAAGGTACTATTAACTTGATGGCTTTTTAAATTTTATAACTTTATTTAAAGGGCTTAGATTAATTTCATCTATAACAATTTGGAATCTTGATTCCAACACATAGGACACCGCTGTTGCCACATCTTCCGACGAAATGCTGTTACTATCATGATCACCCGGCTCAAAAGTTAAGGATTCAAAAAAAGCCGTTTTGACCATGCCGGGATTAATCAAACAAACCCTAACATTACTTTTACCGCACTCTTCCCGTAACGCTTGAGTAAATCCCCTTAAAGCAAATTTACTGGCACAATAAATCGAGCCTTTACGACTGCCTTTTAAGGCGGCCTCAGAGCCTATATAAATTAAGTCACTGTTAGCTTTAGATTTTAAAGCGGGTAATAAAGCCTTGGTCAAATAAACCTGACTGGTAAAGTTGAGGTTCATCAAGGCTTCAATTTGAAGATAAGAAAATTCTTCTAATGAGCCAAAACGACCTATCCCTGCGCAAAAAGCCACAGCATCAATGTCCGGGAATGCTTGTTGAAGTTGTTGGATTCTTTGTGGCAATTCGTTTAACTGGTTTAAGTCGAGTTGTACATAGCTAAAGTTATCCATTTGCCGGGTAAATTTACCGCAATCGCGTGATATCCCAATGACAATGTGACCTTGCTGCAATAAGTGTTGGGCAATAGCCCGACCTATACCAGAACTAGCGCCTGTCACCAAAACAGTTCGTCTTATAATAGGCATGGAAAGAACTTCGTCTCTGGAATAAAGCGTAATAATTGTTCAGTGCAGTAATGTATCATTTCCTGCTCCAATTCTTGTTTGTAGGATATCATTCCTAACTGATTATCCAATGGACTGGCAAACAATTTTTCATCGGGATAAAGTTTATGAATTTTTTTAAAAAATTTTTCCGGTAATCTGAAGGCACCAAGACTAACTGAATGTAGTTGATCCATATTAATTACCGAAAATACTTGTTCAAATAATTGTTTATATTGCTGTTGGTAACCAGTTTGATAAATCATTGGGTCAAAACGAAGCCCTATCTGCCAGCCATGATCCTGTAATTTACAAAGCGCATCAAGTCGGCGTTGCAATGAGGGTGCTTTATCTTCTACTTTGGTAGCGATTTCATGAGGGTTTAGGCTAAAGGCTACTACACAACGATAGAAGGGCTCGCGATTTAACAAGCTTCTCACTTGGGTACTTTTAGTTCTTAATTCTAGCCAGGCATTGGGTATTTTCTCAAAACAGGGTAAAAACTGCTCCGCAAATCTCGTTATCGGTTCTAAAGCCAAGCTATCGCAATCATAGCCAGAAAAGAAATGAACAGGCTCATCAGGCGTTTCTAAGCATAGCTCTTTGATTTCACTCTGAAAATCTTCATAATTTACAAACAGGACATAATTGGCTGATTGATACATGCCTTGTAAAAAACAGTATCGGCAGTCATACAAGCAATTGAGCATGTGGGAAAAATAATAATTTCTTTTTGCTCCAATGCCGTAACCTGCAGGCGCAGCCATAGCAAAGTGTTTATATTTTTCCGCCAATATTAAAGCTGGTTTTTGTTTTTGCAGTCGAAAATTTTGTGCTTTTGGGTTGAACACTTCACCATAGCGGGCGCAGTTAATTTTCCTGGCTTGTGGAAAACGGGAAGTTATCTCGATCACACGAGGGTGCTGCAAGATAGCTTCCTCAATATAAATGGTTTCAATCATTAGCTTTGTTTGTGATCCTGAGCAAGAAAAAATATTATCAAAGCAGTGCATTTTATAGGAAAAGTCTTGTGAATTATTGCTATGCCCTCATATAGGTTAAAATATGTTTAACTTCATCCATACGTGGCAAAAATGAATATACAAAAAATTGGTTTTATTGGTGGCGGCAATATGGCGTCCAGTCTTATTAGTGGCTTGATTGCGAGTGGTCATTCTGCACAGCATATTTGGGTGTCTGACGTTAATTCGGATACGCTTAAAGCGCTGGCAGAAAATCTTAATGTTAATACCTCAGTAAATAATGATGAGATTATTAGTGCAGTAGATGTCGTTGTGCTGGCCGTTAAACCACAGGTTCTTAGTTCCGTAGCCAAAAGTGTTGCCGGTTTAATTCAGCAAAAGAAATCGCTGGTTGTTTCTATTGCGGCCGGCATTGGCCAGAACAGTCTTAGCCAGTGGTTAGGGACTGAAACGCCAATTGTTCGATGTATGCCCAACACGCCGGCATTAGTACTGACAGGTGCTACGGCACTACACGCCAATACGCAGGTAACTCCTGAACAACATGATCTGGCAGAAAATATTATGCGTTCTGTTGGTATTGCTCTTTGGGTTAAGGATGAAAGCGAATTAGATGCCGTTACAGCTGTTTCCGGCAGTGGCCCTGCATATTATTTTTTATTGATGGAAGCGATGGAAAAAGCAGCTTTAGAGTTGGGATTAAATGAAGTAACGGCTCGTTTATTGGTACAACAAACGGCATTGGGTGCTGCTAAAATAGCGCTGGAATCATCTGAGTCACCCGAACATTTACGCAAGCGGGTTACATCACCCGGTGGTACAACCCAACGAGCCATTGAAACTTTCGAGCAAGGTGGTTTTTCAGAGTTGGTTTTAAAAGCATTACATGCGGCACGCGACCGTTCAATTGAAATGTCCAAACAAACGGAGAATAACTGATGGGCTCTAGCTATATGACCGATCCGATTATCTTTTTGATCGATACCCTGTTTTCTCTTTATATTTTGGCGGCATTACTGCGCTTTTTATTACAATGGTGCGGTGGCGATTTTTATAATCCAATTTCCCAGTTTCTGGTTAAAATAACTCATCCACCTTTAAAAATATTGCGTCGCTTTGTCCCTTCTATCGGAAAAATAGATACATCATCACTGGTTCTTATGCTGGCATTACAAATGCTTGCCGATGCCTCCATCCTGCTGCTATTGAATGGCAATATGATTAATATCGGATCCTTGGCAATTACATCCATTACCCAACTAATCTCGTTACTGATCAATGTGTTGGTGTTTGCTGTGTTTGCAAGAGCGATACTGAGTTGGTTTAATCCTGGCTCATTTAATGCGGCAGCTTCAATTTTAGAGACCTTGTCAGAGCCAGTCCTAGATGTCTGCCGAAGAGTGATACCCAATCTGGGTGGAATAGATTTATCGCCTATGGCAGCATTATTGCTTTTGCAACTGGCCAAAATGGTTATTTTGCCACCCTTGCATGAATTAGCGGGTTTAATTGGTTGAGTGGGAAATTAAAATAGCAGTGATAGGCTAAACGTTGTTGGGTTTATTTTTGCCCTATAATTTAAAAATTGTTAACCCATTAGTCCAATAAATTATGTTAGTACGAAATTTTCGAATCGTTCTTTATATGACCTGCTTGATTAGCTTAATTGATAGTCAATCGGTATTGGCAAAACAAATGTACCGATGGGTTGGTGAAAATGGAGAGACTTATTTTTCAGACCAGATCCCCCCGGAAGAAGCTGTTCATGGACGCTCCTCTTTAAGTAAAACGGGGAGAGTACTTGAAGTCACTGAAGAAGCTAAAACAAAAGAGCAGCAGGAGCAAGATATACGCCTAGAGGAACTTAGGAAAGAACAGGATAAACTTATTGTCCGTCAAAAAATTTATGATAAAGCTTTGTTAAGTACCTACCACTCTAAAGAAGAGATGATTTTGGCAATTCAGGCTAAAACAGAAACACTCAATAAGCAAAAAAATATCATTGAAGGAAATCTAACTCGTTTTACAGAGCAACTCAAAAAGCAACAAAAAGAGGCGGGTGTTTTTGAGCGGAATGCCCAAGTTGTCCCAAAGGACTTACTTGATGAGCTAGCTCAAACCCAGCATAGAATTGATTATACGGAAGAGGCACTTGCTAAGCAGGTTGAAAAACAAAATCAGATCAAAAAAACTGATGAAGCGGATATTGCCCGATTTCTATTTCTAACCCAATCTTCAAAAGAGCAGTTACCTAGGTCAAAAATTCCAAGTATTAAGGAAGCTAACGAACTTGGTTTATTTTATTGTGAGAATGATTACAAATGCAACAAGGCATGGGAAATTGGACGTCTGTTTGTCGACGTCCATTCTACTACTGGAACTGATGTATATAACGAAAAATTGATCATGAATCGCGCACCACCCAAAGATTCAGATATCAGTTTATCTTTATCTAAGCTGGCTATTAATGACGACGATTATCAGCTTTTTTTGGATATCCGTTGTCGAGACTCATTGGCTGGCAAGGAATTATGTGCCAGCCAAAAAGTTAAAAACATAAGATTTTCATTTAGGGCTTATGTTAATGATGCCTTATCGCGTGATGCTCTCAGTAATAAAGTGCCTACACCTTGATCGGTGAAAAGTTCAAGTAATACCGCATGCTCAACTCGGCCATCAATTATATGGACGCTATTTACCCCGCCCTTTAGTGCATCAGTCGCACAGCGAGTTTTAGGGATCATACCTCCAGAAATAGTGCCATTCTCAATTAGATCTTCTATATCTTTGATAGATAGGCCAGTGAGCAGGTTTTCTTGTTTATCAAGAATTCCTGCTGTATTGGTTAACAAAATCAATTTTTCGGCTTTCAGCACTTCAGCAATTTTACCAGCTACCAGATCGGCATTAATGTTATAAGATCGACCATCATCACCAACACCGATAGGAGCAATAACAGGAATAAAATCACTGCGACCAAGCATATCAACGACTGCAGGGTCAATACTGCTTACTTCACCAACATGCCCTAAATCAATTATTTCTGAGGCATGCACTTCTATAGCAGACTGTTTTAAATGAATTTTTTTAGCCCGAATGAAATCACCGTCTTTGCCGGTTAATCCGACTGCTTTACCGCCATGCCGATTGATTAAATTGACAATTTCTTTATTCACTAACCCGCCAAGAACCATCTCAACTACATCCATGGTCTCGCTATCAGTAATGCGCATGCCATCAACAAAGCCCGTTGTTTTGCCTAGCTTTGTCAACAATTGACCAATTTGAGGGCCTCCACCATGAACCACGATTGGATTGATGCCGACCAGCTTCATTAAAACGATATCTCTGGCAAAGCTATGCTTCAGTGCTTCGTCAACCATTGCATTGCCACCAAACTTAACGACTACCGTTTTGCCTTTAAATCGTTGAATATAAGGTAAGGCTTCAATCAGCACATCGGCTATTTGGTGAGCTGTTCTTTTTTCAATCATTTTCTAATTTTCCAATATTAAAAAGTTGTTACCGTCGTTTATGATGGTTTTATTTTCTTGCCGTTAAATCTGCAATCCGGCTATAGCCAATAAAAAAAGCAAGTAACGATAGTAATATAGGAGCGGTGATAATAATGATAAGGTAAGTAATTTGAGCTAAATCTGTTGCGATTGGGTATTGATAAAAGATCTCCCAGTTCGTGTTTTCAACTTTTTTGTGTAGGCTTTCATTCAGTCTCGAATCATCTCGCTTTCCAGATGCACCTAGTATCATTTTTTCTTGTCGTAATTCAATATAACCGTCTTTTACTGCTGCGACTTCTATACTTCGTTTAAAAAAGTCATAATTTAAGCTGGCCAAAATGACACCGACGAGCTGGCCGTTGTTCATGATTCTGCGAGTTATTGCTAGGTGTCTGTCTGCGCCCTCGTAGCCCTGTATTCCGGGTGATTGGTTGTTGGTTAATGTTTCATGAACCATATCAATGTCAGCAAAGCCCATACGAGGTGAGTTTTTTTCATCAAGTTGAATAACATCAGGCAATAATAATCTTATTTTTAAAGCATCCGGAAAAAATTTCTCAAGCTTTGTTGCAACAAGGGAAAGAGATGCAGGGTCTCCAGTACTCATGGCAGTCAATACTTCCGAGTCCTCTGCTATTTTTTCAAGCGTTCTGCTGAGTAACGCTATCTGCTCTGATAGCGTTAAAGCAACAGTATTGACAATAGCTGTTGACGCCAATTCCTTGGCTTGGTCTATTCTGGCGTTAGACCACCAATAAACGCCACCGCCGACAAGCAGAATCATTGTAATAGTGAATGCCGTTAGTAAAGAAAATACTTGTTTCATTATGATTCCTTTGTTGGAAAAACAACTTAATGACGCCCCGTATGACCAAAACCACCTTCACCTCTATCAGTGATAGTGGTGAAATCTTCAATCAATTTAAAAGCGACTTGGACTACAGGCATAAATAATAATTGGGCAATTCGTTCGCCGGGTTGAACGATGTAATCACTCTGTCCATCATTGTGCAAAATAACGCCAATTTCGCCATGATAATCTGAATCGATAATGCCCAAGCCTTGCCCCACCCTAATCTGGTTGTTTAAACAAAGTCCGCTTCTGCTGGCAACAACAGCAACCAATCCCGGATCTTGTATATTGACAGCCAAGCCCGAACCAATCAGGATGTTTTTGCCAGCGGCAATGACTATTGATTGTTCAATGCAGGCAACAAGATCAACACCGGCTGATCCCGGAGTTTTGTAAGCAGGGATTCCATATTTTTTGAGTAAAGGATTTACTATCCTTGTTTCAATTAGTCTTTTCATATACCGAATGCCTTTATAAAATCGACATTATAACCTACCCTTAAATACATTAACCATTATAGCGTTGGCTTACATTTTTTTAGGCAAGCTTAAAAAAATTATGCTCTGCGCATTTTGGGTATAACAATACTTATCTGATTATTTTAATCAAGCGCAGGGGTAAAAACTGTAATAAGATAGTACAAGTTTCTACTATGAATGGGCCATTATCATGCGTCGTTTTATTCTACTGAGTTTTCTTGCCTTTCCGGTATTTGCTATTGATGAGCAACCGCCCAAACTTGACGCGGTGCCCGAAGTGCCAGAACCACCATTACCCGTGCAAAGTGGTGAAACATTAGAGCCCGACATTACCATTATTCGTAAAGGGAAAAAGACCATACAAGAGTTTCGTAGAGGAGGCCGGCTTTATATGATTAAAGTGGTGCCTGATATTGGCCCGCCCTATTATTTCATTGATAACGATGGCGACGGCAAAATGGACGTGCGTCGTGATGATTTGGATCATGGTGATAGTAGTGTCAATATGTGGAAAATATTAGAGTGGAATTAGCTTGAGTGTTACCATTTAATCTAATTTTAAAAAAACAAGCAAGTTATTTTCGTAGCCTAATTTAACATCCAACCCACTGGAACCTTATGAAACTAAAAACTTATTTTCTGACTATCGGCATTTGCCTGTCGCTTACTGGCTGCAATCCTTCGCCGGTCATTAGTGGCCCCTTAGTTGATGACGTTCCGAATATTCCGGATACTTCAACTTCAGGCCCTGAAGGTACCTACGTGCAGGGTTGTAAAGCAGAGTTAAATATTTACTGTAATGACGTTACGCCTGGTAATGATCGTCCGCTTGCGTGCCTATATGCCCATGAAGACAAATTATCAAGCCTTTGCGAAAACGCTTTATACGATTCGGCGCAACAGCTTTTAAATGCTGTGAACGCACTGACCTACCTTGCCACCGAGTGTGATGCAGATATTACAAAATATTGTGCCAATGTCCAACCCGGTGAAGGACGAATTTTGGCCTGTATGGAGCCTCATCAGAATGACGTCAGCACTCGTTGTAAAAGTGCAATACATGAAATTGGTTTAGAAAATACTAGTAAGTAGAGCATAGCAAGTTGGGTGGTTATATGATTTTATCGATTCGATATCTGAGTTAAATCACACAAGTACACAGCCTTGCCAAATAACTAAAACAAGAGGAGTGATTTATGTTTAATAATAAATGGTTAATTCTTATATTGATAAGTATTATCGGGCTTACTGGTTGTCAGTCAATGGGGGGTGATTTAGCAAGTTCAGGTGCTGATATTACTCGTGAATCCAGAGCTGCCTTACAAAATCTTTACGCTAATAACCCTGAAGCCAAAATATTATCCAGACGAGCCAAAGGTATATTGGTCTTTCCAGGTATAGTTAAAGCCGGCTTTTTGGTGGGCGCGCAATACGGCACAGGTGGCACTTTATTTAAAAATGGTTATCCAGCAGGTTATTACAACATAATAGCCGGATCTTATGGCTTGCAAGCGGGCGTGCAATCATTTGGTTATGCAATGTTTTTTATGGACAATGATTCTTTGAACTACCTATATCGTAGTCAGGGCTGGGAAGTCGGAGTTGGCCCCAGTATTGTCATCGTTGACAAGGGCGTAGCCAAGTCGTTAACAACAACGACAGGCAAAAATGGAGTATATGCCTATATCTTTGATCAAAAAGGATTGATGGCAGGTATTGGATTGCAAGGTTCGAAGATTAGTCGTATTGATCCCGAATAAGGTATTCTAAAGTTTGAGTTAAGTAAGTTGTATGGCTTATTTAACTCATTCCCCCCCATAAAATATTAATACCTATGGCCCCTCCAGCCGTAAAAAGCTACAAATAAATAGCACAAAACTGGAATAAAAAATGCGGTTTGAATGCCGATCCGGTCTGCAAAAAAACCTTGTATAACAGGAAGAATAGCGCCTCCAACTATTGCCGCGCATAAAATTCCAGATCCTTGTCCAGTGTGTTTCCCCAAGCCACTTACAGCCAGTGAGAAGATGGTTGGAAACATAATTGAATTAAACAAGCCCACCGCAAGAATAGCCCACATAGCAACAGATCCGCCGGCCATGATGGTCGTTAAAACTAAAGCTGCTGCAGTGAGTGCGTTAAAGGCCAGTACTTTGCCCGGTTGAATTTTTTGCATAACGGCCGCACCGATAAATCGTCCCACCATAGCCCCGCCCCAATAAAAAGTGACATAGTTTCCTGCATCTTTTTCTGCCAAGCCGGCAATGCCAGGTTCACCCATAAAATTAATAAGAAAACTGCCGATACAGACTTCACCACCGACATAAACAAAAATGGCAATCGCGCCTAAGACCAAGTGCTTATATCCCCAAGCACTGTCATGTTGACGAGTGAGTGATAATTTTCCAGTATGGTCGGGTTCTGGGTCGATAGCTTTAATATCGGGTAACTTGATAAGCGCAAAGAGAACCGCAATAAAAAATAACAGTGCAGCCAGAAACAGATAAGGATTTTGAACGGCAGCCGCTTGGGCAGCTTGATAGTTTGATAAGTCGTTAATATTAAGTAAGTTAATTTCTTCTGCGCTTTTAACGGCCGAAGACAAAATAAATAAAGTGCCAAAGTAGGGCGCAATAGTGGTACCCAAGGAATTAAAAGCTTGCGTCATCGTTAACCGACTCGAAGCCGTTTCAGGCTTTCCCAAAATGGTAACATACGGGTTGGCAGCAACTTGCAATAAAGTAATGCCAGAAGCCAAAACAAAAAACGCGGCTAAAAACAAAGGATAGGAATGCTCACTTGCAGCCGGATAAAATAACAAGCAGCCGATGCCCGCTATTGATAAGCCGCTAATAATTCCACCTTTGTAGCCAATTTTTTCGACTAAATAACCACTAGGTACAGAAACGATAAAATAGGCGGTAAAAAAGCAAAACTGAACCAACATCGCCTGCGTGTAATTTAAGGTGAATACCGCTTTTAAATGCGGAATCAAAATATCATTTAAACAGGTAATAAAACCCCAGATAAAAAACAGCGACGTTAAAATAGTTAATGAACCTAAATAGGGATTTTTATCGCCTCCATCAGGTAAATAAGTGGATGTTGTTGATGCGTTAGTTAGCTTAGCCATTAAAAACCTTGTTGATTATTTTACGATAGAAAAATTAACCGTTTCATTACCGACTATTACCTTAAAATCGCCCGACTCAACAACCCGTTTAAGATCAACGCCAATAAAAGACAAATCGTTTGGTGTTAAGGTAAAGCTAATATTTTTGGCTTGGTCAGGATTAAGTTCGATTTTTTTAAACCCTTTTAACTGTTTGTTGGGGCGGGTAACAGAAGCTGCGACATCGTTTACATAAAGCAACACGGTTTCCTTACCTTTTAAGGAGCCGGTATTTTTAACGGTAACCGTAATATTGATAGCTTCGTTGCTATTAATTTTGTCTTTTTCTACCCTTAATTCACTGGTTTGAAAAGTGGTATAGCTCAAGCCATGACCAAATGCATACAAAGGATGGTAAGTATTCTGCTCATACGATTCGATGGGCTTGTAATCATAGGGCGTAATGCCGTTAGTCGTTCTTGGATAGGTAATGGGTAGCTTGCCATCGGGATTATAGTCACCAAATAAAATATCAGCAATGGCCAAGCCGCCTTCCATACCGGGTAAAAATCCTAAAATAACACCGGGAACCTGTTCAGCGATACTGGTTATGATGCGAGGACGACCCCCCAAGGTAATCAAAATGACCGGCTTTCCGGTTGCAATGAGGGCGTTGGCAAGATTAATCTGAGCTTGATCAAGATTTAGCGAGTCAATATTGCCGACAGTTTCAGTATAAGGTTTTTCACCCAGACATAACACTATCGTGTCGTGATTTTTGGCCTCTGCTACGGCTTTTTCAATATCAATGGCCTTATCAAAAGAATCACCGCCAACATAAGTCACTTTGCCGGTTGCTTTTTTCTGTATGGCTTCCAAAACCGTTAACTTATCCTGCGGATGTAAACTTTCATCATCACCCTGCCAAGTAATAGTCCAGCCGCCATTCATGACATTTAATAAATTTGCGGTAGGGCCTGTTACCAAAATACTGCTTTCTTTTTTTAAGGGCAAAATATGGTTGGCATTTTTTGCAAGTACAATAGATTCTCTGGCTGCCTGAAGATTGGTATCAAGGGCTTCCGTTGTTGCAAAGTTTTCTTTCGTGGGTAAAACCTGCGGATTGGGATTGAATAAACCAGCCTCAAACTTTACCAAAAGAATTCGGGATACGGCTTCGTCTATTCGGGCTAGCGGCACTTCTCCGGATTTGACCAGTTCCAGTAACAAATCATAAAAAGAAAAATCCAAAGGCACCATACTCATATCAATACCCGCCATCACCGCAATTTTTACCGCCTCTTTCTCGTTGGCGGCTAATTTATCACGCGTATAAAGACGTTTAATATCCTCCCAATCAGACACCGTAAAGCCTTTAAAGCCCATTTCATTACGCAAAATGGTGGTTAGATAATGATAATTAGCGTGCCCGGGAATACCGTCAACTTCTCCAGAGTTAACCATAATGGTCGGTGATCCGGCTTTTACACCCGCCTCAAAAGTGGGCAGAAAATACTCTCTAAGTGTTCTTTCGCCAATCCAGGCAGGCGTTCTATCCCTGCCATTAAGAGGATAACTATAACCCACATAATGTTTCAAACAGGTCAACACTTTATCGGGCGCAGAAAAATCATCGCCTTGTTGTCCCTCTATAAAAGAGGTGCCTAAAACAGTAGCCAAATGAACATCTTCTCCATAAGTTTCCCATAAACGTGGCCAAAGCGGCTGGCGACCAATATCCATAACGGGTGAAAAATTCCATTGCAGACCGGCTGTGCGTAGTTCTCTGGCAGTAATTTCGCCTTCCTTAACACTTAATTCAGGGTTAAAGGTCGCTGCCATGTTAATGGCTTGTGGAAACAAAGTGGAATCTTTTATATAAGTAGCGCCATGTATCGCATCTATTCCGTAAAGTACCGGTATTTTCAAGCGTGATTTTGCCGCAACCGCTTGAACTGATTGCAGCATTTTTCGCCATGTCTCGACAGTCTGGGCTTTGTTATGCGGCGTGTAAGGTGTATTCAGAATAGAGCCGATATGATGATTTAAAACAGCATCTTCCAGCTTGGCTTGATCAATTGGATTGGCTGCATTGAGCTCTTCCGGAGCAGCAATAACCGCGACATCTATCTGAGTCATCTGGCCGATTTTTTCTTCCAGCGACATGCTGGCAAGAAGGTTTTTGACTTTATTTTCTACATCACTGTTTGTTTCTTGATGATTCACAGAACACCCCGGCATGATAAATAGCATAAAAATTAAAGCGAAACTTTGTGCGTACAAATTTATTTCCTGATGATTGGTTTTGCCTATGTTTATTATTTACAAATAACCCTATGCATCGCATTCATGCGAATTTAGCTAGCTGTAGACGCATAAAGTATAACATTGTCGCCTCTTATAGCTAGTCTTGAAGTATTTCTTGTAAGGATAATTACTTAATTAACAAGTAGTGTTCAGGGTCAAGGCTATTTTTACAGTATAATGTTGTTTTGCAACAGCTTTCCAAAATCATTAGGCTCTATAATGATTTTAGGTGAGTTTTTACCAGAGGTTTTTTTAATGTCTTTTGTTCAGCTCGGCTTAATCGAGGAACTCCTTAAATCCGTAGCCGATCAAGGTTACATTACACCGACACCCGTCCAACAAAAAGCCATTCCCTTGATTCTTGAAGGCAAGGATGTATTGGCTGGCGCGCAAACCGGAACAGGCAAAACAGCCAGCTTTACGTTGCCGTTATTGCAGCGCTTGTTTGAAACGCATGATCCCCATCAAAAGCCCAGACGTGTTCGCGCACTGATATTAGTACCCACTCGCGAATTAGCCGCCCAAGTTTATGAAAGTGTATTAACGTATAACCAGCATTTACCCTTACATGTGGAAGCGGTTGTCGGTGGTGCGAGCGTTGGTATACAGACCCGTCAACTCAAACGGGGGTGTGACATCGTAGTTGCAACGCCGGGGCGTTTGATCGATCATGTTAAGCAACGTAATATTAATCTGGCTAATATAGAAATATTGGTATTGGATGAAGCTGATCGCATGTTGGATATGGGCTTTATGCCGGATATTAAGGAAATCATGGCGCTGATTCCAAAAAAACGGCAGAGCTTGTTGTTTTCAGCTACTGTACCTAATGCCATCAAATCACTGGCCGCACAGTTATTAAACAATCCTGTTGAAGTAGAAGTTGCCAAACAAAACGCCACGGCTGAAAACGTCGCTGAGCGTGTTTATGGTATTGATCGCGAGTACAAACGCGCCTTACTATCCTATTTGATTGGTAGCAATAACTGGAAGCAAGTGCTGGTATTTGTTCGCACCAAACATGGTGCTGACCGACTGGAAAAGCAACTGATTGAAGACGGTATCCGCACCGCTGCGTTGCATGGCGATAAAACGCAGGGCGCTCGTAACAAAGCCTTGGAATACTTTAAAACCGGCAAAGTCACCGTCTTAGTAGCAACCGATATTGCCGCGCGCGGCTTGGATATTGACAATTTACCGCATGTTATTAATTATGATTTGCCGCAAGTTCCCGAAGATTATATTCACCGTATTGGTCGTACAGGACGCGCTGGCTCTAGCGGAGAGGCTTTGTCGTTGGTTTGTCCTGAAGAAGCGTGGAGTTTGGTTGAAATCGAGAAACTACTTAAACGGCAAATTCCGCGTGTTGCGGATACCGGCTACGAGCCCGTCTCATTAAAAGTGATTGATGCGCCTAAAAAGAACGCACCCAATAAGACTACCGGTAAAAAAGATTTAAGGCACTCTAAAAAACCAGCCGCTCGAGGCGCAAAACCCGCCGACAGTAAACGGTCTGATAGTAAGCGTATCGAATCCAGAGGCCAAGGACGCTCAGGCTCAAGAGGTAAAGCGTAAATCCGTTCCAGGCTTATTCGAATTAGAAAAATATTTGATCCACGAAAAACACGAAAATAGACAAGTAAGTCGCTCTTCATTTAAAGAATGAAAGGTTGTTAGACTATAACAAGCTAAAAACTTTTCGTGTCCTTCTTGCTTTTCGTGGACTAACTGCTGTTTTTAGGATCAAGAACACGCGGATTTACAACTGCACCAATATCCAAGGCTTAACCACAACCGCCCACACTTCTGCATCTGTTTCCAACCATTCCATTGCCTGCTGATCAGAGACAAGGGCAAGCTCCTTATCTTGCAGCCACTGCGCAACCTGATCTTTATTGTCAATGGAAAACTGGTAGGCAACATCAACCAAATCTAGTGTGGAGGTAACAAACACCGCACAGCCACTGGCAAAAAAACGCTGTAATTCTTGCCAGGCAATTCTTGAGGTTTCCAGATTGACCTTTTCTCGGGTAATAGCGTCGTCATATGATTTATTCATGAGTTAAATATTGAATAGTGTCGTTAGAAATAGAGCGGGTGTTTTATAATAAGCAAAATAATAATAATTTAGTCAGGAGCTAAAGTTAATGTCCTTGTTATCATCGTTCACAAAAAAATCCAAACTCAATGCAACCATCAAGCAAACTGCACAAGCACGTAAAAGTGAAGGTAGTACAGCGGATGGCCTGTTTAAAGCCGCTTATCAAGGCTATGCGGATATTTTACTCGACGACCCCCTCCGCGCAGAAACTTTATATAACTGGGGTTTTGCCTTATTACACCAGGCACAAACCAAAACTGGAGACGAAGCGGCCAAGCTCTTTCAAGACGCCATTGACAGATTTGCCTTTTGCCAGCTGATTAATCCTGATTATCTGGGAGCGGCAATCAATAGCGGCGTAGCTTATATGGATTATGCCCGCTTAAAGAAAGCAATGCCGCATGACCGCTTATACGAATTGGCTAAACAACAATTTGAAAGAGCCAATGCCATTCAAGCAGCAACAGCCTCTTATAATCTGGCGTGTATTTATGGATTACGTGGTGATAAAGAAGCCTGCCTTAAAGCATTGGAAAGCTCCAGAAGCCGTGCAACTTTGCCTGATGTTGCCGATATTTTAAGCGATCCGGACATGGCTGGCGTTAAAGAACAGGAGTGGTTTTTAGCGTTTATTGAAGTATTAAGCAAAAAACCTGAACCAGAAGTAGAAGAAAAAAAGATTGATCCTACTGCCTCTAAATGGCGAGTTGTTGAAAGAAAAGTGGACGTTGAAGATGATGAGCCGGAGCCTGAAGCTGCCGAAGAGGTTGCAGTCGAAGCAGCAGCTACCGAAGAAGAAGCTAAATAACCATTCAACCTAAAATCCGCAGTTAGTCCACAAAAAATACGAAAGTATTCAGTCTATAATAGCTCACAGCCTCTCACCATTTAGGTGGGCGGCTACTTATGTTTCTTATTAAAACTTTTCATGTTTTTTTGTATTTTTCGTGGATCAAATATTTTTTTATTTCAAGAAGGATAGCACGCAGCCAATAAGGCCTTTACTTTGGCAAGTCCCAGTTCACGTAATAAGGTAATATTTCTTTCCGGAATAGCCTCAGGATCCGGGTAAGCATCAATGGCTTTTTCAAGACTGGCTTCTCGTAATAAATGCAACATCGGGTAGGGCGAACGGTTGGTGTAATTAGCCGGATCATCCAGTTTGGTGCCTTCAAAATAATAATCCGGATGAAAGCTGGCCAACTGATAAATACCCTCGTAGTCTTCTACCCGCAATAACTCCTCGGCAAGATCAATAAAATCCAGATAATCATCAAAGCAGATAAAAGCCTTATCATAAATAATCAGCGTAGTTTCAATGCCTGCATCGCTATTTAAACGATCACATTCCAGCAGTAAATTGGCAAGACATTCTTCCAGATCCGTATCATGGCTGGCGACAAAATGAATACTGCCGCGCTCTACTTCACGCTTTGCAAACGGACAAATACTGTACTCAATAACGAAAGATTTTAGCCAGGCTTGGGTTGATGCTATCAATTGTTGGTCGTTAGTCGCCATTGTATTTTTCATGTGCCGATGCATGGTGATAAGCGGTCATCATAGCTTATTAATCGAGCAAACTAAAAGAGTTTGCCTGATATTACATTTAGCGATTGGTTGGGCAATGTTGCGCTTTTGCTCAACCTACATCAACCAAATACATCACGATAATGCCGTCTTTGCCGACCACTTCGGTATAATTTGCGCCGGCTCAGTCGTGGGAAAGAAATGCGAAGTGCTCATAGTAATTGGAGTCTCCTGCCAAGATAGTCAAGTTGTATAGCCATTCGTTATCAGTCGGTTGCCAGTTTGCGGAAAACCACCGCGAGTTATTAGCCGTTGCTTGCCATTGATAGTAAGTTGCTTGTCATGTTTAGCCTGCGGCAAACAGATTTTTAACCGCGGCTAAAAAGTCTTAAGCCGAGGATAAATACTGGCATACGATGTACTGTGGACGTTAAGCCGCAGTTAAAATGATGCAACACGATGTTTAAACCCATGGCACAACTTAAAGTTGTGTTCGCTATAGTGAGAAATACAAGGAGTTGAGTGAAAAATATTCTGTACTATTGATGATTACATCCCTGTAGACTTTATCTCGGCAAACCCTCGCTTCGCTCTCCCTGCTGGGAAGACGGCTCTATGATTTGTGGTGGTAGTGATTTATCCTGCTGCAGCGGTTAGGGGTGGGCACCGTTCTTGTGCCCACGAAGACTATAGGAATACAACGCCTAAAGCATTTAAGCTGCCAAGCTATTATACGTGGGTACAAAAATGGTATCCATCCAACATTTAATAGTAATATAGTGCTTAACTGTTTCATTTAATGAATTAACAAATATGAGTTTATTATTATTTCCTTTACGCGGTGTGCCAGAAGATGAAGCCGATGAGGTACGCGAGCTACTGACTGAACAAGTGATTGATTTTTATGAAACGACGGCCGGTAATTGGGGGATGTCTATGCCCGGGATATGGCTTAGACAGGCTGATGATGTTGAAAAGGCCAGAGCGTTGATAAATGCTTATCAACAACAGCGAGCTATCAGTTCGCGTGAGACGTATAAGCAATTAAAACAAGAGGGCTTGCAGCAGACTTTCTTAAAAGCATTTATTGCCCAGCCGGTACTTTATTGCACGTATATCTTTGCAATGGGCTTGGTTATTTATGTTTCAATCAAGCTACTATACGAGTTTGGGTTATAGATGTTTAGATACTGGACATAGCCGCCAAGGTGGCTGCTGCACAGGGCAATAATTGCTCTGCCAAAATCAAGGCTTGAGGTAAATCATCGTTATAACCACAGACTTCTAAGTCTTTAGCGATTGCATTTAATGCTGTCGCGCCAAAACTTGCTGAACTGCCTTTGATGGCATGAGCTTCTCGGCAGATGATGACTAAATCCTGCTGAATAATCGCTTGCTTGATGGCATCACAGCGCGTATTGAGTTCTGTGAGATAGATTTGCAATAAATCATTAAACGCCTCCTGACCAAGTAGGCTAGTGAGCGCATCAAGCGCGGCTTGATCCAATATTACCGCTTGCTTGACTGGTTCGTAAACTGACTGAACAGAACTGTCCTCAATTAAAGCGCTTAAGGCGGGAGCATCACGAGTTATTGTTTTGTCACACCAAGTCGCCACGACAGCCAGCAAGTCTTTCTGACTAATCGGTTTGGTCGCATAGCCGTTCATGCCAGCCGCCAAACATAACGCCTGATAGCCGGCCAAGGCATGAGCAGTTATCGCAATGATGGGGACCAATGCTGCCGCACCGCCCAATTGACGAATGATTGTCGTGGCCTCCATGCCACTCATATCCGGCATGGATACATCCATTAAAATAATGTCATAGTTCTTTTTCTTTACTGCGGCTATGCCTAGGTTCCCGGAATTTGCAAGATCAACGTGATGGCCGGCGTCGCGCAACATGTAGGTCAGTACCGCTTGGTTAATCGCGCTATCATCAACGACTAAGATGTTGGCAACAATAGGACTTGACGTACTTTCATCAGCCGGTAGAAAAGTAGGCGTTATTTCCTGAGCAAGCGCAGTTGCCTTTGATCCTACCGTAAACCAAAAGCGACTGCCGATATTCGGCGTACTTTCTACGCCAATATGGCCCTCCCATAACATCACTAATCGTTTGGAAATGGCCAGTCCCAAACCACTGCCGCCGTATTTACGGCTATCCGAAGGATCGACCTGAACAAAGATTTCGAACAAGCCGGCTTGAGAAGTTAAAGGAATACCAATACCAGTATCGATCACTTCCACCAATAACACACAGCTATCTTCCAGGTTTGGCTGGGCTGACAGTTTAATGGTTACACTACCGGTGTTGGTAAACTTGATGGCATTACTTAGCAAATTAATGAGTACTTGGTGATAGCGCAAAGGGTCGCCGCTAATCCAGACATTAAGTTCCGGGACAATAACGGTAATCAATGACAAATCCTTTGCTTTGGCGGTAAGCGTCATTAATTCGACACAGTTCTGCGTTATCTCAATCACATCAAAGGGAATTTGCTCCAATTCGAGCTTGCCAGCCTCTACTTTGGTAAAGTCCAAGATATCGTTAACAATAGCCAGCATGTTTTTACCGGCTTGGCTTGCTATTTGCATGTAATCAGTTTGGATATGATTAAGCGGTGTGTTGGTTAATAACTCCTGCATCCCTAAAACCGCATTAAGCGGGGTGCGTATTTCATGACTCATCATCGCCAGAAATTGCGATTTAACGAGATTGGCCTGTTCTGCCTGTTGTTGTCCCTCGCGCAAAACTGCTTCTGAGTTTTTGCGTTCGCTGATATCTCGTATAAAAACAGAAAAAAAGTTTAGCGATCCTATTCTGATTGGCGTAATACTTATTTCTATTGGAAACTCTTCGTCATCACGACAGCCCATTAACTCAATTCGTGAATTTACCACACTGTCTTGCGAGCTTTCGGTATATTTTGAATGATTAATCAGATCATTATCACGGAAGGGTTCAGCTATAAATAGATCAATCCAGTTTTTCTCGTGTATGTCTTGATGTGTATAGCCAAAGATTGATAAGGTTGAGGGATTATAATTTTTAATCAAACCATCATTATCTACCGAAAATATGGCGTCCGGACTGGATTCCAGTATCGCATGCTTTATGTTTTCGCTAATACGTAAGTTCTCGCCTAACTGTTTTCGTACAGTAATGTCTGACATAAAGCCATACCAGTACCAGACTCCAAAATCGTCTTGATCTGGCAGTGAGTTTCCTGATAGCCAGTTTATAGTGCCGTCATTATGTTTGACTCGGAATTCATAAAACCAAGGCGCCAAGTTATTGACGGCCATCTCGATAGATGCAACAAAGCCATCAAAATCTTCCGGATGAATAAGGGCAAATATTTGTGAAGCATCTTCGCGGACTTCCTCCGGTTTAACTCTAAATAACTCATAAATACCTTCGCTCACAAAAGGAAATGCGGCTTTACCATCCGAGCTTAAATAAAATTGGTAGACCATTCCTGGTACTCGACTGGCAATTTTATTGAATGTATTGCTAGAATTGAGTAGGTTATTTTCGGCATATTGTCTTTGTTGTATCTCTCCTTCTAATTGAGATTGAGTAGGTAAAGACAGTACGCGGGGAACAACCCAAAGCATCGATAAGGCGGTAGCCACTGAAATTAAAGCGGTAAAAGCCTTAAGGAAACCATCCAGCCAATATAAAGGTATCCAAATGGTAATGGTAGAGAGTAAATGTGTGGTACCGCAGGCGAGTATAAAGGTCGCAAATAAAACGCCAATCCAATTATAGTGCGATTCTTTACGCTGATATAAGAAATAGAGAATAGTGAAGGGGATGGAATAATAGGCCAGTGTGATTAATAGATCCGAGATGACAGTTAGCCAAAGAAGCAGTGGACTCCACGCCAGGCAATAGCCATGAGGAATGAGGTCTTTATAGCTAAATAAATCAATGAGCGCTTGCATATAATTTTAATTTTGTTATCGATTCAATCAGCCAAAGCCAAATGACTAAAGTTACTGGGAATCAGTTCAGTAACTTGTGTCTGTATGAGTGGATATCTATCCAGACAATGAGATTTCAAGAATATGTATTCATATTTCTTCAACATTAATACGATATTAAAATACCATCCTATTCTTTAATTTTAAATATAATTTTGCAGTTTGTTTGCAGTTTGCAGTTTGCAGTTTGCAGTTTGCAGTTTGCAGTTTGCAGTTTGCAGTTTGCATGCTCTTTCTATACTTATTTATCTGATCGATTAAATCCCAAGTTTATGGAAATGTTTACAAAAGAGGTCTTGGTACTAACACCAAGCTAGCGTAAGTGGCGCGTATAATAAGCAGTTCTGATCAATCAAGTTTGATGCCTAAGCGCCAATGAAACATAAAATTAATGAGTGGCTTAAGCGCTATCTACCGGCTGAAATAATCTCGATGATTTTAACGGTGGTTTCTGCTGAGCTAGCTTTTGGCTACACTGAAAATAAACTAACGACGGCGCTTGTTGCGACAGTAATCGGTAATACGGCTTACTTTGGCTGTATCTTGTTAACGGATATGTTAGCGACCAGAAAACACTGTTTACTAAATCAGCAAACCTATACGTTTCATGTATTCTTTAAAAACATAAGAGCGTTAGGTGTGGAGTTTGGTATTGCCGAGGTTTTTGATACTTTGTTAATACGGCCTTTTCTGATGTATTACTTGCCAATTTTATTGAATAGCTTACCTTGGGGCACTTTTTTGGCAAAAGTAACCGCAGATATTACGTTTTATATCCCCGCCATTATTTCTTATGAACTCAGTAAAAAAAGACTGAGAGATTTTCTTTAGCCAAGCCTGCGCGCTATTGTAAAAAGTGCTGATCTTTGCAAGAAATTTACAAAGCCAATTATAAGGAATAGAGGCTTGGATTATCGAGACAGCCTTAACAATTAAGGTTAGAATACCGCAACAACATCAAGGGCATCTGGCATACAGACAACGGCCTGTTGAATGAGTTAATTATATTAAAGGACAGCTGAATGATTGAGATAACTGAAGTACCGAGTCCTTTTTGCGGTATTGGCACGGATGATCTGACCATCAGGGTTGATGGTATATTGCTGAAAGTAATTGAAAATGGTTGTGCGGTTAATACGCCGGCCTTTGAACAGCCAATTACTGATACCAGTGCTCGGGTGGATGGCAAGGACGTGAGTCTTGAAGTGGCTGTTGCCAAAGCGGCAGAACTGTTAATAGATACCAAGTTGCCCTTGATTGGTGGCTGTGCAACCGATGTTAACGGGATGCGGGGCTTGTTGGCTTTGGCTGATCGTTGCGGTGCGGTGGTCGATAATATGAATTTTACGGGTGCCCGTAATAACTTTTTGGCACTGCAAGATTCTGGGTGGATGAATACCACGCTGGCGGAAGTAAAAAATCGCTGTGATTTGTTATTGGTTGTCGGTACTGATTTGGAAAGCTTCGCACCGCGCTTTTTTGAGCGTTACGTGTGGAATAAAGAAGCCATGTTTGTGGAAGATACCCGTCAACGTAGCGTTATTTATTTGGGTAAAGCGCCTAGCGGTGAGGCGTCAAAGTCTCCCAATGGTCAAAAAGCACAAGTGATGGAATGCGCGACGGATGATTTACCGGAAGTGCTTGCGGTATTGCGGGCCTTAGTTAAAGATCAGCAAATACGCGCTACTTCGGTTTGCGGTCTTGCAGTAGCCGATTTACAAGTGCTTGCTGATCAATTTAAAGCGGCCAAATACGGGGTAGTGACTTGGGCAGCGGGTGCTTTGGCTTTTGCCCATGCCGAGTTGACCGTGCAGAAACTTTCTGAAATGATCAAAGATATTAATGATCTCAATACGCGTTGTTCCGGCTTGCCGTTGGCGGGTAAAGAAGGTGATCAAACCGCTAATCAGGTGTGTGGCTGGACGACCGGTTATCCGGCGCGTACCCGTTTTTCAAGAGGCTATCCAGAGTATGATCCTTTTTTAAACGAGACGAGTGTTTTGCTGGCGAGTGGAGAAGCCGATGCCTTAGTTTGGGTTCAGGCGTTTAATGTGAACGCGGTACCACCGGAAACGACTTTACCGACTATTGTGGTGGGTCGTTCGGGCATGACGTTTGCAAAAGAACCGGCTGTGTTTATTCCCGTCGGTACACCGGGTATTGATCATGCCGGCCATGCCTATCGTATGGATAACGTGGTTGCCATTCGATTAAAAAAATTACGCGATTCCGGTTTGCCCAGTACTGCTGAGGTACTGAACGCCATTGAACAAGCTTTGCAGGTAAAATAATGTTGATAAAGTTAACAGGTGGTACTGTCTATGATCCTGCCAGCGGGGTTGATGGCAAGCTGCAAGATATTTATATTCAGGACGGACGTATCGTTGCAAAGCCGACTGAAGCAGTCGTTGATAAAGAATACGATTTAAAAGGCAAGGTAGTGATGTCTGGCGCGATTGATATGCACACGCATATTGGTGGCGGTAAAGGGAATATTGCCAGAACGTTGTTGCCGGAAGAGCATAGGAATGATCCTGTTCATCGTAGTGATATTACCCGTTCCGGTTGTGGACATGCCATGCCCAGTACATTTGTAACGGGCTATCGTTATGCCGAAATGGGCTATACCGCCGGATTTGAACCGGCTATGTTGCCGGTTAATGCCCGTCAGGCTCACATGGAAATGGCTGATATTCCGATTCTGGATAAAGGCGGTTATGTGATGTTGGGCAGTGATGATTATTTGCTGCGTATGTTAACCGCCAAAAAAGATCAAAAAGCCATTAATGATTATGTCGCGTGGACGATGCATTCGGCTAAAGCTATCGGGGTTAAAGTGGTTAATCCGGGTGGTATTAATGCGTTTAAGTTTAATCAGCGCAAGCTGGATCTGGATGAACAGAATTGTTATTACGGTGTAACACCGCGTGATATTTTGCAAGTTCTGGCAACAGCAGTTAAAGAAATTGGTGTCACGCATCCTTTGCATGTGCATGGTTGTAATTTGGGTGTGCCTGGTAATGTGCAAACGACCTTGGATACCATTCAGGGTATTGGTGGTTTGCCGATGCATTTAACGCATATTCAGTTCCATAGTTACGGTACTGAAGGTGATTTTAAATTTTCATCAGGCGCTGCGCAGATTGCTGAAGCGATCAACAAAAATAAAAATATTACCATTGATGTGGGTCAAATTCTGTTTGGTCAAACAGTGACCGCATCGGGCGATAATATGCGGCAACATGCCAATCATAAGTTTGCCAGCCCCAATAAATGGGTCACCATGGATATTGAGTGTGACGCAGGTTGTGGTGTTGTGCCTTTTAAATATAAAGATAAAAACTTTGTTAATGCGCTGCAGTGGGCGATTGGATTGGAAACCTTTTTGCTGGTTGATGATCCGTGGCGTATTTTCTTGACGACAGATCATCCTAATGGCGCACCGTTTACCAGTTATCCGCATTTGATACGGTTGTTAATGGACAGAAGTTTCCGTAATGAGGTGTTGTCAACGATTCATCCTGAAGCGCAAAAAATGACGACGTTGGCCTCTATTGAGCGTGAATATACGCTACAAGAAATTGCCATTATGACGCGTGCGGGTGCAGCTAAATTGATTGGTTTAAAAGACCGGGGCGGTTTAAGCGCGGGCAATTGGGCAGATATTACGGTTTATACGGATAATAACGATAGACAAAAAATGTTTGAGAAGCCCGATTATGTGTTTAAAGACGGCCAATTGGTCGTGGTTGATGGCAAGGTGGTTTCTACCAAATGGGGTACGACTCATGTGGTGCAGCCAGACTTCGATCCTTCGGTTGAAAAAGGCTTAAAAGATTATTTTGATCGCTATATGACCATGAAGTTGGGTAACTTTAAAATCAGTAATGATGAGATTACCGAAGATGGGCGTGGCAGTATTTCTGTGCATCCGCTTAAAGGAGACGTAGCATGATTATTAACGGCGTAAGCATAGATGCAACGTTTGCTGAAGCGTTTCCAATGAAAGCCACCCGCGCTATTATCACGGCGCAAAATGAAAAGTGGGCATTGATTTCAGCACAGGCGATGACGGGCTTTGCTACTTCGGTTATTGCTTGTGGTTGCGAAGGCAGTATTGAGCGAATTTTAGATCCGTCAGAAACCCCTGATGGTCGCCCCGGTGTTTCAGTTATGATATTTGCCATGGGCGGTAAAGGCTTAGCCAAGCAACTGGAAACCAGGGCAGGGCAATGCGTATTAACGTCGCCAACGGCAGCATTATTTGCCGGCATTGATGGTGGAATCAGAATTCCATTAGGCAAAAATCTGCGTTATTTCGGTGATGGCTTTCAGGTATCTAAGCAAATTAGTGGTAAACGCTACTGGCGTATTCCGGTGATGGATGGCGAATTTTTGGCTGAAGCGACTACGGGTCAAGTCGATGCGATTGGTGGTGGTAACTTTTTAGTGTTGGCTGAATCACAACCGCAAGCGCTGACTGCTTGTGAAGCAGCGATTGAGGAGATGCGTAAAATTCCCAATGTGATTATGCCTTTTCCGGGTGGTGTGGTTCGTTCTGGTTCTAAAGTAGGTTCAAAATACAAAACCTTGGGTGCATCAACCAACGATGCATTCTGTCCTACTTTAAAAGGAATGACTAAAACGGCGTTGTCATCCGAGATTGAATCGGTGATGGAAATTGTGATTGATGGTTTGACGAAAGAAGATATCGATAAGGCTATGCGAGTCGGTATGCAAGCTGTTTGTGATTTAGGCGCAAAGAACGGGATTAAGCGCATTAGTGCGGGTAATTATGGTGGTAAGTTAGGGCCATTCCATTTTCATTTACAGGAGATTATGGCATGAGCGCTTTAACCTTTACGTTAAAACACAAACCTGCACAACGTGTTGATATGTCGCCTTTGGTTTGTAATCTGTTAACTGGCATGGCCTTAGCGGATATAAGCGCTATTACTTTGCAAAGTGGCAAATGCAAGTTGCGGGTTGATGAGTTATTTGCCCTTGAAGGGGCTGATACGCAAAATATCGTTATTAAAAATAGTCTTGATAACCTCGACTTTATAGGCAAAGACCTTGAAGGTGGCAGTATTTCAGTTGTTGGTGATGCAGGCGCTTATTTGGCTTTTGGCATGAATGCCGGTGAAATTAAGGTGTCTGGTAATGTCGGTCTTTATGCCGCTTGTGAAATGAAAAAAGGTTACTTGGAAGTGTCGGGTAATGCCGGTGATTTTTTAGGTGCGGCACTGCCAGGCAATAAAATGGGCATGAAAGGCGGTACAATTCTTATTAAAGGTAATGTGGGTGAGCGTGTCGGTGACCACATGCGTCGTGGTAATATCTTGATTGAAGGTAATGCAGGTGATTATTGCGGCTCCAGAATGACAGCAGGAACAATTGCAGTCATGGGTCAAACAGGTCGCCATTTAGGCTATGCGATGCGTCGTGGGACGTTGTTATTATGGAATCAACCGTCGTTGTCAGCCAGTTTTAATGATTGTGGTGCCCATACCTTGGCCTTTTTACCCATTCTGTTTGCCTCATTTAAGTTATTAAATTCGCGCTTTGCTGATGCCTCTATCGCTTTTAATCGTGTGCAGCGTTATGCAGGTGATATGTCTGAAATGGGGCGTGGTGAAGTGTTGGTCAAGCTTTAAAGCCTGACTACTTGGTCATAAATGCTGCTAGTTAGAAACAAAAAAGCCGATGCAAAACATCGGCTTTTTTTGTTGAAGAGTGCGCTTTACTTATAAAGTATTAACAGCGTTCAATTCTTGAAAGGCTTGTTCTAAACGAGTAACCATACCTTCTTCACCTGCGCGTTGCCAAACGCGTGGATCGTAGTATTTTTTGTTAGGTTTGTCGTCACCATCCGGGTTACCGATTTGGCCTTGTAGATAAGCTTCATTTTTCTTGTAAAAATTCATAATACCTTCCCAAGTTGCCCATTGGGTATCAGTATCAATGTTCATTTTTACAACGCCGTAGCTAATTGATTCTTTGATTTCTGCAGCAGATGAACCAGAACCACCGTGGAAAACAAAGTTTAAAGTGTTTGCTGTTACGCCATATTTTTCAGACACATATTTTTGTGAGTTGTCTAAAATGCTCGGAGTTAGTTTAACGTTACCTGGCTTGTAAACACCATGTACATTGCCAAATGAAGCAGCTATAGTGAAACGATGGCTGATTTTGCTTAATTCTTCATAAGCGTAAGCAACGTCTTCTGGTTGTGTATACAGTAATGAATGATCCAGGTTACTGTTGTCAACGCCGTCTTCTTCACCACCGGTAACACCTAGCTCAATTTCAAGTGTCATGCCCATTTTTGACATACGCGCTAAATATTGACCACAAATTTCGATGTTTTCTTTCAGGCTTTCTTCTGATAAATCCAGCATGTGTGAGCTGAATAAAGGTTTGCCAGTTGCTGCAAAATGTTTTTCGCCAGCGTCCAACAAGCCATCAATCCAAGGCAGTAATTTCTTGGCGGCATGGTCTGTATGAAGAATAACAGGAACGCCGTAAGCTTCTGCCATTAAGTGTACATGTTGTGCGCCTGAAATAGCACCTAAAACAGCTGTTTCTTGTCCTTGTAACTTAAGGCCCTTGCCGGCAACAAATTGAGCGCCACCGTTAGAAAATTGGATAACGACAGGTGATTTAACTTTAGCTGCGGCTTCTAATGCTGCATTGATTGAATCTGTATTGATTACGTTAACAGCAGGCATTGCAAATTTGTTTTCTTTGCAAATAGCAAAGATTTTTTGTACATCTTCACCGGTTACTACACCGGGCTTAATTACATCTAAAATTTTTTGTGACATTTAAAGGGTCCTATATCAGTCTGTTTCGTTGAAGATTAAAGTCATAACTTACTGATGGTGGTTATAAAATCAACCACCATCAAATGGAGTGCGCTTTAATTAACCTTCAAGGCTGGCCAAGCGAGCAGCAAGTAATTGTTCCAGTGCTTCCAACGCAGTTGCGAAGCCGCTAATGCCTTCAGCCAGTTTGTCTGTAGCCATACGGTTTTCAGCATGCATGGCTTCAAAAGTAGCTTTATCGATTGAGATTTTTTCAATTGACAGTTTAGATGCATTTTCTGGGTCAAGTTTACGTGGTAGTTCAACTTCTGTTGCTTGTAATTCAGCCAATAAAGAAGGAGCAATCGTTAATAAATCACTACCAGCCAATTCAGTAATTTCACCTACGTTACGGAAGCTGGCGCCCATAACTTCTGTTTTGTAACCAAACTTTTTGTAGTAGTTATAAATTTCTGTAACAGAAACTACACCTGGATCTTCAGCAGGAGCATAAGAATCACGACCGGTATCTTTTTTGTACCAATCAAGGATACGACCAACAAATGGGGAAATCAGAGTGATACCATTTTCAGCACAAGCTATTGCTTGGTGAATGCCAAACAATAGTGTCAGGTTACAATGAATGCCTTCTTTTTCAAGAACTGCAGCAGCTTGGATACCTTCCCAAGTAGCAGCAATTTTGATTAAGATACGGTCGCTGTCAACGCCTGCCGCTCTGTATTGTGCGATTAAGTCACGACCTTTTGCTATTGTTGCATCAGTATCGAAAGATAGACGAGCATCAACTTCAGTTGATACACGGCCAGGTATGATTTCTAGAATTTTAAGGCCAAAAGATACGGCAAGACGATCAAATGCCAGTGAAACTACCTCTGCAGCAGAAGCCGCTTGACCTAAACTGGCGCGAGCTGCTTTTAATGTATCATCAACAATGCCTTGGTATTGTGGCATTTGTGCAGCGGCTGTAATTAAAGAAGGGTTAGTCGTCGCGTCACGTGGTTTAAAAGTTTCAATTGCTTGAATGTCGCCAGTATCGGCCACAACAACAGTGACTTCTTTTAGTTGTTCCAATAAGTTTTTTGCCATGAGAGGTGCCTATATATTTTGTAATTGAGAAATTGGTTTAATCGTCTTAAGCGATTTTCTGAGTTTAAGTTTAGTAAGGAAGTTAAATAAAACGATTAATTTTATTTAAGTCTACTGAAAATCGGGAGAAACAAACCACAGTTTAAGTTTTTATTGATTAACAATTAAACTGTGGTTTGTTACACAGGGATTGGTTAAGCCTGGTGACGCATGTATTTTTCAACGCCAGTTTCAATCGCTGTGGTTTTTTGTTTTTCAACTAAAGCTTGCCTAACCATGTATTTAGCAACTCTGCTGATCTGTGGCAGGCTTGCCTGATCATCAAGGTACTTGGCTACACCTGTTAATGGTGAAGGTTGCTTTATTTTTTTGGCAGTTAAAGCATCAATAGCGGCTTGTTTTGCCATGTATTTTGCAACTCTGCTAGGTTGTGGAAGATTTTCCTGATTTTGCAAATATTTGGCAACGCCAGAAACTTCAACTTTTGAGTGCTTAACTTGCAAGGCATTTAAAGCAGCTTGTTTTGACAGATACTTGGCAACATTACTGGGTTGGGGCAAGGTGGCCTGATGCTTCATATATTTTGCAACGCCAGTCAATTCTGGTGCAGGTTTTTTATTTTTCAGGTATTTGGCAACGCCAGTTACTTCGGGTTCGCCACTTAACTGTCTTTTTTGCTTTTCTGCTATAGACTGTCTTAAAACATATTTGGAAACGCCACTGGCTGGATACTGATCGAGACCGTCCAAGTATTTGGCAACACCACTTAGCAATTGAGCGGGCTCAATTGCTAAGCTATTTTCCAATAGTGCTTCCTGATGTTTCAGATACTTTGATACGCCTGTAAAGCCCGACTCATCTTTGATATAGACTGGATATACGGGCTCATCTCTGTAAATGTTTTCAGGATTAGGCTTATTCATGAAAAAGAACAAACCCGCAACTGCAGGTAAAAAGCCATTCGAGTTTTTCTTGTTCATTATTAGCCTCGGTCACGCATGTATTTGTCAACACCAGTCGCAGCTTTACCTGCAGTTTCTTTTGAAGATACTGATTGTTTTGCCATGTATTTTGCTACACCAGTTGCTGCAGATACCGACTTCACATGTGAATCTAAATATCTGGAAACACCTGTGCCTGATATTTTGTTCAAATACTTCGCAACACCAGTATTAACGGCATAAGATTTTCTGGTTGGTGCAGGAGCATTTTTTTGTACAGAAGTACGAGCTGTAATTTTGAAAAAATAAAACCCAGCTCCAGCAAGAAGTAACAAGCCAACCAAGTAAATGGACATAGAAGATGTTTCTTCAGTTGCTTCTGTAGTGCTTACACTTTGATCTTCTGTTGTACTTGAGGCAGCTGTTTTTGATGCATTAGCTTTAACAGATTCGATATGTTTGTAATTGGGATCATGGTACAAAACTTCTGGCTTGAAGTCAGCAGCAGGATATTTTTCATCATGAGCAGTTGTAGCTGATTCGCTAGAGGCTGCTTTAGTCGTAGTTGTTTGTGGGCTACTCTTGGCGATATAGTCACTGTTTTGGTATAGCACTTCTGGTTGGAAGTCTGCAGCTGGATACTGTTGATCTGCGCCTGCAACAGCACTTGATAATAGTAGTACTGCAAACGCTGCTCTGGTTAAATTGTTCTTTTTCACGTTGTTCACCTAAAAGTCGGAAGAAGTGGTTTGAGAGACCGACATGCCAGATTTCTGGTAGCATAAAACTGACGGGCTCTCTCTCCAAATTTAATGTGTATTACTACTCTATAATTTTTCTTTAAAATTAAAGTACTGCTTCTACGTTCTTGACTACGTTATCAACGGTGAAGCCAAACTCTTTGAAAAGCTGACCTGCTGGAGCAGACTCGCCAAATCGGTCGAGACCTACAATTTTACCGTTTGTACCTACATATTTCCACCAACCGTCAGTCACGCCTGCTTCAACTGCAACACGTTTGGTTACGGCAGAAGGTAATACTGATTCACGATATGCGGCATCTTGCGCATCAAAAATGTTAGTTGACGGCATAGACACAACGCGAATTTTTTTACCAGCGGCTTTAAGAACTTCAGCTGCTTTTATTGCAAGTTCAACTTCAGAGCCAGTAGCAATGATGATGGCTTCTGGTTGGCCATCGCTGTCACTTAAAACATATCCACCACGTGAAATGGCCTCAATTTGTGCTTGAGTGCGGGGAACATGAGGTAAATTCTGACGAGAAAAAACCAGAATGGAAGGGCCGTCTTGTCTTTCAAAAGCCGCTTTCCATGAAACGGTTGTTTCAACAGCATCACAAGGACGCCAAACTTGAATGCTTGGAATCAATCGTAGTGTTGCAATTTGTTCAACGGGTTGATGGGTCGGACCATCTTCACCTAGACCAATAGAGTCATGAGTGTAAACGAAGATTGAACGAATTTTCATCAAAGACGCCATGCGCAAGGCATTGCGAGCATATTCCGAGAACATTAGGAATGTTGCACCAAATGGAATTAAGCCGCCATGCAAAGCAATACCATTCATGATTGCAGACATGCCAAATTCACGTACGCCGTAATTGATGTAATTAGCATCAGGTTTGTCAGCGCGCATAGGTTTATAACCGGTCCATTCGGTCATATTTGAACAGCCTAAATCAGCTGAACCACCAAATATTTCAGGTAAAATCTTTGCAAAACCTTCGATGGCAGCCAATGAAGATAGACGAGTTGCTGTTGTCTTGGCTTCAGCATTAACCGCACTTACAAATGCTTCCGCATCAGTTTTCCAGTTATTAGGCAAATCACCCGCCATACGACGTTGATATTCAGCCGCTAATTCAGGATGAGCTGCTTGGTAATGTGCAAATTTATCATTCCATTCTTTTTCAGCTTTAGAGCCTTTGGCTTTAGCATCCCATCCAGCATAAACATCAGCAGGAATGACAAATGCTTCATGATCCCAACCCAAAGCTGCTTTAGTCAGATTAATTTCGTCTTGACCGAGTGCTGCGCCATGACAAGCATGACTGCCTGCTTTGTTAGGTGAACCAAAGCCAATAGTTGTCTTGCAGCAAATCATGGTTGGCTTATCTGTCATGGCTTTAGCCATTTGGATTGCTTTAGTTAAGGCAACATGGTCGTGTCCATCAACATCAGCGATTACATGCCAACCATAAGCTTCAAAACGCATTGGTGTATTGTCGGTAAACCAGCCATCAACATGTCCGTCAATCGAAATGCCATTGTCGTCCCAGAAGGCGATTAAATTACCTAATCCCAATGTTCCAGCCAACGAGCACGCTTCGTGAGAAATACCTTCCATCAGACAGCCATCACCTAAGAAGGTATAGGTGTGATGGTCAACAATTTTATGTCCGTCTCTGTTGAATTGAGCAGCAAGCGCTTTTTCAGCTATTGCCATACCAACAGCATTGGTGATGCCTTGGCCTAAGGGGCCGGTTGTTGTCTCAACGCCTGGGGCATAACCGTATTCTGGGTGACCTGGGGTTTTAGAATGAAGCTGACGAAAATTCATCAATTCTTCAATGGGTAGATCGTAACCAGTCAGGTGTAACAGGGAATAAATCAACATCGAGCCATGACCATTCGATAACACGAAGCGATCGCGATTTGACCATTGTGGATTAGTCGGATTGTGGGTCATGAAATCATTCCACAAAACTTCGGCGATATCCGCCATTCCCATTGGTGCTCCTGGATGTCCAGAATTTGCTTTTTGAACGGCATCCATGCTCAAAGCGCGTATGGCGTTCGCTAATTCTCGGCGCGAAGTCATATTATTCTCCTTTTATTATTTTTATAAATTATGTGTAGTGACTTCTATCAGTGATGCGATCTGGTCACGATAAATTCTTTTAATTTAAGTCATAAGACAAAGTTAGAACGAGTGAGAATAGCCACTCGTTCCTCTGCCGCTATTCTAAATTAGCGTGCCTTTCTCTCATTATTTCTTCAGGAATTCCTTTTTCATGAATAATATGAGAAACAGTTGCTTCCAAAAATATCAAAGTAGATAGTTCAAATACAGTACCCATGGGCATACCAAGAACTTTACCATATTGCTCTTGCTTGCCAACTTGAAATACGCCATCAGCTAAATCACCAATTGTTGATTCCGCTTTTGCAGAAATCAATACTATTTTTGCACCTACTTTTTTTGCATTTTTAGTGAATGCTATTAATTGTTCAGTCTCTCCAGATCCGGAAATTATGATCAATAAGTCACCGTTTTTAATGCTTGGCGTTACAATTTCACCAACGACACTTACATCGTAACCACCGTGGACAAGTCTCATTGCGAAGAAATTGCCAACCAACTTTGAACGCCCAGCGCCTGCAATAAAAATACGCTTGGCGTTATCAAGCAGCTGGGTCAGCTTTGCATCATACGTATCATCTGTAGCTTCAAGAACACCTGAAATCTTTTCTATGATAAGTTGCTGATGCATAATTAAACCGCGTCAACCAATTCGCGAATTTCACGAGCTGCGTCAGCAGGAGAAGCTGCTCCGTAAATTGCAGCGCCAACTACGATAATGTTTGCACCGGCTTTGACTACGTCTTGAACTGTTGATGCTTTGATGCCGCCAGCAACTGAAATTCTAACGGGCAAGCCTAAACCAGCAATAAGGTTTAAATCAGCAAATGGTGTGTGACCAGCTGCTTGTGCATCAAGACCTGTATGAATACCCATGACTTGTGCGCCGGCTTCACAAGTTGCTCTTGCGCAAGCTGCTTTATCGTCAACATTGATTAAATCAATTTGAGCTTCTGCGCCATGAGCGTTTGCTGCTTTGATTACGCCTTGGCAAGTTGCTAAACCAGATACACCAAGAACAGTAACAATGTCAGCGCCTGCTGCGTAGAAAGGAGTTGCTTCATACTCGCCAGCATCCATTGTTTTAAGATCAACTAATAACAATTTTTCTGGGAATCTTGCTCTCAGTTCTTTTACTAAGTTGATACCATTGTGTTTGATGCATGGAGTTCCAATTTCAAAAATGTCAACATAAGGTGCTACTAAAGTAGCAAGACCTACTGTTGCGTCGAAATCCAGTGAATCTAATGCCATTTGTATTAATGGTTTTGCCATGATATGTGCTCCGAAGGGTTATATTAATAGTTATAGTTGGTTACATACTTGTTTTGCGGACATAACTGTAAATTAGAAAGGGCAAGCATGTCAATGCTAAATCATTAAAGAACAATATCCGGCTATTTTTAATAGCGAGAAGATGGTCTTTAGGTCATATAAAAACAAGACGTTGTTTGTTGTTTAGTTCTATTTCTAGCTGACTATCTTAATGCCTCTTTTTATAGCACTTAGAGTTACAGGCCCAATAAATTAACATTATTGTATTATTTTTCATTTATGCCACTTGCTATTATAGACTAAACAATTGATAAAAGTTACTAGCTGAAAGATCGGCTATCTTGGTTGTTGATGTGCCTCGTAATTCTGCTATCTGGTCTGCAACATAGCGCACATAAGTCGGATAATTTGGTCTGCCACGAAAGGGTGTAGGTGCTAAATAGGGTGAATCTGTTTCAATAAGAAACTTATCGGAAGGAATCTTTTTTGCAACTTCTTTAATTGCAACAGCATTATTGAAAGTGATAATGCCGGAAAAAGAAATATAAAAATTCAGGTCCATTGCTTTTTTAGCGAACTCCCAGTCCTCAGTGAAGCAATGTATAACACCACCTATTTCATCTGCATTTTCTTCTTTAAGGATTCGAAGCGTGTCTTCTTTTGCTTCACGCGTATGAATAATCAAAGGTTTTTTTAATTTTTTTGCAGCACTGATATGGTTTCTAAAGCGCTGATGCTGCCAAGCCAAATCACCTTCGCTACGAAAATAATCCAGGCCTGTTTCGCCTATGCCAATAACATTATCAGGCTGTCCTAAAATAATGAGTTCATCAATGCTTGGGTCTTTGCAATCTTGTACATTGGGATGCACGCCAACAGTTACTGATATTTGTTTGAATCCGGTTACCAACTCGAGCATTGCAGGATAGGATTCTAAATCTATAGCTATACACAAAAGGTGTTCAATTTGATTGTTATTTGCTTCATCCATAAAGCAGGAAAAATCATTTTCATAGGGTTTTAGATCAATACGATCAAGATGGCAATGTGAGTCAATCAGCATGGAAGAAGTTTACATAGTGTAAGTTGATCGGTCAGACGATAAGCCGCCCGCTAAATAGGTTTCTATTTTATTTCGAGCAATGATGCCGTCTTGGTCAGTAAATTGAACACCAATGCCGCTCGACTTGTAGCTGCCTGAACGAGGTGGGGTTTTCCATATAATTTTTCCGACAATAGGCAGTCGTTCTGCCTCATCCATTAAATTCAGCAATAAAAAAATTTCCTGTCCCATTTCATAGTCGCGGTTGGTAGGAATAAATAATCCACCATTGATAACAAAAGGCATATAAGCAGCATACAAGGCGCTTTTGTCTTTAATTGAAATGGTTAATATACCTTGTCTGGGGGCTGATTCCGCCATCAGATATTACTCGAATTTAGTTCTGACCACTTTATTAAAATATCTTCGAACATGTTGTGTTTGTTTATTTGGGTATTAAGTCGTTTCCGACTTATTAGGACTAAATCATACAATTGATATAGATTGCTTAAGTCCATTTTAGTCGATAGAAATTGTAGTGAATCTGTTAAGTCCGGATTATATAACCAGTCAGGTTTTATTTGGTAAAAACATTTAATTATGTCGATAATCCAGGATGTTATCCAAAATAGCATAAGCGCTTCAGGTAGTTTTTGCCATTCTTCGGCAACAATGATGGGGTGCTGTTGTTTTTTTGCTATATTTAGAAAGGCTTTGAAACAATCATTGCGCAGTGTCAATGTACAATTATTGACATAATCAAGGGCTAGAAAAGGTGAGCCTTGGGTTAAATTGTATAAGGCGTCAGTGTCGTTTTCTAATAATGCTGTGTTTTGTTGCATTACCCAGGCAAGTAATATTTCTTTGTCTGGATGTGTAACAGCTAGTTTTTGACAGCGGCTTGTAATTGTCGCTGTTAATTGCGAGGGCTTGTCGGTAATTAAAAGGAGGACTGTGCGCTCTGTTGGCTCTTCTAGGCATTTTAGAAATGCATTGGCTGCTGAGTTATTCATCAGGTCCGCAGGATAAATAATGACTATGCGGTAGGAGTCAAATTGAGGCTTTAGGGTTAAACGGGTTATCAGATTGCGAACTTGTCCAATGGTAATAGACTTTCCTGGTTCATCAGGGCATAACTTAATTAAATCAGGATGTGTTTCGGCCTTAAGTAATATGCAATGGTTACAATGACCGCAACTTAAACCGTTAATTTGAGGTTTAGCGCAAAGTAGTGAGTTTGCAAATTGATTTGCTAAGTGTGCCTTCCCGATGCCCTGGTTTCCGTATATAAGTAGAGCTTGAGGAACCCTGTTTTGGTTCTTGTAGTCACATAGATGCGACCAGTTTTTCAGTTGCCAAGGCAAAAGGCTCATCGTAAAAAGGTACCAATAATTTCAATTAGTGCTCTTTGTACGTCAATTAATGGTTGGTTGGCTTTAATCAGCTTAATACGATCAGGATGTAGCTCGGCTTGCAATAAATAAGCTCGTCTAACCTGCTCAAAAAAGCAAATTTTTTCTGATTCAAAGCGATCGAACTCGGCTCTTGACCGGGCGCGTTCTATACCAATTTCTACAGGCGCATCAAGTAACAGGGTCAGGTCTGGCCTTAGAGCGCCTTGTACCATGTTTTCAAGCCACTCTATTGCGCTGATGCGCATATTTCTTCCGCCGCCTTGGTAAGCGTATGTGGAATCTGTAAACCGATCACATAGCACCCATTCGCCCTTTGCCAAGGCAGGCTCAATGACATGTTTGATATGTTGGGCACGGGCAGCAAAAACCATCAATAATTCTGCCTGATCTGAAATGACTTCACTGTTTTTATCTAACAATAATTGTCGAAGTTTTTCAGCCAGTACAGTACCACCAGGTTCGCGGGTCACAACAACAGAAATCTTGTGCTGAAATAAGTAGTTCTTTATAAAAGCCATATTAGTGGATTTGCCAACGCCTTCTCCACCTTCCAGCGTAATAAATTTACCTCGGGTCATTTTTATTCCTTTGGAAGTTATCGACGGCCAAATTATGATCTTTTAAAGTAGCAGAGAATTGATGGGTGCCGTCCCCACGAGCTACAAAATATATATTATTGCTAGTATCTGGATGAAGAGCAGCATTAATAGCGTCACGTCCTGGCATCGCAATTGGTGTAGGCGGTAAGCCTTTAATTACATAGGTATTATAGGCGGTCGCTGTTTTTAAATCTTTATAACTGATATTTCCCTGATAGGTTTCACCCATGCCATAAATAACGGTAGGGTCGGTTTGAAGCAAAATGCCGGCTTGGAGTCTTCTTATGAATACACCGGCTATTTGGGACCTCTCTGAAATTTGTGCGGTTTCTTTTTCTATAATAGAAGCAAGAATCAATGCTTCGTAAGGCGTTTTGAAGGGCAGCTTTTCGATTTTATGCTGCCATTCCTCTTTTACAACAAGCTGCATTTTATCGTAAGCCCTTTTTAATAACGCAATATCAGAGGTATGTTTTTCAAAATAATAAGTATCAGGAAAAAAGATGCCTTCCGGTGATGTTGTTGGAGTTTGTGTTGTGTCGGATCCAAGCTGATTCATCAGCTTTTCAAAGCTAATGTTGTTGATATCATGATCAAGATTTGGATTATTTACAATTTCCTTAAGGATTTCTTTAAAATTCCATCCTTCCGGAAAAGTAATGGCATGCTGCTTGGTTTTTCCTTGTACAAACAGTGCTAATATTTCTGGCATGGTTAAGCTTGGCGATAGCTCGTATTCACCTGTTTTGATTTTTTTAAAAGCCTTTGTTCGAACGGCAATAAATTTAAACCAGAAAGGTTTAACGTTAACGTTTTGCTTAATTAGCTTATCGGTAATTTGATTAAAGGAGTCTCCTTTATCTATTTCAATTATTACCGACTTGCCTGTCACTGCAGGTATTTTGAGAGTGTTTTGATAATCTCGCCAAGCCCAGTTGCTTGCTGTAATTAAAAGAATTAAGGCAAGTGTGATGATTTTAAAGATCACCCTTGTATGCCTCGTTTTGGAAATTAATTAACGTGTTTTGTAATTGTTGTGTTCTTTCACCAATAGACAAATGAGTTTTTTCTATTTGTTTGATGGGCCAGATTCCAATTATTGAATTACATACAAATATTTCATCGGCCAATAATAGATCATCTTGGGTAAAAGTATGCTCTGTCGTAGAAAAGCCCAGTTTGGATGATATTGCTATTATAAGTCCGCGCATAATGCCCGCAACACCGGAAAATGATAGCGAAGATGTATAAAGAATATCATTTTTAACATAAAAAATATTGCTCATTGTTCCTTCAATAACATGTCCATTTATATCCAGCATAATCCCTTCCTGAATATCAGTAGTGTTCCATTCTGCTCTTGCTATAACTTGCTCAAGTCGATTTAGGTGCTTAAGGCCGGCTAGTCCAGGGTTTAAACCTAAGCGAGTATCGCAAAAACGCGCAACTATGCCTTGATCTTTATAGGCGTTTGGATAATCTGGAAAGGGATGTATGCTTAATACGCGATTGGTCTTAATGTTATCGGGTTGACGATAACCTCTGCCACCTGATCCGCGAGTGACTATGATTTTGAGAACCCCTTTATCTGCTTTTTGGCAAATATTTTTTGCTTCAAAGGTAAGAAGTTTTGTATTGGGGAAAGGAATGTGAAGTCTATTGCAGCCTGCTTGTAATCGATTTAAATGCCGATCAAGAAAAGCTGGTTGGCCGTTGGTTATTGCTATTGTTTCAAATAATCCATCGCCATATTGAAATCCTCGATCAGATACTTCAATATGCGTCTTGAATTCACCATTAATCAGAATCATAAGGAATGGTAATAAATTAAGGTGGATATTTAAATTAATTTTTTATTTGGTTCAATAGCTATCAACAGGTACGTAACTTACGATGCGTGCCTGTTGGTACGGAGGACTTAGATAAAAAGCTGGTCGAGTTTTCAATTTATAATGACACTATATTTAAGTTTAAAATAGTGCTAATTATTCGGTATTACTCGTATCGTTTAAAAATCAAAGTACCATTAGTGCCGCCAAAACCAAATGAGTTGGACATGGCTACTTCTATCTTCATGTTTCTTGCGGTATTTGGCACAAAATCAAGGTCACATTCCGGGTCTTGATTTTCTAGGTTAATGGTTGGAGGTGCAATTTGGTCTTTGATACTTAAAGCAGTAATAACTGCCTCAATACCACCAGCAGCTCCTAGCATGTGTCCAAGCATTGATTTAGTTGAGCTTATTGCAACCTTAAATGCGTGGCCTCCCAATGCAGCTTTCATCGCTTGAGTTTCACCTACATCGCCAGCAGGTGTAGAAGTTCCATGGGCATTGATGTAATCAACATCATCTACATTTAAACCTGCGTCACGTAGAGCATTTTTCATGCAACGAGCAGCGCCTTCGCCTCCTGCTGAAGGAGTTGTTATATGATAAGCGTCACCGCTCATGCCATAGCCGATTAGTTCAGCATAAATTTTTGCGCCACGTGCTTTAGCATGTTCCAATTCTTCCAGAACAACAACACCGGCACCATCACTTAATACAAAACCATCACGGTCTTTATCCCAAGGACGACTTGCTCTCTGTGGATCTTCATTACGGCGTGACAACGCTTTGGCAGATGCAAAACCACCCATTGCTGTGGGTGAGGATGTGCATCGCTCTGCCCCTCCGGCAACCATAACGTCGGCATCACCATAAGCAATTATACGAGCAGCATCGCCAATATTATGGGTGCCTGTTGCACAGGCAGTGACAATAGCAAAGTTGGGGCCTTTAAGGCCATATTTGATCGAAAGATTTCCTGATATCATATTTATGATATTGCCAGGCACAAAAAATGGCGAAATTCTACGTGGCCCGCCTTTTTCGTAGGTTGCATAGCACTCTTCGATGCCTGTAATGCCACCAATTCCCGCGCCTATTGCTACACCAATGCGTTCAGCATTGGCTTCGGTAACTTCAATTCCAGAATCTTCAATAGCTTGACAACCTGCCGCGATACCGTAATGAACAAAACCATCCATCCGTTTTGCATCTTTATCAGATATGTATTGGGAGATATCAAAATTTCTTATTACTCCGCCAAACGTGCTGGCAAATGGAGAAATATCAAAAGAATCGATTGGACTTATGCCGCTTTTAGCATTAAGAATGCCGTTCCATGTTTCTGCGACGGTGTTGGCTAAGCAAGTAACCGCACCCAATCCAGTTATTACAACTCGACGTTTGCTCAATGTGATTTACCGTACCTTAAGAAAGGTGAAGAGGAGGTCAACGAGGTGAGATCTAGTGGCTTCATAAATATGTTGTATAGACGTATAAGTTTACCCGATAATTCATTTGATAAATGTTGTACGGTGTACAGCTATTTTATAAGCAGCCGCTTAGTGGATGAACTATAAGTTCATCCACTTAAATCAGTTTTACGCGTTTTTACTCACGTAATCGATAGCTTGTTGAACTGTTGTGATTTTTTCAGCTTCATCATCCGGAATTTCGCATTCGAATTCTTCTTCAAGAGCCATAACGAGTTCTACTGTGTCCAAAGAATCAGCGCCAAGGTCATCTACGAATGAAGCGTCGTTAGCTATATCTTCTTTAACACCCAATTGCTCTGCAACAATTTTTTTTACTCGTTCTTCAATGTTACTCATAATTTTATTCCTCAAACAATGTAAGCTCTTCAATTTTTTGAAACTTAAATTGGTATTGTTATTAGTTTTACTGAAACCTCGTCTCTGGCAAATCCAGACGGCGTGGCAATTATACTTAATATTACAACAATGTCACCATATTAAGGCATAAACATCCCACCATTGACATGAAGTGTTTCGCCTGTAATATAACTAGCACCAGCTGAAGCAAGAAATGCAACGGCATGGGCAATTTCTTCTGCCTCGCCAAGACGATTCAAGGGAATCGACGATAATAAGGCATTTTTAATATCATCATTTAATTCCCTGGTCATATCAGTATCAATAAACCCAGGTGCAACGGTATTAATAGTAATGTTGCGTGAACCTACTTCTTTAGCCATTGATTTGGCAAAACCAATCATACCTGCTTTTGCGGCTGCGTAATTTGCTTGCCCAGCATTGCCGGTAAAGCCAACCACAGACGAAATATTAATAATGCGACCTGTTTTAACTTTCATCATCCCGCGTAGAACTGCTTTACTCATTCTGAAAACAGACGTTAGATTTGTGTTGATGATGTCATCCCATTCATCATCTTTCATCCGCATTAACAAGTTATCTCTGGTAATGCCGGCGTTATTGACCAATACAGTGGGTGTGCCGTAGTCATCGGTAACTACTTTAATCGTTTCTGCAATGGACTCGGCATTAGATACATCAAGTTTCAGGCCTTTGCCATTTCCCCCTAAATAAGTCGAAATTGATTCAGCACCAGAATCAGAAGTCGCAGTCCCAATAACAAAAAAGCCATCTTGGGTCAGTTTTTCGGCAATTGCCCTGCCAATGCCGCGGCTTGCACCTGTTACTAAAGCTATTTGCTTAGTCATTCAATTGCTCCATCCAATGCTGCGTTTAATGTTTCAGAATTATAGATTGAAAAATGCTCGGCCTCTTTTGCAATTCGTTTGTTTAAGCCAATTAAAACCTTGCCGGGTCCGCACTCGATAAAGCGGGTAACTCCCTGATCACTCATAAACTTAATAGTGTCGACCCAACGAACAGGCTTATAGAGCTGTTCTTTTAAAGTATTACGAATTACATCTGGTGCATTATGTGAGGTTACATCTACGTTATGGATCAGATTCATTTTTGGTGTATCAATAGCTGTATTCAGTAAATAGGGGTCCAATTTTTCGGCTGCTGATTGCATCAGGGCGCAATGTGAAGGTACGCTAACCGGTAATAATATGGCTCGCTTCGCCCCTGCATCTTTTGCAGCTAACATTGCCCTTTCAACGGCCGCAATATTACCCGCTATAACTACTTGTCCAGGGGCATTAAAATTAACGGCTGAAACTATTTCATTCTCGGCTACTTGTGAACAAATATTAACTACTTGGTGATCTTCAAGCCCTAAAATAGCCGCCATAGCACCAACGCCCGTTGGAACTGCTTCTTGCATCAATTGGCCTCTGATGGCAACCAGTTTTATACCATCCTCAAAAGATAAGGCGCCAGAACAGACCAGTGCTGTATATTCGCCAAGGCTATGGCCTGCCATCCAAGCTGGCCTAATAACACTCTGCTTACGCCAAACTTCCCAAACCGCTACGCCAGCAGCCAACATGGCCGGTTGTGTGTTTTGTGTTTGATTGAGATCTTCTTCAGGGCCTTGTGTAACAATGGACCACAAATCTTTGTCCAGTACATCAGATGCACGCTCAAAGGTTTGTTTGACTTCATTATGGTTGGTTGCAAGGTCTGAAAGCATCCCCAACGATTGGGAGCCCTGCCCCGGAAACACAAAGGCTAAGTTGTATATTTGTTTGCTCATTTCAATAACAGCTTTTTTAATATTTAATTAATGCCGATCCCCAAGTGAATCCGGCTCCAAAGGCTTCAAGCAGGACTACTTGTCCGCGTTTAATGCGGCCATCGCGAATTGCCTCGTTAAAGGCAAGAAGAACAGAAGCAGATGAAGTATTGCCTTGATTTTCAAGGGTCACGACAACCTGATTCATGGACATTTTTAATTTTTTAGCGGTCGCCATAATGATTCTTATGTTGGCCTGATGAGGAACCAGCCAGTCAATATCAGATTTGTTCATTTTATTGGCTTCTAAGGTTTCATCGACAATTCGACCCAGAGTATTGACGGCCACCTTAAAGACCTCGTTACCACGCATGCTGATGAAACCGAGCTCACTTTTATTAGTATCGGTAGCCGCTTGGGGGTTTGGACAATATAGTAGGTCTTTAAATTCGCCGTCTGAATGTATGTGCGTAGATAAAACCCCGGCTTGCTCAGATGCGCCCAATAATATTGCTCCAGCTCCATCGCCGAATAAAATGCAGGTGCCACGATCGGTCCAGTCGACAATGCGTGAGCAAACTTCAGTGCCAACTATAAGTACTTTTTTTGCCGCGCCTGATTTGATGTATTGATCGGCAATATTTAAGGCAAATATTGAGCCGGAACAAGCGGCTTGAACATCAAACGCTGCAGCATTTTTAATGCCTAGTCTTTGCTGTAATAAGCATCCTGTACTTGGATAAACATGATCTGGCGTTCCTGTTGCAACAATAATTAAGTCAATGGTTTCCGGATCACAATCCGCAGCCTCTATTGCTTGTCTCGCAGCAATTTCTGCCATGCTGGCTGCAGATTCATTAGGCCCAGCAATTCGACGACTTTTAATGCCGGTGCGCTCATAAATCCAGCTATCTGAAGTATCAACGGTCTTTGAAATTTCTTCATTGGTTCTAATTTCTTCCGGTAAATAACCGCCAGTGCCTATAACTCTTGAATAACGAATCATGCGGTTTCTCTAAGAGCCAAGATTTTCTCAACTTGTTCGCTTATCTTTCTGATAATATCTTGTTCGACTTCGCAAACGGCAAGCTGAATCGCTGTTTTAAAGGCTAAAACGTCCGCCCCACCATGACTTTTAATAACGAGTCCACGAAGACCTAAAAAACTTGCTCCATTATATAGGCGCGGGTCAATGCGTTGTTTGACCAATTTAAGAGCCGGGTAGGCAATCAAGCCTGCTATCTTGGTAAAGATGTTTTTCTCAAAAGCTTCTTTTAAAGCTGTGCCAATCATTTTGGCTGCTCCTTCAATGGACTTAAGTGCAACATTGCCGACAAATCCATCGGTAACAATCAAATCAACTTTAATATGTCCAGCATTTAAAGAATTACCTTCTACGTAGCCAATGTAATTTAATGATGAGTTTTCTAATAATTTTGCGGCAGCTTTAACCTGTTCGTTGCCTTTTGTGTCCTCTTCGCCAATATTTAATAAGCCAACTTTTGGGTTATCAATCGCTTCAACCGCTTTAACTAATTCATTGCCCATTATGGCAAATTGAAATAGGTGTTCAGCAGTACAGTCGACATTAGCTCCCAAATCGAGCACATGTGTATGTCCGTGTATTGACGGGAGAGTTGAGATAATGGCGGGTCGATCAATCCCCGGCATCATTTTCAAAACAAAGCGAGCAGTTGCCATTAATGCCCCGGTATTCCCGGCGCTAACACATGCATCTGCATGTCCATCACGAACCAAGTTGATGGCAACGCGCATGGATGAGTCTTTTTTGTTTTTTAGTGCTTTAGAGGGGGACTCATCCATTTCAACGCATTGTGATGCGTGATGGATTGCGAGTCTATTTTGATAATAATCCAATTGGTTTGGCAACAATTGTTTAATAACAGATTGATCACCTACTAAAATTAGCTTTAAGTCTGGATTGTTTTTTAAGCAATCCAATGATGCCGGAATGGTGACTTCGGGACCAAAATCCCCGCCCATTGCATCAATTGAAATTGTTAAACTCACGCTGAAGAGCAACTCCGCAGTTATTGAAAGAAGCCGAACCATTTATGGTTCGGCACAGCATCATTCCGGATGCGGAAGAATTATTAATCTTCGTCGCTTGTGGTTACAATTTGGCGACCTTTAAAATAACCGCCTGGCGTTACATGATGACGTAAATGCATTTCACCTGTTATAGGATCTTGAGACAATGCTTTAGCAGTTAAAGCATCGTGAGAACGACGCTGGCCGCGTCTTGAACGCGATACTTTACTTTTTTGTACGGCCATTATAAATCTCCAGTGTTTTTAAGTTTGGCTAATATGGAAAAAGGGTTTTTAGTGGATGACAGTTCGTCGCTCACAAATGTATTTAAGTTGTTATTTTCAGTCTTCGAGACGTAACAAGTATGCTGGTGCTTTGGAAATGCCGGCAAATTAAGCAATATTTCGTCTTCAATAATATTTTTAAGAAGGATTTTTTCTTCCTGAACCATTAAAGGTTCAAATTCTTCTGGCAATCTATTAGCTTGATCAATTGTGGTGACAATACCTAGTTTGATATTACAATCAATGGGCCATTTAACGGCTTCCAAGCAATTTTGGCACTCCAGTTCCAAAACAGTTTCTATATGCCCCTCAACCTTTGCCAGTCTTCCTTCACGACCAAAAAAAAGATCGATAGAAATTGTTCCGGAGTCGTTAGCTAATATTTTTGCTAAACGATCCAAGCTTCTTAATGGTATTTTACCTTTTAATGCGCCTCGCTTATCAGCAAGGTGCAACGGTTCTATGTATTCGGGTAATCTATCTAACATAACTGACAAATAATATAGATAAAAAATAAACGCGTCAAACTCTAAATAGATTTATGTGTAAGATAGTACAAGATTTTCTTATTGGTGATCCTTGGTAGTAATAGTAGAACCAGCAACTTCGAAGTATTTTACTTATTCCTTGGACATAATAAGTTCATCGCTATTATAGGCCTGATGTGAGCTTATAATTAAAGTATTATCAGGTTCAACTTTGTATTTATTGGTAATGATTTAAAATGTTGACTGTTTTAATAACCCGATTGATGAAATAGTATGAAAGATAAAATGTACATTCTTGGCTTCATCGGCATCGGTTTAATGGGCGAACCAATGACTTTGCGCTTACTAAGAGCCGGCTATAAAGTTAATGTATGGAATCGCAGTCCTGAAAAGCTTGCAAAAGTAATGGATGCGGGAGCTAAAGCATTTCCATCCATTGCCGATTTAGTCAAGGCATCAGATATTATTTTACTGTGCTTAACCGATACGACGGCTGTAGAGTCGGTAATATGCACTGATATCATGATAAATGGCTCTGCTAACCAATTGCTAATCGACTTGTCCAGTATCCACCCTGAAAACACTCGTCAGTTGGCGGCACTTTTATATGACAAATGCGGTATGTCTTGGGTTGATGCGCCTGTTTCGGGAGGTGTCTCAGGAGCTGAGCAGGGTAGTTTGGCTATTATGGCTGGCGGTAGTATAAGTAATATCAATATTGCACGTACCGTACTTGCTCCAATTTATAAACAACTCACTCATATGGGTGATGTTGGTAGCGGTCAAGTCACCAAAATATGCAATCAAATGATCGTTAGTTGCAATGTATTGGTTATTGCTGAAATGATTGCACTAGCAAAAAAAACAGGCGTAAATGCTGAAAAAATACCGGAAGCACTCTCTGGTGGCTTCGCTGACTCCAAGCCTTTGCAAATTATTGGTCCGGCAATGGCCACCGCGACCTTTGAGCCCGTAAAATGGCGTGTAAAAACCTTATTAAAAGATCTGAGTATGGCTGTTGATCTATCTATCAAACAGGGCAGTGCCATACCCATGTCGGGTTTGGCTGCTCAGCTTTTACAATTGCACGCTAGTCATGGTTATTTAGAAGAAGATCCGGCTACTTTAATTAAATTTTTTAATAAAAATAATGCTTAAATTTTCAGCTAATTTAAGTTTTTTATTCACGGAGTTAGAGCTGATTAACCGCTTTAAAGCCGCGAAAAAAGAGGGGTTCGAGGCGGTTGAGATCCAGTTTCCTTATGCACTGCCCGCAGAAGTGCTGAGAGAAACCCTAAACGAACAACAGTTAAAATTAGTACTGTTTAATATTGCTGCCGATGATCTTTTGTTGGGAGGTGAAGGGCTTGCCTCTGTGCCTGAAAAACAGGACCAATTTCACAATGCAGTCGGTCAAGCTCTTGAATATGCCAAAATACTAAAGCCTGAATTTATCAATGTCTTGCCAGGATGCTGTTTTAATTTAAAACGAAAACAGGAATATCTAAAAACGTTTAAAGAAAATCTGTGTTTTGCAGTTGAGGCGTTTACGCCAATAGGTATTAAAACAGTTTTTGAAGCAATCAATAATAATGATATGCCTGAGTTTATTGTTCATAACGGACAACAAATGCTGAATATATACGAGCAACTCAGTTTGCCAAATTTGTTTATGCAATATGATATTTATCACATGCAGATGATGGGTGATAATTTGGATGAATTTATTACTCAGCACGCCCATAAAATTGGTCATATTCAATTTGCTGATTGTCCCGGGCGAGGTCAGCCTGGTACTGGGCGGATTAATTTCGAATCTATCTTCTCAAGCATTGAAAAATCAGATTATTCGGGTTGGATAGGCGCTGAATATAAGCCGGTTGGAGCAACAACAGATAGTTTGGGCTGGTTTTCTGGCTTTGCACCCCCTTAAGGCGCTCTTAAGACTTCTCAAGTTAAAATCTAACAACTTAAAAAATACACGTTGAAAATTCTATAGCAAAATAATTCCATTAGCATGGAAATGTAAGGAAATTCATAGGGTTTGGCATAATCCAGTATCTTTGAACCAATTATTAATGGCTAAATATTGAACTAGCCATAGATTTTAATTTGAAAAGGCTTTTATTTATGAGCAAACTAATAACAGCAGTTTTTTTTGTTGTTGCATGCAGTTATTTTTCCAGTCCAATAGCTACGGCGGAAGCATCAACTCGTCATTCGGCTCGTGTCTCAAAAACACATGCAGTCAAGCATCATTCAACAGCGAGTCATCAAACTACCGTTTCTTGGTACGGTGTTCAATTTCATGGCAAAAGAACGGCTAACGGCGAAAAATTTAACATGTATGCCATGACGGCAGCTCATAGAACCTTACCGCTTTCGTCATACGTTGAAGTGACTAACCTAAAAAATAATCGTAGTGTTATTGTTCGAATAAACGATCGAGGACCTTTTCATTCCAGAAGAGCAATGGATTTATCTTACGCTGCAGCTAAAGAGTTAGGTATTAAAGGGACTGGTTCAGTTCAAATCAAACCAGTAACAAGCGATCAATCGTAGGCGACATAAGGTATTTTAAGGCTAATAAGTACGGCTTTTAAACAAGCAATAAATATACGGCCAATTTTCAATTTGTTGAATTTCTTTTAAGTAAAACCTTTTCCCATCAATTGTTTAAGTTAACTAGCTAAACATACTTAGTTTCCTCTAAAGATATTTCCCTAATAAATTTCTGTAGTTTAAAAGCTATAGTTTTCAAGAAACATTGATGTAATAAGTCTCTAGCTTTAACATGGTGTTGACTTGTATATCATTTCTTCACTATAAAATTGATTAAATAGTTAACAATTTTTCAAAGTCGTGTTGATTAGCTGTTATAGTGTCCAGATTTTTAATCAGATAAAACATAAGGTTAGCTTTGATGAATTTCGGATATACATTTTCTGGCTTTGCAGTAGGGTTGTTAGTTGGTGTTACTGGGGTCGGCGGTGGTTCTTTGATGACACCCCTGTTGGTTTTTCTGTTTGGATTTAATCCAGCGGTTGCAGTCGGAACTGATCTTTTATTTGCAGCTATCACCAAAACCAGTGGTGTTTGGGTACATCATGGAAAGCATGGTTCGGTTGATTGGAAAATTGTAGGTTGGATGGCTCTCGGAAGTATACCTTTTGCAGTAATGACCTTGTTTGTACTCAAGCATTTTATGGTCGTAGGAAAAGAAACTACAGGGGTTATTACGTTTACGTTAGGTGTGGCACTAATATTAACGGCTTGCGCGTTGTTTGTACGTAGTTTTTTACTAAATAGAGCTTTGAAACTTAAGCCGATAGACGATGAGCATAGTAATGTCGAAAATGCAGCACGTTTTAAGCATTTTCAAATACCTGCAACAGTTCTTATCGGTGCTGTTTTAGGTGTTCTGGTTACTCTTTCATCGGTAGGTGCAGGTGCTTTGGGTACTGTTGCACTGTTATTTCTATATCCGAAGATGACTACACTTAAAATTGTTGGTACTGATTTGGCTCATGCTATTCCATTAACAGCTGTTGCCGGGCTTGGTCACTTAAGCCTAGGCAATGTTGATCTGGTTTTATTGGGAAGCTTGTTAATAGGCTCTTTACCGGGTATTTGGGTGGGCAGTCATCTAAGTGCGAAAATTCCTGAACGATTCTTACGCCCTGTTTTGGCGTCTATTTTGTTGCTGATCGGACTTAAGTTTGTCCTACAATAATACCTTTATATTAATTTAAGTTAATTTAATTGTACAACTGGTTGGAAACGGATGATGAAAAAAATACTGTTTGTAACCAGTGAAGCACATCCCTTAATTAAAACAGGCGGGCTAGCCGATGTTTCTGGTAGTTTGCCAAAAGCATTGCTGGAGCATGGTTTAGATGTGCGCCTGATTATACCTAACTATCAGGACATAAAAACTACTGAGGAAATTTTCTACAAAAGCACTGTGCAGGTAGGCAATGTTAATGTAAACATTCTGGAAACTCGATTGCCCGGCACTCAAGTTCCGGTATTGTTAGTTGATTACCCGAAGTTTTTTGATTATCCGGGTAATCCTTATGCGGATGAGCAAGGAAATGCATGGATAAATAATGCTGAGCGTTTTGCGCTGTTTTGTCGAGCTACTGTTGAAGTGGCAATGAATAGAGCCTATTTAGACTGGACACCTGACATAGTTCATTGTAATGACTGGCAAAGTGGATTGGTACCAGCTTTACTGTCCCTGGAGTCAGGTCGGCCCGCTACTGTTTTTACAATACATAACATGGCTTATCAAGGCCTGTTCCCAAAAGAGACCCGAGTATTATTGAAGTTGCCTAGGCAGCTTTGGAGTCCCAGTGGTATTGAGTTTGACGGATTGCTCTCGTTTATTAAAGGTGGTTTGGCATATGCTGATCGAATTGTCACAGTAAGTCCAACTTATGCAGCAGAAATTCAGACGCCAGATTTTGGCTGTGGACTTGAGGGTTTGTTAAGTTATCGAAAAGATGACTTGTTCGGAATTATTAACGGGATAGACTTTGAAAATTGGAATCCAGAAATAGATACTAATATTACTGAACCTTATAGCGCTTTAACGCTAGATAAAAAACGTCTTAATAAAACAGCTCTGCAACAAAAATACTCATTAACCGTTGATAATAAAATCCCCATATTGGCAGTTATTAGCCGTTTAGTAGAACAAAAAGGTATAGACCTAATATTGGAATGTCTTCCCGAGTTGCTAAGCCTGCCTTTACAATTTATTTTACACGGGAGGGGTAATAAGTATTTTGAACAGCAGTTGTCTCATTTTGGCAAAACATATCCCAAACAGATAGTAATTATTCTTGGTTATGATGAAGTGCTAGCTCATCAGATAGAAGCAGGCGCCGATATCTTGCTAATGCCATCACTCTTTGAACCTTGCGGCTTAAACCAGCTATACAGTCAGCGTTATGGGACAATTCCTGTTGCTAGAAAAACCGGTGGCCTAGCAGATACAATTGTTGATGTAGCACCAGAAACAATTAGGAATAAGACTGCAACAGGATTTATTTTTAATAAAGCAACTTCAGGAGCGTTTATAGAGGCCATTAAACGCTCTCTCATCGTTTATAGTAATTCTGAAAAATGGACTCAATTACAGGTTAACGGTATGCAAAAAGACTGTTCCTGGAATAACAGTGCAAAGGAGTATATTGAATTGTATGAACAACTCTAGATGGTACCTTATAATTCTTTCATATTGAGTGCCAAATATCTTGATAAATCCCTAGGGGTGTCTATATCCCACTGTTGACTGAGTGCGTGATAATAGAGATTATTTTGCTTGATACGGTTGCAAGTAATCTCAAGTACTCGCTCTGTTCCCCATGGCATATTATCAAAGAGCTCTGGATGCGGTTGATTAAGACCAATCAGCACATAACCACCATCTTCTGCGGGTCCTAAAACACAACACCCTTTTTGACTTAAGGCGTTTAACGCTTCTTCCAAATCCTGTCCAGTCAATGATGGACAATCACAACCAATCAACATTGCGCGTTTATGACTTTTAAGAGCCAGACAAAAAGCGTTATTCATTCGAGCACCTAAATCCTCTCCTTTTTGTTGATAAAGAGCGATAGGATAGGCTTGTGCCAATTCGGTAAAAAAAGAGGAATCAATTGAGGGCGTATACCAGACTTGAACAGTGCATAAATTATTAAGCGTCGCCAGTTTTATAGTTTTGTGAGTAAGTTCAATATGTAACTGCATTGCTTGTTCCGCAGTTAACTTGGTTGTTAAGCGGGTCTTAACCTTCCCTGCAATAGGAGCTTTACAAAAGATCATCAAAACACTGTCAGGGTGCTTATATGGCATCTTGACTATCGAAGTTTTTTAAAAGGCAGTAACAATAATGACATAAATCCTAAGTCGCTTTGCTGGCGAAAAGGCTCCAAACCAATAGAGAGCGTCGTTTGAGATAATTTTGGTTCAGCGGTATAGGTTTTAAAAAACTTGTCCCAACAGGATAGGGAAAATCCGTAATTACTGTCAGTTTCTGCAGGCATGCTTGAATGATGAATTCGGTGCATGTCCGGAGTAACGATTAGCCAACGTAATTTATGATCAATAACGGAACTAATGTTGACATTACTATGATTAAACGTTGCAGCGCCGTTAAGAATAATCTCAAAAGCAATAACACCGAAAGGATTAGCGCCTATAAAAAATATACAAAGTACTTTGTATATCATTGAAGTCATAATTTCCAAAGGGTGAAAACGTACTGCTGTGGTAGCATCAAACTCCAAGTCGGTATGATGCACCTGATGTAAACGCCAAAGCGGTAACCATTTATGCGAAATAATATGTTGGCCGTAAATCGCAAAATCAAGAAATAATAATGTGACAACAATTGATAGCCATTCAGGCGCTTCTAGCCAGTTTAAAAGCCCCCAGGTATTATCTGCTGAGGTAACGGCACTTAGGTAAGCAAAACTGCCAACTGTTAAACGCATAATAACCATGTTGAAGATGCCGAGCATTATATTAATAGGCCACCTTTGGTTGCGGTTAATACGCTGAGATCTTCTGGGGCTTAAAAATTCCCAGCAGATCATGATAAAAAAAATGCCCAGCGAGGCTGCTAGACGAATTATGATTTCCATACATATTGCCTCTTATGAGATTTAAGATCAGTTTCTACAGTTATTTTAGTCAGTTATGGACGGATAAATTTGTTTCCACCAGTCACTAAATTTAAACTGAGTGAGCATATTGTTGTTATAAAGATGTGCCAGAACTTTTGGGTCTGCTCCCAGAGCATAACGCAAGCGAATAGTGCACATTAGCAGAATTGTTTTGTATAGGCCATTATGCTCCCAGCGTCGACCAGAGCTGATGACTTTGTCTTTTAGGTAAATAGGTGTATTAATTTTTCTTAACGCTTTACAAAGAACAATGTCTTCCATTAAGTTGATCTCTGTATATTGACCAGCGAGTTCAAATATCTGGCGCGTAACAAAAATAACTTGATCACCCGTAGCAATTCCTGTTAATCGGGAGCGCCAGTTCATCATTTGAGCGATAACTTTGTACATTGGATGGTTGCCGATTAACTGAATATCAAAACGCCCCCATTGCCGGTCATTGCTAATTTTTTGCTGAATAAGCTGTAAAGCATTTTTAGGCAAGTAGGTGTCTGCGTGCAGAAATATAAATATCTCTCCTTTCGCTTGTTTAGCCCCGTGATTCATTTGTTTGGCTCGACCTTTTGGCGATATTATTACTTTATCGGCTAATGGCTTGGCAATCTTTTGTGTGTTATCCCCGCTGTCGCCGTCAACAATAATTATTTCACATTCGCTCCTTAAATGTTGTAAGGCTAATAAACAGGATTTAATATTTTGTTCTTCATTTAAGGTTGGGATGATAATGGAAAATTTCATAATGTAACTATATGTTTTTAAGTGAAAAAATACAAATTAGCTGATGTTTATCTCAAGATCTAAAAAGCATTACTGTATTATTAATTTTGAAAATTTTTTAAAGTCAGTCTTGTCTTAATTGATGCGTGGCTCATAGTCATAAATTGTTGCTACATCATAGGCTGATTTTTACCGGAAACTTAAAATAATATCTATATATATCATTATGTTATTTTTTTATTAGTGGGATTTTTGTGATAAAAAAAGATTTGTTAATGAATCATTTTAATACTATCTCGATGTTTTTTTATTTATAGTTTTGACATAAGGCACTATCTCATGATAAAAATTGCACGTTGTCGGATGTTTATTTGGCAATCAATTCATAAAAAAAATTTTTTGAATTGCTCTCTAGAGGAGAGAGAATAATAATTATTAATAACTATAGAGGATTTTAAAATGGCTGAAGAAATTGAAAAAGACAACACTTGGGTAATCGTTGGTGTTTGTATCGCTGCAATCGTTCTTTTGGTTGTGATGTTAAAGAAAGACGAAACTAAGCACTTGCAAAGTGGTGCTGTTGCTGAACTTCAAAAAGAAACATTCTCTAAAATTGAGAAGAGACACACATCTAATAACAGTTCTGCAGAACAAATCTCAGGCAAATAAAGTTATTACCCTCCCATGCTTTTGTTTTAGCGTGGGAGGGATTCTTTGATTGTCATAATCAATGAAGTCAAAATTATTTTGTATTAAAACATTTATTAAATCTCATTAATGATTCTTAAATAATAGATATTACACTCCTTTACATATCTATTTTTCGGCTATTTTAACAAGCCAGCCATCTTTATCATCACAACCCATTATAGATTTCGCACTCACGTCAATTCTGACAAAGTTGCCGTTTAAAGATGCCGGTAATTTTGCTGATATTTTGTGAAAGCTGCTATTGCTTTCTACTCTAAAATCCAGAGGTTGTTTCTTAGCCATTAAATTTATTGTACTTGGATCAGCCCATGACGATATTTTTATAATAAACTCTGATTCAGGCGCTATTTCAATATTATCAGGGGCTTTATACTCAGTAAGATTAAAGTCAGTGAATTTGGGTTTTTTGCAATCTTTAGCTAATTCCTCAGGGCTATAGGCGCTTGTCGTGCCACAGAAAAGAACTGCTGTAATAAGCATTGCGGATTTAAGCATTTTTTTGATTTTCATATTAACTCCTCAATTAATGAATGGGTATTTTTTGCATAAATTAACCAACCTATACGCTTTGTCACTTTAATTATTTTTTTAATTAAATTCAACTATTTCTGTAATAACCATCAATCAAGGTGCAAACACGAGTAAGCTTTTTTCATATCATTCACAAAAATCAACGATGTCTTGTACAATATCCCAAGTTTAAATTTTTTAAGAGACAATCATATTGAGCGCAAAAAATCCAGAAAGCTTGAATTATAAAAGTGCCGGCGTTGATATTGCCGCAGGCAATGAATTAGTAGAGCGTATCAAACCCATCGCAGCCAGAACTCGTACAGCAGGTGTTATGGCCGGATTAGGTGGATTCGGTTCAATGTTTGAACTACCGTTGGATCGTTATCAGAATCCAATCTTGGTTTCAGGGACAGATGGTGTGGGCACTAAATTAAAGTTGGCTATAGATTTAGGCATCCATAATACAGTTGGTATTGACTTAGTTGCTATGTGTGTCAACGATATAATCGTACAAGGAGCAGAGCCCTTGTTTTTTCTCGATTATTTCGCAACGGGTAAGTTGGATGTAGATACTGCAGCATCTGTTATATCGGGCATAGGGCAGGGTTGTGAATTAGCCGGTGCGGCTCTGGTTGGCGGTGAAACAGCTGAAATGCCTGGAATGTATGCTGATGGTGAGTATGATTTGGCAGGTTTTTGCGTGGGTATCGTGGAAAAAAGCAAAGTACTGGACGGCAGTAAAGTTAAAGTCGGTGATAAGCTGATTGGCATTGCTTCATCTGGACCGCATTCTAATGGCTACTCTTTAATTAGAAAAATTATTGCCCACAGCAATTCAGCGCTTACCGATTCGTTTGATGATAAAACATTAGGCGAAGCTTTATTGGAGCCGACTAAGATTTATGTTAAATCGTTATTAACCTTATTGGAAAAAGTGCCTGTTCATGCATTTGCCCATATTACGGGCGGCGGTTTAACTGAAAATTTGCCACGCGTACTTCCGATAGGCCTTAATGCCAATGTTGACCTTTCTTCCTGGAAGTTTCCTGATATTTTTTTATGGCTACAGGAGCAGGGCAACGTATCTCAAGCAGACATGCTAACTACCTTTAATTGTGGTATTGGTATGATAGTTTGTGTTGCTAAAGAAGATGAGAAAACTACTCTTGATGCATTACAAGCTTCAGGAGAATCGGCTTTTGTTATTGGTGAATTGGTTGAATCTGAGGGTAAGCCAGAAGTTAACTACACGCTTTAGCACATTTAGCGCTCTAGCCAAGATTAGATTAATGGGCGGTATCGGTTAGATCAAGATATTAATATAGTCTCACTGAAAATCTTAATAATGGCTATGCAAAACCTACCAGCAAAATTATATCGTACAGATCAAGTCAGAGAGCTTGATCGAATTGCAATACAAGAATTTGGTATTGCAGGTATTGAATTAATGAGTAGAGCAGGTTATGAGGTTTTCCAACTGCTTAGGAATAAATGCCCTAATGCCTTGTCAGTCGCTGTTTTTTGTGGCGCTGGCAATAATGCAGGTGATGGTTATATTATTGCCAGATTAGCTTTGGAAGCAGGTTTGAATGTCTGTGTTTACAGCCTTGTAAATCCTGAAAATATAAAAGGCGATGCACTTACAGCTTACCAATGCTATGTTGAGGCAAATGGAACGATTATTCCATTTAATCAAGTAGCGTTTATTGATGCGGATGTTATTGTCGATGCCTTGTTGGGTACCGGACTTGATCGCCCAGTGTCGGGACTTTACGCGTTAGCGATTCAGTCTATTAATAATTCGCTAGCACTTGTTATAGCAGTTGATAATCCTTCTGGTTTAAATATGGATACCGGGAATATCATGGGGTCTGCTGTAAAAGCCGATTACACTGTTACTTTTATTGCTTTAAAACAAGGTTTATTTACGGGGCAAGCGGCCGATTATTGTGGTGAAATTTTTTATGCCTCGTTAGCAGTGCCGGAGGCTCTTTTCCATGCCTTTCGCCCTTCAGTGGTTCGTGTTGTTAAGTCATTATTACCAAGGAGGGCTCATTGTTCCCATAAGGGTGATTATGGGCATGTGTTGGTCGTAGGTGGTGATTTTGGTTATTCTGGTGCAGCAAGATTGGCTGGCGAAGCGGCTTTGCGAGTTGGGGCTGGATTGGTTAGTATAGCAACTCGATCAGCTCATGCAGGGGTTATGAACTTGGGTAGGCCGGAATTAATGTGTCATGGAGTTGACTCTGCGAATCAGTTGGCTGCGTTGTTAGAAAAAGCGACTGTCATTCTAATAGGTCCCGGATTAGGGCAAAGTGACTGGGCAAAGGAGTTGTTTATGGCTACTTTAAAGGCTCAAAAACCATTGCTTATTGATGCTGATGGGTTAAATCTATTAGCTCAGTCGCCTATAGCAAATCCTGGCTGGATTTTAACACCCCATCCTGGCGAAGCAGCTCGTTTGTTAAATTGCTCTACGGCTAGTATACAAAAAGATCGGTTTGCTGCTGTCTTGGCTATTCAAGCTAAATATGAGGGTGTTGTTGTTCTTAAAGGTTCCGGCACTTTAATTTCCTCTAATTATCAGTGTGCCGTTTCTAATACAGGAAATCCAGGTATGGCTTCTGGAGGTATGGGTGATGTGCTGTCAGGGGTGATTTCCGGTTTGTTGGCGCAAGGATTATCTTTAAAGGATGCCGCACAACAAGGGGTATTTGCTCATGGATATGCGGCAGATTTAGCGGCTAATAAGGATGGAGGAAGGGGCTTGCTAGCTAGTGATTTAATGCCTTATCTCAGGCAGTGGAATTTGTAATGCAAAAATATTTGGATAGTACAGAAGCAACAGAACAATTCGGTGAAGAATTATTTTTGTCTTTGGCGCCTAAAAGTCTAGTTTTTTTGCAGGGAGATTTGGGCGCAGGGAAAACAACAATGGTTAGAGGTTTTCTTCGTGCTGCTGGCTATAGCGGAGTGGTTAAAAGCCCAACCTATACCTTGGTAGAAGAGTACCTCGTAAATGGTCGTAAAATATTTCATTTTGATTTATATCGAGTAGTTGATCCGGAAGAATTGGAATGGATGGGTATAAGGGATTATTTTGATCAGGATAGCATCTGCTTTATTGAATGGCCAGATAACGGTAACGGTTTTTTGCCAAAGCCTGATAGGGTGATTATTTTAAAAGTTCAAGGAATTGGCAGATCAATAACTGTGAACTATAGCTAGTAAAAAACTTACAAAGTATGTATTAAAACAATAACATGCTGTTATAATCTTAATCATGTTGTTGTTTTGGGTGTCATTATGAGAAATTACGAAAAAATCTTTTTTTTCATTGGATTACAGTTATTATCTTCGTCGACTTATGCGCAACCAATAAATGTAAAATCGTTGCAGTTTGATACCACATCAAAGCAAAACCGGTTGATTTTTGATGTGACGGCATCACCTCAACATCGTGTATTCGTTATGGAAAATCCTTCGCGTTTGGTCATAGACATTAGCAATGCACACTTGGAGCGTTCTTTAGCTCAACCTTCCGAAGGTCATCCTTTGTTCAATCGGGTACGTGCGGGAGTAAGAAATAAAACGGATTTAAGAATTGTTGTTGATTTAAAAACCCCCATTTCTGCAAAGAAATTCTCATTAAATTCAAATAATAATGATGTAAATCGATTGGTCGTTGATTTGGATTCAATCGTTGTATCTGACGTTGTTAGCAACAAACAACAAGAAAAAACTGAAAATGATAATTCATCAGAAGTTGAAATTAAAACTATAACCCAAAAAACGACTGGCTTAGCGCATGCTGCGAGGAGCATTATTGCTATAGATCCGGGGCATGGTGGCAATGATCCAGGTGCTCATGGACTTCAGGGAACAGAAGAGAAAGTAATTACTTTTGCCATCGCTAAAAAGCTTGAGGCATTAATCAATGCTCAGTCAGGCATGAAGGCAATAATGGTTCGTAGAGGGGATTATTACGTTGGTCTTAGAGAGCGCATGCAAATAGCTCGTGCAGCTAAAGCAGACTTATTTATTTCAATACATGCTGATGCTTTCCAAGATACTGAAATCAAAGGCGCATCGGTTTATACCTTATCCACCACGGGTGCCTCAAGTGAAGCCGCTCGCTGGTTGGCAGATAGTGCAAATGCCTCAGATATGGTTGGAGTTAGTCTCCATGATAAAGAAGATGATTTAGCATCAACCTTGTTTGACCTAACTCAAAAAGGCACCCGAGAAGCGAGTGTTAATGTTGCCAATCACGTATTAAGAAGTTTTATCAGCATTTCACAATTGCACAAAGATACCGTGCAAAAAGCTGGTTTTATGGTGTTGAAGTCACCTGATATTCCTTCTATTTTGGTGGAAACCGCTTTTATTTCTAATGCATCAGAAGAGCAAAATTTACTGAGTAAACAGTACCAGTCAAAAGTAGCTAATGCTATATTCAAAGGTGTGCGTAATTATTTTAAGCAATCGTTACCTGATGATAGTAAAGTTGCAGCATTAGATCTGTAAAATTACTGTTTATAAAATAACTGATTGATTTTGATCGATAGTCAAGTTTTGACAATTCTTACAAATACCATGAATTTCAATGGCTTTACTATGAATGGTAAAGCCCGCTTTTTGAGTATCTTCCGACAAAGCTGACATGACTTCCTTGGCAGAGCGCTCTTCGACTTCTTCGCAGTGTTTGCAGATTAACAATAATTGTTCATGCTGATAACTCGAGCAACGACAACCAACGAAAGCATTAAGACTTTCAACGCGATGAATTAAACCCTGATCAATCAAAAAATCTAAAGCACGATAGATAGTTGCCGGTTTTGCAGCTTTTTGCAGAGGTTTTAGTCGATCCAAAAGCTCATAAGCTTTGACCGCCTTGTGACTTTCCCAAATCAATTCCAGTACTTTGTGGCGAATAGGCGTTAATTGCACGCCACGCTCCATGCATAAATGTTCTGCGGTTGCCATAGCTTCGCTGACACATTCGTTATGATTATGCTTTAGTGCATGTTGTAAGGGTATCGTATTGATAGTCATTGAAAAGTTAGATAAACAGAGCAGAATTTATAATATAGCATTTAACAGCGGCAAGCAATTCACTGGTAACTAATTCAGCCGGCATTAAACCAATAAATATTGTAATAGCTTCAGCATTCTTTTCTAATATAAAATAATAAAACTAAAAATCTGATTATATTTTGTTGAATATAGAAAGCTAACAGAGGCAGTAATAGAAACTGTTTTATTAAAAGAACACATCATTAATGTGGTAGCATTACTACTACCCTGAGATGCTCGGGGTAAAGAGCGCATAACCAAAATTTAAAATAAAATAAAAGGAAACAACTATGAAAAATAAAATAATTGTAGCGACAGGTTTATTTACTTTGGCATTATTGGCTGGCTGTGAAAAACCTGCAGAAGAAGCCAAAGCTCCAGAAGCAGCGCCAAGCGCAACAGCAGCTCCTGCAGAAGTAGCGGCACCAGTAGCTGTTGAAGCACCTGTTGCTGCTCCAGCTGCAGAGCCAGCAAGCAAATAACAACAGCTAGACCGGCGCCCGATTTTTAATTGGGCGCTATAATAGTTTAGTATCAAATAGAAGCCAATCATGGTTTTAACTAATTAGTTTTTAGCCGTTATTTTTATTGCCCAAAGTTATTGTTTGGTTTAAGGGTACCGTGTTTATGAGTATCAATAGCTTAAACGCCAGTTATTTGGAATAAATGTTGTTAAAAAGAGAATGGATTAAGAAATTATTTTTTCTTTAAAATCAATAAGTAAGAAAGGGTCTGTTTTTTTGTTTTTGTAACGAAGCAACTAAATTGCCTGTTGTCACATATCTGTAATATTTCTGTCACATAACTGTAATTATTTTCTATTATCCTTGCCTCAGTATTTTTTGATAACAACTGAGAGCAGAAAATGAAATTCTCTAGATTAACTCTGGCAATTGCCGCCACATTAGGTGCAAGTGCATCATTCAGCGCCTTTGCGATGGAACTTTATGTGGACACTAAAACCAAGCAGATTTATGCAGAGCCCGGTCGTGGTCGGGAGCTCATGGGTTCATTCCAAAAAGTCGATGATGTACCTGCTAAAGCGGCTGTCCCCGCAGCAACACAAGCGGAAGTAGCTGCCATTAAGGAAGATTTAGCCTTAAAAACCAACGAAATTAAAGCACTTTCAGAGTATGCCGCAGAAGCTAACAGTCCAGAGTCAGCGCATATTAGTCTTAAAGATGGTATTCATTTTGCTACCAAGGATGGTAATTTCTCGGCAGGTATAAACGGACGTATGCAGGTTGATTCACAGATTAATGATCAGAACTTAACAACTCCAAACGGTGGATCGTTTCAAAGTATACCTCAAGTTCCATCTTGCCCAACTTGTGACCCTGTTGTTAACGGCTCTCCAGCTGTTTTTTTACCAGCTGGTTTAGATGATGGTGTAGCGTTACGCCGTGCCCGTTTAGGTATTGAAGGTACGTTCTTTAAAAAGACTGATTATAAATTTGAATACGATTTTACACGCGGCAATGGTTTAAATGCGGGTGGTATTACCGATGCCTTTATTCGATATAATTTTTCCAACCCGTTTTCAGTTAAAGTCGGTGCTTTTAAAGAGCCCTTCAGCTTGGAAGAAGCAACCAGTAACCGTTATACGACATTTATTGAGCGTAACATGGCGGTTAATACCTTTGTTGATAACCTCAACACTTATAAAGTGGGTATTGGTGCTAACTATGCAACTGATCGCTGGCAAATAGGCTCATCTTTGCAAACTGAAGGTGTGGGTGGTTATAACGCTTACGGTAATAACTCATTAACGGCTAGTACGGGAAGTGCCATTAATACTAATGGTGGTGTCAATCGTAATGGTGGTGGCGGTGATACCGGTTGGGAAGTTAATACTCGTTTAACGGGTACGCCTTGGTTTCAAAGCAAAAATAAATTCTTACATGTCGGTGCTTCGGGGTCTTTCATTAACATTAATAATAATTACTCAACTGCTGGTAATTACAGTAATGGTGGTGTTATTTTTGCAAATGGCCTAGGAGGTAACGTAGATCGTAGTTCGATTTTAAATACCGGTAATTTAACGTCTTCAGGTGCGCAAGGCAATCCAAATGCTCGTGTCGCTGATAATTTGACGCGTTTTGGAGCTGAGTCAGCGTTAGTTTATAATAAGTTTTCAGCGCAAGGCGAATATATACAAACGAATGTGACGGGTAAAGGCTATAACAATGCAGCTTTGGATGGTTATTATGGCTATGTGACATACTTTTTAACCAATGATTCGCGTAATTATAAAGCTAAAACCGGTGCTTGGGATCGTATTAAGCCCACTCGTAACTTTGATATGAACGGTGGTTGGGGCGCTTGGGAGTTGGCGGCTGGTTATGATCACATGAATTTAAACTCTGGTGGTGCGTTGGGTGGTTCGGCATCAACGGTTAAGGGCGGCATTAATTGGTTTCCTCATTCACATTTGCGGGTATCGGCTAACTATATCCATGCATTAGACATTAATACTGCGACACAGATGACTTATGCACAGGGTGGTTCAAAGCCTGGTACTACACAAGGCCAAGCATTTAATGGTGCCCAGCTTGATATGTTTGAAACACGCATGCAAGTTGACTGGTAAGATACTTATAACTATTGCTAGTTTGTTTGGGTCGCTTTAAAGTAAGTTACCCTAACAGCTATTTAGCAAATGCAGATTGTACGGTCAGGCAATTTAAAGAAGTCAAAATAGCGATGCTTTGTAAAGTGTCCCAAAAAAATAAAACATGAATAAGCGAGAAGACCTCATGAAAAAAAGATTTAGCAAGAAAAATGTTGTAACAATAGCCGGATTTATTGGCTTATTGTTGGCATCAGTGGTACCTTTGGTTAAGGCTGATTTTGAACCGGTTACTAAGCCAACAGTTAAAGCCATTAAAGATAGTGGAGTCGAAATTGAACGCTTGGAAGCTTGGGTAGGAAATGATAAAGGACAAAAGCTTGATTCAACGCGTAGTTTTGTTATCGTGGATTGCTTTTCTAATGGGATAGTCAGCGTTAAAGGTAATCTTGAACACTCAAATCAAATAAACCAAAAGTTTAAAGTAACTACTGTGTTGAATGATGTTGCGCCGGGTGCGGCTAATACTGCTTCTTTTACGACTAACAATGTTGGTGATGGGGGCTTTGAATTTAATTTTAACAAAGCGGTTCCTGGTATTCACACTTTAGTGGTTAAAGTTGAGAGTGATACACTGCCTGGTGGTAGCTTGTTTATAAACGAGAGTGCAAACAGCGCCAGTGCAACCCCCGGCATGTTGTTTACTTGTCCAGCTACTATCGATGAAGACCCCTATGAAGAAGAAGGTAGCGATACTTAATAGTAATTAAGTAAAGTTTGCCAACCGCACTGGATTTATTCTGTGCGGTTTTTTTATGCCTGTTAATGCTACACAACTTTTACGATTGATTGTTTGGTTTCATGCATTTTGACGGCTGTCAAAAAATTAATAGACTAATAAGTCATACTTTATTATCAAGCTATTATAATGACAAGTTGGTATACAATAAGTCCCAGAGAACAGAAGAAATATCTCTAAAAGGTTCAATGCAGTTGTAAATTATAAAGAACGCCTGAAATTTTGCTACAGGTCAATTACCCAACATTTATGAGTAGAAACGATGAACAACTTAGAAAGTACTACACTTGAAATTAAACATATCCAACAGCAAATGCAGGAGTATTTCCAAACGCATTGGAAGTTATTTTTGGCCGAAGGTATTTTACTTATTATATTGGGGATTATTGCAATAATTGTACCTCAGTTTTTTACTGTAGCCATAGTTGTTGCATTGGGTTGGATTCTCTTATTTGGTGGTATATTTCTTATCGTTCGGGCTTTGTTTTTTTTCCGTATGCCTGGTTTTGGTTTGTGGCTTTTTATGGGGCTTTTACAAGCAATTATTGGCTATCTTTTTTTGACGCAACCGTTGGATGGAATGCTAACCTTAACAATGCTAATGGCGTTGTTTTTTGCTTTGGAAGGTATCGCTAAAATTTCTTTTGCATTCCTGATGCGGCCACTGGCGCACTGGGGTTTTGTTCTTTTTAGCGGGATAACGGCTTTGATTTTGGCATTAGTAGTTTGGGCGGGTTGGCCAGGTACCGCAGATTGGTTATTAGGTTTGTTTTTTGGTATTAATATGTTTTTTGGTGGCTGGTCTTTGGTCAATATAAGTTTGCGCCATAAAGCTGTTTAATTACCTTAATACTTATAAAAGCTATTTGCCCGCGAAAGGCACGAAATATGTAAAAAAATTAGTTAAGCTACGTACTAGTAACCTTTTCTATTTAGTCTTTCGTGTTTTTCGAAGGTGATTTTTAGCTTGTTTGATTGCTGTCACGCAAAGCTAGGACTTAAATCCATATGTTTTGAATATTTTATCTTGAACTTTAATGCTAAACTTTAAAAATATAGCTCTGCGCCGCGGTGTGCGGGTGCTGTTTGCTAATTCTACTTTCACTATTCATAAAGGTCAAAATGTCGGCTTTACTGGTGCCAATGGTGCGGGTAAATCCAGTTTATTTGCGCTTGTTAAAAATGAGCTGCATTTGGATGAGGGCAATTTTTCAATGCCGCCCAATCTGGAGATAGCGCATGTTGCCCAAGAAACTCCAGCGGTAGCGAGTTCGGCCATTGATTATGTTATTGATGGTGATCAGGAGTTAAGGCGGTTACAAGAGCAGTTAAAGTTAGCAGAGGCTGCAGACAACGGTTTAAAACAGGCTGAGCTTCATGCCGCTATTGATATTATTGGTGGTTATACTGCGCAAGCAAGGGCATCGCGCTTAATGAATGGTTTGGGTTTTTCTGCTGATCAAGAGCATAATGCGGTCAGTTCATTTTCCGGTGGTTGGCGGATGCGTCTTAATTTGGCGCAAGCTCTGATGTGTCGATCAGATGTGTTGTTACTAGATGAACCAACTAACCATTTGGATTTAGATGCAGTTATCTGGTTGCAGGATTGGTTGTGTATATACCCCGGTACATTGATGTTGATTTCTCATGATAGGGATTTTCTCGATACTATCACCGATCACATTGTCCATATCGAACAAAATAAAGCCGAAATATATACTGGTAATTATTCTGCCTTTGAAAAAATGCGTGCCGAGAAGTTAGCCCAGCAACAATCAGCCTATCAAAAACAACAACGCGAAATTGCCCATATTCAGAGTTTTGTCGATCGATTTAAAGCTCAAGCGACTAAAGCACGGCAAGCACAAAGCCGTATCAAGGCGCTTGAGCGTATGGAACTAATTGCAATGGCGCATGTTGATTCGCCGTTTGATTTTAGTTTTGCAAAGCCTGAAAAGATGCCTAATCCTTTACTTTCGCTAGATAAGGTGGATATTGGTTATGGATCAAGCTGTGTTATCAAGCGAGCAGGGATATCGATTTCGCCGGGTGATCGTATTGGTTTGTTGGGTCCGAATGGTGCAGGAAAGTCCAGTTTAATTAAGGTGTTGGCTGGTGATATGCTGCCTTTGTCGGGCAAAAGACAGGAAGCAGATGCTTTAAAAATAGGTTATTTTGCCCAGCATCAATTGGAGCAGTTGCAACTTGATGAGAGTCCATTATGGCATTTACAAAAGCTGGATAAACAAGCGACTGAAAAAGATTTACGCAGTTTTTTAGGTGGTTTTGATTTTCAGGGTGATAAGGTTTTAGATGCGGTAAAACCTTTTTCTGGAGGTGAAAAAGCCCGCTTGGTATTGGCGTTACTGGTTTATCAAAATCCAAATCTGTTGCTTTTGGATGAGCCCACCAATCATCTGGATTTGGAAATGCGTCATGCTTTGAGCGTGGCCTTACAAGATTATCAAGGTGCTATTGTGGTAGTGTCGCATGATAGGCATTTATTGCGCTCGGTTACAGATCAGTTACTATTGGTTGCTGGCGGTAAAGTGCAGCCTTTTGATGGTGATCTTGATGATTATCGACTGTGGTTGACTGAACAGAAAAGAGTGGACGATAAAACGGCAACTGAGACTGCACCTGTGGTGTCCCGTAAAGATCAACGAAAGTTGGATGCTGACCGCAGACAAAAACATAAACCATTGTTTGATGCTTTAAAAAAAGCTGAAATTGCTGTTGAAAAATATCATAATGAACAGCGTCAATTGGAACATCAATTGGCTGATCCTGATATTTATGCAGAATCAGAAAAAGTTCGCTTAAAGCAATTATTGGAAAAAAAAGTACAAGTTGATAAAGCTTTAGACGAAGCAGAAACGGCGTGGATGGAAGCTGAAGAAAAGATTGAAAGTGCTGAGTGACGATATAAGATTGAAATAATCTGATGACCGCCAATTCTCAACGGAATATTGCCATAGAGTATCAATTTAAAGTATTAATAACCTGAAACGGTTTTAACCTTGTATTATTTATATAATGAGGTGAAGTTAATGTATGAAATTATAATACTATTATTTGATATTTGCCGGTTCAAAAAGGGACCTCAGGATTTACCTTATTCTTTATGGCTGTTGAGATTATTGTTTATTGTCTATGTTGTCATTCGTGTATTTATGTTAAGTATACATTACGATACTTTTAGTGTCTTGTTGCAGATAATGGTTGATATTTTTATGGTCGCAGGATTTGTCTGGATCATGTTGTACATGACTGGAAAGTTAGGGCGACTTTATCAAGGACTTTCAGCTGTATTGGGAACAGATGCAATGATCAGTTTTTTTGCCCTGCCAGGCATGGCCTCAATGGAAATAGGACGTGGAGGGTTATTAGTACTTTTGGTTATGTTGGCTTTAATGGGTTGGAATTGGGCAGTTACAGGCTATATTATCAGTAAGGTTTTGGAAAAAACTTTAAGTTTTAGTTTGGGCTTGGCTTTTTTATATCTTTTAGGATCTTATCAAGTTATGGCTTTGTTATTCCCTGAGGTTGCTGGTGTTAAATAGGAGTGAAGTATGAAAAACTATGAACATATATTACTTGCGGTTGATTTTTTCGAGCACTGTGAGGCTGTTACTAATAGAGCTAGGGATTTAGCGACTACATATCAGGCAAATTTCAGCATTATTCATGTTGTGGATAGTGTGCCGATTATAGATGCTGGTTATGGTGCTGATATTCCATTTAATATGGATTTAACAACTGAGTTGATGGCTGAGGCAAAAAAAAGGTTAGGTAAATTAGCTCAAAAGTTAGATGTTACAGAAGACAACTTATGGCTGGAAATGGGAAGTCCCAAGACAGAAATAGTAAGAGTTGCTAAAGAAAATAAGGTTGATTTAATTGTCCTCGGTTCTCATGGTCGACATGGATTGGCTTTGATACTCGGATCAACCGCTAATGGGGTTCTGCATCATGCCGATTGTGATGTACTTGCAGTTCGATTACGAGATGATTAATTTTAAGGTAATTTTTGATTTTTAATCAGAGAGTAGTTTAAAAAGTATTTAATAGAAGGCTAAGACATCAACCCATGCTCTGCAAAATAATAAGGATGACTGTTTTTAGCAATCCCAGAGCATCCCACAAAATAGCCTGCAACCCTCTAATTTAAAGCATTTACATTCCCACACTGTTTCAAGCTGTATTTTACAAGCCCGTGTTTTAAGTGTACCCTAGCGCGTACCCTTTTTTTAACTGAACATGGCTTATAAGTATGGCTAAGATACAAGACAAAGAAATTCGCTACTGGATTAAAAATAACATTCGTTTTGATGCCAAAGCAGATGGCGATAATTTATATTTAAGATACCGTGCCACTGATAAAAACCCTGTTTGGTTTTTACGCTTCAAGATCGCGAAAATAGAGCAAAAAGTATTTTTAGGTGCTTATCCTGATACCTCGTTAAGCTCTGCGAGATTATCCGCAATGTCGCATAGAGTCGAAATAAAAAAAGGCAATAATCCAGCAACACAAAAACGCGAGCTTAAGCAGGAAACGATAAAAAAAGCTATTGCTGATAAATCCGCGCAAACTGTTTACCAGTTGGTTGATGAATGGTTTGAGTGTAATGTTGCCGGTAAATTAAAGTCAGCACATGCAAAACGCTTAAGCCTTAATAAGTATCTGATACCGGCTATTGGCAAACTACGCATTGATGCGGTCGAGCCTATGCACATCTCTACCATGCTAAACATTATTAAAAAGACCGCACCAACGACAGCAAGTGACGTTTTGGCGATGACGAAGCAAATTTTTAATTATGCAATCAAGCGACAAATAATAAAAAACAATCCAGCCTTTGCCTTTGATACTTCGGATGCTGGCGGAAAAGAAACAAGTCGAGATCGGTATTTAACACACGCAGAATTAACCCTATTGTTTAAAGCTATGAGGGATTGTGAGAAATTCACACGACGTCATTACCTATGCACAAAGTTATTATTGTTATTGGGCAATAGAAAAACCGAATTATTAAAAGCCAAGCGTGATGACTTTGATTTAATAAATCGAGTCTGGCACATCTCAAAATTACAAACTAAGAAAGAGTTGAAGATAGATATACCACTATCATCATCTGCCTATAACATTGTTGTAGAGCTTATGCAGAATCATATTGATGATAGTTTGTACTTAATACCTAGTATGAGCAGAAGAAAAACAAAAAACGGCCATGCCTGCGAAAGCTACTTAAACAAGCCGATTAAAGACTGGCTATTCCCTTTGATGGACGTTGAAAACTTCACTATCCATGATTTTAGAGCCACTATGAAAACGCACTTATGCGCAAAATATATTGGTGTAGATCGGTTTGTTAGCGAGCGGTGTTTGAATCATAAAATACCGGATATGGATGGCGTTTATGATCGCGGTGATTACCTTGAGGATAGAAAAGAAGCTCTACAGTTATGGGATGATTTTTTAACCACCTGCGAGGCTGGCAAGGATTGGAATGTAACGCCCATAAAAGCATCAATACAAACTACCTTTAGAAAAGCGATATAATCAATTAACCGGATAGCGCCTGCAGCGTGATAAGCAAGATTCATTACCTTGTTTCCGGTTATCCCCCTCGTAATGATTACACCTTAATGGAGTGTTGATTGAATACCTTACAAGAAGAAGCCGAATATTTTAGAACTCAGCAAGAAAAGTACGCTGTTAGTGAGCAAGAAATAAGCGCTTTAGTTGCTGAAATCACAGAAATTACAAAATATGAAATTACTAAGGCCTTTCTAATATCTAATAAAAGGCAGCTTATATCTATAAAGGATGAAATAAGTGAGCTTGCAGGCGATAACAAAGACGAAATTGCGCGTATTAGGTCAGCTTTGTATATAGCTAATGAAAAGAGATTTTTAAGCGAATTAATAGAAGACGAGAGTAAAAAAGAGCTTGTTCTCTCTCTTCATGAAAATAAAGAGCCAACATTTAATGAGCAACTACTATCTTTTACTCTTATGTCATGTGTCTCCAGTCTGTTAGATTTTAAAAACGGTGATACAGTAAGCTCCATAGAATCAATGGCGCTATCAAGTGAACTACTTGGTATGTATCGGGGTCGGAAAGATTCCAAAGAAGAGGACGTTTTTCTTAATAAAATAATGCAAGAAAAATTAAATAAATACCAAAGAGGTGCAAAAAATAGATCGACAGAAAGTAATAAAAAATGGGTTATTGCTAATAAGTATTTTATTGAAGAAATACCAAACTATAAAACCCTAACCGCAGCGAGAGCCGCAGCGGCAAAAAGAGCTGGAATAGTTGTAACTGACAGGCGTCTGGCAAAGATGATGCCCACCCCGCCTGATAAATAAAATGAACTATTGCAAAATATCATGATTTATTGCAAACCATCATGATGCGGAACAAAAGGACATTTTTTTTACTTTCTAAATCGCACAAACTGCACGCCATGCCCTAGTAATCCCACAAGGGCGTATACCTTAACAAGGAATACAAATGGCATTAACAAGCATTATTACCCCCCAAATTAATCATTTATATCGTCGTCCCATAGTCGAAGCCGCTATGGGCAAAACGAGATCAACTCTTTATCGTGACATTAAAAAAGGCGTATTGACCAAGCCCGTTAGCATTGGCGGTGATCGAGTGGCATGGCCTGCTAATGAGATTCAGGCAATCAATCAAGCGCGTATTGCTGGTATGTCGGAAGCTGATATTAAGTTATTGGTTATTGAACTTGAGGCATTAAGAGGCGGTGCGGCATGAAAACCACGGCTGCGAACCGTGGCGTAATCAGAAAACAGCAAGATCATTTTACCCTATCCAGACTTAAAGCCAAACTGGTTAAATTGCTTCAATACCTATCATTGGCGGGTAGGTTGTTATGGTAATAGATAATCTTCTTTCTAAATTGGACAAGGTTAAGTCTAACGGTCAAGGGAAATGGCTGGCATGTTGTCCTGCTCATCCTGATAAGTCACCGAGCCTAGCTATTAAGCAAACCGACGACGGGAAAATATTAATACACTGTTTTAGTGGATGCCAGGTATCAGATATCGTTGCAGCGGTTGGCCTTGAGTTAAGCGATTTAATGCCGGAAAACCCAAGCTATCAAAAAGGCACTAAACCACCGAGATTTAATAAATACGAGTTGTTTGATCGGTTAGCGTTTGAGGTCGTCATTTTAAGTATGGGTATTAGGCAGCTATTGGCAAAAGAGGATTTATCGCATGATGATTTATCCAGAGTAATTCTCGCTGAAAATACTATTAATGAAATTGTCCGCGAGGTGAGGCAATGAGTTTGGATGATAAAAGAGATCAGTTTTTTAATGGCAATCCTGCTACTTATGAACCCGAACCACTACGCGCTCCATTGCCAGCAGCGGAAACTTATCCGGTCGAAGCACTAGGCGACATATTAGGCAAGGCAGCACAGGCGCTACAGGAAACCGTTAAAGCTCCATTGGCTTTATGTTGTCAGGCTGTCCTTGCTTCTGGGTCGCTGGTGCGTATTCTGATTAATTTGAACACCAATTCTGATGGACTTGAACACCTAAAAGCTAACGCATCGATGGAAGTGAATTTTTACTCTAAGTGTTCAACTTGAGTCAAGGAATTCATTTTTTTTCGCATCGACTCCCCTTG